>SLBZ01000141.1 GCA_007126095.1 Aquisalimonas sp.
CCTGTGCTGTAAATCGATGGCGGCGTCCCTGCCGCCACCCTTCGGGCCGGACGGCCTGCGGGTCGGAGCGTCGCGAGTCACCCTGGCGGTCTCACACGCCCCACCGACCGGCCGAACCGGCGTAGGGTGGATCTTCAGATCCACCACGGTTGGACGCCCCGGTTACCGCTCCTGCCGCCCGTCTACTGGTCCGTCAGCAGGTGCCGGCAGAACTCCGGCACCGCCAGCGCACCACGGTGGATGGCGGCGTTGTAGTACTGCGTCTTGAACGGCTTGCTGGCTGCGTCGGTCTCGCGGAACTGCGTGAGATCGGCGCCCTTGCTCGCCATGGTGGCGGACCACCAGCCCGAGGGGTAACTGCACACCGGATACTGCAATGTGGCCACCCGGCTGAAACCGGCGCCGCGCATGGCCGCGTGCAGGTCCTTCAGGATGGTGTCCACGTGCAGGATCGGTGATTCGCTCTGCTGCACGATCAGCCCGTCGTCCGCCACGGCCCGGTGGACATCCCGGAAGAACGCCTCGCCGAACAGCCCCTCTGCGGGTCCCACCGGGTCGGTGCTGTCGACGATGACCACGTCCACACTGCCGGCGGGCAGGTCCCGGATGTACTGCACGCCGTCCTGGAACAGCAGCTCCGCGCGCGTGTCGTTGTTGGCACCGCACAGTTCCGGGAAGAACCGCTCGCTCGCCCGCGTCACCCCCTCGTCGATATCCACCTGCACGCAGCGCTCGACGCCGGGGTGGCGCAGCACCTCCTGGAGCATGCCGCAGTCGCCGCCGCCGATGATCAGCACATTGCGCGGGTCCGGGTGGGTAAACAGCACCGGGTGCGCCATCATTTCGTGGTAGGTGAAATTGTCGCGGCTTGTGAGCATCACGCAGCCGTCGATCACAAGCAGCCGGCCCCACCGCGTTGTGTCGTACACCTCAATGGACTGATAGGGCGTTTGCTCCGCGTGGAGCTTCTCCGTGATCTCCAGTGAGAACGCGATGCCCTCCTCGCCGAAGGGCTCGCTGAACCAGCGCTCGCTGTCCAGTCCCATGGTTACTCTCCCGAGGCCCGCAGGCCGTTTCCGCGTGTGATGAGGTGCGCGGCGATTATGCGCAATGGTGCTTGCCGTGACCAGTCTGTGAACCATGGCGCGGTTCCCTGAGCCACGGATGGGCAGACTCGAGATGGGTCGGTTCGTGGGTGCACCCTGTCAGGAATGACAGGGTGTCGCTCATGTCCAGCCCATCACTGCCGATACCGACAAAACAAAGGCAGATCAAAACGCAAGTAGGGGGGGAGCTCAACATGATTCGCGGATTGCAAGGCGGACGCTGGTTCGCGCTGCTGCTGCTCGTGCCTGCACTGGCACAGGCGGAGCTTCGCTTCGGCATGGTTGCACCATTTTCCGGCGGTGCCGCCGGCCTGGGTGAAGGGATGCGCGCGGGCATCGAGGCGCATTTCCGGGAGGTCAACGAGGCCGGCGGCGTCAACGGACGATCGCTGGAGCTGATCAGCCGCGACGACGGCTATGAGCCGTCCCGTTCCGCGCCGCTGACCCGGGAGATCATCGACGAGGATGAGGTGCTCGCGTCAATCGGCAATGTCGGCACGCCCACGGCCATCGTCACCATTCCCATTCACAACCGCAGCGAGACCCTGCTGTTTGGTGCCTTCACCGGTGCGGGCGTGTTGCGACAGGATCCGCCCGACCGTCACGTGATCAATTTCCGTGCCTCGTACCATCAGGAGACCGCGGCGATGATCGACGGGCTTCTGGAGGCGGGTTTGGAGCCGGAGGAGATCGCCTTCTTCACGCAGAACGACGGCTTCGGTGACGCCGGCCACAGCGGTGCCATGGCGGCGCTCGAGGCGCACGACGTGTACCGCCCGGAGGCGCTCGCCCACGGGCGCTACACCCGCGGCACCACGAATATCCATAACGGCCTTGCGACCATCCTGGAGGCGGAGACCGAGCCCCGGGCGATCATCATGGTCGGTGTCCACGGCCCCATTGCCGAGTTCATCCAGGAAGCCTACTGGGACCTCCCAGACACTGTCTTCCTGGCCGTCTCCTTCGTGGGCAGCCACGCCCTGCGCGACGCGCTTGATCCGGAAATGGCGGAGAGCGTGGTGGTCACCCAGGTGGTGCCCCCTTACGACGCCGACCTGCCCGCGGTTTCGGATTACCGGGATGCCCTGACGGCCCACGCTCCCGATACCGAGCCCAACTTCATTTCGCTGGAAGGCTACCTGGCTGCCCGCACGTTCGTCGCGGGCCTCGAGCAGGCCGGCGCCGATCCCGGACGGGAGGATGTTGTCGACGGACTGCTCTCCCTGGGTGAGTTCGACATCGGCCTCGGCGAGACCCTGACGCTGGGGCCGGACGACCATCAGGCCAGCGACTCGGTATGGCCCACCCGCATCCGGGATGGCGAGTTCCAGCCGCTGGACTGGTCCCGTCTGTTCGACTAGGCCCTGGAAGGAGAATCTGACATGCGCCTGCAATTGAGTATTCGCGCCATGCTGTTGGGCCTGTTCGGGACCGCCATCGTCGCCGCACTGTTGCTGGCTGCGGTGGCGCTGGTCTCCAACGCCCGACTGGTAAACACCCAGGACTACATTCTCGGCGAAGTGCTGCCGAACCAGATCGCCCGCACGGACATCGGCAACATCATGGCGGGGTTCGGTGAGCGCCACGCCGAGCTGATCGGCGCAGAGCGCGCCCAGGGGCTCGACGACGCCATACAGCTCGCCGAGCTGGAGCGCGACTACCAGGCCGCCAGTGCGGATCTGGAACAGCTCGCGGCGGAGGACGAGCGGGCCGCGGAGCTGGCCGCGTCCCTCGATACCGGCTACACCACGCTGGTGGATGCCGACCGGGCGTTGGAGGAGACCCGGCGGCACTACCTGCAGCTGCTGGAGGAGATCGAGGCCCAGGTCGCCACCATGGATGACCACATCGGTACGGTGCTGGTGCAGTCCGAACGCATGGCTGGCCAGGCCACCCTGCGCCGCGTCCGTCAGGAGCGCGAGCTGCGTGGCGAACTGGAGCGGGTCGGTGGTGATGTTCGCGCGCTGCCCCCCATGCTCGTGGAAGGGCTGATCGAGCGCCGACTGGATATTGTCCGGCTCAGCGGCGACATTCAGGTCGCTGTGGCCAACCTGGCCGGGCTCGGCCGCAATCTGCGACTGATCAACGACCCATTCATGCTTACCAGCACGCGCCAGAACGAGGTCAATCAGCAGTTGAATCTGGCCCTGCAGTCGGCGGCGCAGATCCGGGACTCGGAGTGGAGTGACCGCCAGCAACGCGAGATGGCCGGGGAGCTGCACGACATCATCGCCGCCATGGGTGCGTTGATGGTGGACGGCGACGATTCCGTATATGCGTTGCGCCAGCAGCAGCTCGAACTGGAACAGCGCCAGAGCGAGGCGTTGAGCGATGTCCGCGCCGCCACCGCCGACATGCGGGCCAGCATGGGGGACCTGGAGGCGTACGTCATGGCGGAGGCCGACAGCGCCGTGGACACGGCCCAGACCCTGGCAACCGCCGGGCGCAACGCCATCCTCGTGGTCACCCTCGGCGTCATCGCCCTGCTGGTGGTGTTCGGCCTGCGCACGGTCCAGCGGGTGCTCCAGCCCATCGGCCAGATGCGTCGACAGATGGAGACCATGGGCGGGGAAGCCAGCCAGACCGGCGACCTCAGCATGCGGATCCATACCGGCCGGGATGATGAACTGGGGCAGACCGCCAACGCCTTCAACCAGATGATGGCGACGTTCCAGGACATGATCCGCAACATCGTGGAGACGGCCCACGGCGTGCAGGAGCAGTCGTCCTCGCTGGAGAAGCTGGCTGCGTCGAGCAAGGATGCCGCTGGCCGCCAGCAGAGCGAGACCGAGGAAGTGGCGGCGGCCATCAACGAAATGGCCACCACCGTCCAGGAAGTGGCGCGCAACACCCAGCATGCCGCTGAACTGGCTAACAATGGCCGTGAAGCGGCTACGCACGGCACGGCCGTGGTGGAGCAGAACGCCAGCTCCATCAGTCGCCTGTCCGATGCGGTGGAGCGCGCGGTGCGCGTGATCGGCGATCTCAAGAACCAGACGGACAACATCACCCAGGTATTGTCCGTGATCCAGGAGGTCTCGGAGCAGACCAACCTGCTGGCGCTGAATGCCGCCATCGAAGCGGCCCGCGCCGGCGACCACGGTCGCGGGTTCGCGGTGGTGGCCGACGAAGTCCGTACCCTGGCCAGCCGCACCCAGTCGTCGGCGCGCGAGATTGAGGAGATGATCGAGAAGCTCCAGGCCGGCGCCGACGAAGGTGTTGCGGTAATGCAGGAGAGCCATCAGCAGGCGGAAACCAGCGTGACCCAGGCGGGCGAAGCCGGCGCGGCGCTGGAGACGCTCAACTCCACGGTCTCGGAGATCTCGGACATGAACACCCAGATCGCCAGTGCCGCGGAGGAGCAGAGTGCCGTGGCCGACACCATCAACGAGAGCGTCAACCGGCTTAGTGACATCGCTCGGGAGGGCGCCGCTTCCAACGAACAGGTCGCCCGCGCCAACGATGAGCTGGTGCGTCTGGCCGGCGAGCTGCGCGAGCTGGCGGGGCGTTTCCGCACCTGATGGTGTTACCCTGATACGGCGCTGTCGGGCGCGATCCGGAGAGACTCCGGGTCGCGCCCGGTTGCGTCTGATCGGGGGACACCAGCGGAGACAGTCGGCATCATGGGCGAGTGGAGCATCCAGGACGCGCGCCAGCTTTACAACACCGCGCACTGGGGCGGCGGTTATTTCGACATCGGCGACCAGGGGCGGGTCGTGGTGCGGCCCTCCGGGCAGGGCGGCGGCACCGCCATCGACCTGGACGCGCTCGCGGATGCCGTCCAGGCGCGCGGGTTGTCGCTGCCCGTGCTCGTGCGGTTCGTGGATATCCTCCACCACCGCGTGGACAGCCTCTGCAACGCCTTCCAGTCTGCCATGGCGGCCCACGCTTACCAGGGCCGTTACACCGCCGTCTATCCCATCAAGGTCAACCAGCAGCGCCGTGTGGTGGAAGAGATTCTCTCCCGGGGCGAGCAGCGGGTTGGGCTCGAGGCCGGCAGCAAACCGGAACTCATGGCCGTGCTTGCACTGGCGCCGGCCGGCGGCACGGTCATCTGCAACGGCTACAAGGATCGCGAATACGTGCGCCTTGCGCTGCTGGGGCAGGAGCTGGGCATGGACGTGCGCATCGTCATGGAAAAGCGCAGCGAAGCGGATCTGGTGGTGGCGGAGGCGCAGCGCCTCGGAGTCACCCCCCGGCTCGGCATGCGGGTACGGCTGGCCTCCATCGGTGCCGGCAAGTGGCAGAACACCGGCGGCGAGAAGTCCAAGTTCGGCTTGAGCGCATCCCAGGCGTTGAGCGTGGTCGATCGGCTCCGGGCGGACGGGTTCGAGCACACCCTGGATCTGCTGCACTTCCATCTGGGCTCGCAGATTCCCAACGTCCGCGACATCCGCAGCGGCATGCGTGAAGCGGCCCGCTACTACGCGGAGCTGCGCGCCCTTGGCGTGCCCGTGACCACCGTGGACGTGGGCGGTGGCCTCGGGGTCGACTACGAGGGCACCCGCTCCCGCAATTACTGTTCCATGAACTACTCGGTGGACGAGTACGCCAGCAACGTGGTGCACGCGCTCTGGGAAATCTGCAGCGAGCGCGACCTGCCCCACCCGGACATCATCTCCGAGTCCGGCCGGGCGCTCACCGCCCATCACGCGGTGCTGCTGACCAACGTCATCGACCACGACAGCCCCGGCGAAGAGCGTGCCGAAGCCCCCGGCGACGGTGGGCCGCAGGTGCTCGCCGACCTCTGGCAGACCCTGACGGAAGCCGCCGGGCGTTCCCCGATCGAGCGCTATCACGATGCTGTCCACGGCCTGCAGGAGGCGCAGGCCATGTACACCCACGGCGTGCTCGGCCTGCAGCAGCGTGCCCATGCGGAGCAGTTGTACACGGCCATCTGCCGCCAGGTCCGGGGGCAGCTCAGCCCCACCGCCCGCAATCACCGGGAAGTGCTGGACGAACTCAACGAGAAGCTGGCGCAGAAGCTCTTCTGCAATCTGTCGATCTTCCAGTCCATGCCCGACGTCTGGGCCATCGACCAGGTCTTCCCGATCCTGCCTCTGGCGGGGCTGGACGAGCGGCCCACGGCGCGCGCCGTGCTGCAGGACCTCACCTGCGACTCGGATGGCAGCGTCCAGTACTACGTGGATGGCGAGGGCGTGGAGAGCACCCTGCCCCTGCCGCCGTTCAGGCCGGGCACACCCTACCGGCTCGGGATCTTCATGGTCGGCGCCTACCAGGAGATCCTCGGTGACATGCACAACCTGTTCGGCGACACCGCGGCCATCAACGTGCACCTGGACGGTGACGGCTACCGGCTCAGCGAGCCCGTGGCCGGGGATACGGTCGAGCAGGTGCTGCACTATGTCCATTTCCGGCGAGACGACCTGCTGCAGGCCTATGAGCAGAAAGTGAGGGCGGCGTCGCTGGATGCGTCCCGGCAGCGCGAGTGTCTGGAGGCGCTGGAGACGGGCCTGCGGGGCTATACCTACCTGGAAGACTGAGACCGGAGATAACGGAGGTGACGAACATGAAAGTCGGCGTGATCGGCATGGGTGCCATGGGTACCGGAATGGCGCGCAATCTGCACAAGGCGAGGCTGCTCGAGGCGGTGTGGAACCGCTCCGCGGACAAGGCGGACGCGATTGCGGCCGAGCTGGGCGTCGCGGCCGCGGCCGACCCGGCGACCCTGGCCGGCCAGTGCGACGTCATCGTCACCTGCGTCTCCAGGGACGAGGACGTGCTGGCCGTCATGGACGCCATGGCACCGGGGCTGTCCGCCGGCAAGACGGTGGTGGACACCTCCACCATTGCCGTGGATACCGCCAAGCAGGCGGCTGCCAGACTCGCCACGGCCGGCGTCGAGTTCCTGGATGCTCCCGTGTCGGGCGGCAAGGAAGGCGCACAGACCGGGCAGCTGGTGTTCATGATCGGCGGTGACCCGACCGTGGTGGAGCGGCTGCGTCCGGCGTTCGACGCCATGGGCAAGAGCGCCACGCACATGGGCGACGTGGGTTCCGGTCAGGCGACCAAGGCCGTGAACCAGATCATGTGTGCCGGCATCAACCAGGCCGTGACCGAGGCGCTGGCCTTCGGCCAGGCGTCGGGGCTGGACATGGACAAGGTCATCGACGTGGTCAGCGGTGGCGCCGCCGGCAACTGGTTCCTGCAGATGCGCGGCCCGACCATGGTCAAGGGCACCTTCGAGCCTGGCTTCAAGCTGGCCCTGCACCACAAGGACCTCACCATCTGTCGCCAGATGCTGGACAACATGAACGTCGCGCTGCCGACGGTGGAGATGACGCTCAAGCACTACGACCGCCTGCTCGCTGCGGGTTATGGCGACGAGGACATCTCCGCGCTCTACCGCGACAAGCGCGAGCTGTTCAACGGCGGCAACAAGAAATCCCTGTAGTCCCGGAGGTGAGATGAGTACCGACACGCGCTTCGCCGAGTTCGAGCCGCTCAACGATCTGGAGCAGGATCTGCTGGCGGCTCACACCGGCGAGATGGAAACCGTGGAGTTCATGCAGCGCATGGCCGAAAGCCAGGTGGCGCTGCTGGTGGACCAGGAGTTCGCCGAGTCGGAGCACCCCGAAGGGGTGCAGCCCCTGGTGCTCCAGGGGGACGATGGCGAAGGGTTGCTGGCCGTGTTCACCGCCCCGGCCCGTGGCTACCCGGTGACCGAGGAGCACCCGGAGTTCGCCTTCTCCGTGGAGGTCTCGTTTGCCTGGGCGGTGCACAGCACCTGGGATGGCATGGGCGTGGTGGTCAATCCGGGCTGGGCGGTGGGGTTCACCATACCGCCCGACGCGGTCCGCGGCATGAAAGGCGGCGAGAGCCGGCTTCAGTAGCGCGGCAGGCCGTCAGCTGCGCGAGCGCAGCAGGATGCTGTCGACGTTGTTGTCCTCCAGCTGGCTGCGCAGCGAATCCACGCGGTCGCGGTCGGCGAACGGGCCGATGCGCACGCGGTGCCATGTCTCGCCGGTGTCCACCTCCACGCTTTCGATGTTCGCCTGCACGCCGATAAGTGCCAGGTTGGCCTTCATGCGATCGGCGTCCTCGTGGGACTGAAACGAACCCGCCTGCACCATGTAGTGGGGCGTTTCCTCGTCGTCCGCCGTGGCCGGCTGCTCTGCCGGTGCCGGGTCGGGGGTGGTGACCTCCGGCTCTGGCGCGGCCGGTGCATCCGGCATCGCCGTGACGGCCTCTTCGTCCTCCGGCTCGTCCGGTACCACCACCTCCATCTCCGAGAGCAGCTCGTAGAATTCGAAGCGCGGGCGGTTGCTGCCGCTGCTGCGCTCACCCTGCTGCTGGGCGGTCTCGCCGGAGGACGACGGGCTCATGACGCCGCTGTCCCGATCGTGATGCATGTGCACCAGAAACGCCACGAACAGGCCGGGCAATAGCCCGCTCAGGAACCAACCCATGCGGGAGCCGCCAGCGGCCTGCTGCTTCGGTTGTGGTTTGCGCTTTGCGCCGGTACTGCGTTTGGTATTGGCCATGATCTGCGTCCGTGATCCTTACATGGCGTCCGGGGCACTGACACCGAGCAGGTGCAGCCCGTTGCGGATGACCTGGCGTGCGGCCAGCACCAGGTTCAGGCGCGCGTCCCGCAGGTCGGCGTCGTCGACCAGGAACTGGTGTGCGTTGTAGTACGTGTGGACATGGCTCGCCAGCTCCCGCAGAAAGTGCGCGATCTGGTGCGGTTCCCGCGCCGCGGCGGCGATCTCGATCACTTCCGGGTAGCGGCCGATGGCGCTGACCAGCTCGGTTTCGTGTGGCTCGGTGAGGCGCGTGAGGTGCCGGTCGCCGTTGGCGTCGTCGTGCTCCAGCCCCTTCTCCTGCAGCTGCGCCATGACGCTGCAGATGCGCGCGTGGGCGTACTGGATGTAGTACACCGGATTGTCGTTGGACTGGGACTTGGCCAGCTCCAGGTCGAAGTCCAGGTGCTGCTCGGGTTTGCGCATGACGTAGAAGAACCGGGCGGCATCGGCGCCCACGTCGTCGCGCAGCTCCCGCAGCGTGACGAACTGGCCCGAGCGTGTCGACATCTGCATGCGTTCGCTGCCGCGGTAGAGAATGGCGAACTGCACCAGACGTACGTCCAGCTGGTCCGGCTCGTGGCCGAATGCCCGCATTGCCGCATGGACCCGCGGCACGTAGCCGTGGTGGTCGGCGCCCCAGATGTCGATGCACTGGTCGTAACCGCGGTCGAGCTTGTTCAGGTGGTAGGCGATGTCGGAGGCGAAGTAGGTCACCGCCCCGTTCTCACGGCGCACGACGCGGTCCTTCTCGTCGCCAAACGCGCTGGAGCGGAACCAGGTGGCGCCCTCCGACTCGTACAGGTGGCCGGCTTCGTCCAGTCTCTGCAGTGCCTGGTCCACGGCGCCGCTGTCCGTGAGGGAGCGTTCCGAAAACCACTCGTCGTAGGTGACACCGAATGCGCCCAGGTCCTCGCGGATGTCCTCCAGCACCGTCTCCAGTGCCAGGGCGAAGACCACTTCATATGCGTCCGGCCCGAGCAGGGTTTTCGCGCGGGCGATCAGGGTGTCGATGTACTCTTCCTTGTCGCCGCCTTCGCACGCATCCAGCGGCAGTTCGGCGAAGACCACTTCGGCCGGATGCAGAAAGTGGTCCTCCTCCCGGTGCATGAGCCGTTGGGCGATGGTGCGGACGTAATCGCCCCGGTAGGCATTGTCGGGGAAGCGCAGCGACTCGCCCTCCAGCTCCAGGTAACGCAGCCAGACGCTGGTGGCGAGGATGTCCATCTGTCGGCCGGCGTCGTTGACGTAGTACTCGCGGTGCACGTCGTAGCCGGCGGTGGCCAGCAGGCTCGCCAGGGCCCCGCCGAAGGCGGCGCCGCGGCCGTGGCCCACGTGCAGCGGCCCGGTGGGATTGGCGGACACGAACTCGATGTTGATGCGCTGCCCGGCACCCAGGTCGGCGCGGCCGTATGCCTGGCCGCGGGACAGCGCGTCGCGGACTGCGGTGTAGGCCGCTTCCGCGGTGATGTCGATGTTGATGAACCCGGGCCCCGCGATGGTGACGCCGGCGACCCCCGGATCATCAGGGATGGCGGCGACCAGGCGCTCGGCCAGCTCCCTGGGCTTCATGCGGGCCTGCTTTGCCAGCACCATGGCGGTATTCACCGCGTAATCGCCATGGCTCTTGTCCCGGGCCCGTTCCACCTGGATCTCGACCCGGGTGTCCGCGGGCAGCGTGCCGTCCGCGATCAGGCCGTCCACGGCCGTGGCAATAAGACTGCGAAGCTGTTCTTTCATGGGTGATGACAGACCGTTAATCCGAATTGGGGGGTATTATCCCGGTTCGCGGTGCCGCCCACAAATCGACCCGTGCGCAGAAACCACCTGGAATCAGAAACCACCTAGAACATGTCCTGCGGGTCCACGTCTACGGACCAGCGCACACGTCGGGCCCCCGGCAGGTCGGCCAGCCCCGGCACCAGTCGGGTCAGCAGCTCGTGCAGCGGCGCCCGCGTTGGCGCCTGGATCAGTAGCTGCGCGCGGTAGCGGCCGGCCCGGCGCTCCATGGGCGCGGGGACCGGCCCCATCAGGAGCACGTCGTCCCCCGCCAGGGCTTCGCCACGGTGCCGCACCTCTTCAAGGAAGGCGTGGGGCGCGCGGCTCTCCACAGCCTCGGCGCGCACCAGGGCCATGTGGGTATGGGGTGGCAGTGCGGCGTCCCGGCGCTGCTGCAGCATGGTGCGGGCGACCCGCCCATAGCCCTCTTTCAGCAGCGTGTCCAGCAGCGGGTGTTCCGGGTGGTGCGTCTGCAGCAGGACTTCGCCGGGCCGGTCGCGGCGGCCGGCGCGACCCGAAACCTGAGTAATGAGCTGCGCCATGCGTTCGGGGGCGCGGAAATCGGCGCCGAACAGCCCCTGATCACAGTCCAGAATCGCCACCAGGCTGATATCCGGCAGATCGTGGCCCTTGGCCAGCATCTGCGTGCCTAGCAGGATGCGGCCGTCGCCATGGCGGGCACGGTCCAGCAGGTCCGTCATGGCACCCTTGCGGCGCGTGCTGTCACGGTCGATGCGGACGACGCCGGTGTCCGGGAGTCGCTCCGCCAGCGCCTTCTCCAGCTTCTCTGTACCCTGGCCCACGTCACGAAGATCGGTACTGCCACAGTCCTCGCAGTGGCGGCTGACCGGGCGCTCGTGGCCGCAGTGATGGCAGCGCAGCCGGCCTGCGTGCTGGTGCCAGGTCAGGCGGGCGTCGCAGCGCGGGCAGCTGGCCACCCAGCCGCAGTCGTGGCAGAGCAGGACCGGCGCGTAGCCCCGTCGGTTGAGGAACAGCAGTACCTGACCGCCATTGGCGAGGTGCTGATCCATGCGCGCGAGCACCGGCCGGGAGACCCCGGCCTCCAGCGGTTGACCGCGGATATCCAGCAACTCCAGCCGCGGTGGCCGGGCGGCACCGGCCCGGCGTGGCAGGTCCAGCAGATGGTAGCGCCCGGCCAGCGCGTTGTGCAGGCTCTCCAGCGACGGCGTGGCGGATCCGAGCACCAGCGGGAAGTCGCCGTTGCGGGCCCGGACCGCCGCGAGATCGCGGGCGTTGTAGCGAAAGCCCTCCTGCTGCTTCAGCGACGGGTCGTGTTCCTCGTCGACGATGATCAGCCCGGCGCGGGGAAGTGGCGTGAACAGCGCCGAGCGGGTGCCGATGAGCACGTCCACGTCGCCATTGGCGGCGGCCAGCCAGGCATCCTGGCGCTCGCCATCGGCCAGCGCCGAGTGCAGGACGGCAATCCGGCCCGGCACCCGGGCGCTGAACCGTTCGATGAGCTGTGGCGTCAGGCCGATCTCCGGGACCAGCAGCAACACCTGCTCGCCGCGCGCCAGCACGGCGTCCATGGCGGCCAGGTAGACCTCCGTCTTGCCACTGCCGGTTACGCCTTCCAGCAGATGCGCGCTGAAACCGCCAAGGGAGGCGGTGATTGCCTCGGCGGCGCGCTGCTGGTCGTCGTTCAGAGCCGTCGGGTTCGCGGTCGGCTGCCCTGCCGAAGGCGCTGTCCGTTCCACCAACCCCTGCTCGGCCAGTTTGCGCAATGCGCCGCGCCAGTCGCCGTCCAGATCGGCCAGGGCGGCGGTGGGGAGTGCGTCCGCCGTCTCCGCGAGGCGGGCAACAACGGCCGCCTGGCGGGGCGCGCGGCGGCTCAGGCGCTCGCGATCGCAGCTGTGGCCATCGGCTGTGAGCTGCCAGTACTCCGGGGGCTTGCGCTCGGCGCGGCCACCCTGGCGCAACGGCGCCGGGAGCATGCCCGTGAGCACCTCGCCCGGCGGGTGGTGATAATACCCGGCCGCCCAGAGCCCGAGCCGCAGAATGTCGTCCGGGAGGGTGGGCGCGGTATCCAGAACCTCGCCGATCGCCCGCAGTCGCCGGCCATCCACCCTGGGGCGGCGGCTGTCTCCGGTAACCACGCCCACCACGTGGCGTCGTCCGAAGGGAACACGGACGCGCGTCCCCGCTGCCGGCAGCGTACCGTCGGCTGGCGGCAGATAGTCGAGTGTCTGGTCCATGGGCGCGGGTACCGCCACCTGGACGACTACTGTGTCAGGCATGAAGATTCCGATCAGGGCACGATGGTGGTTGCATGGTCCAGCAGTCTAACGGTGATTGCGGTACCGATGGCACCGCTGCCGACCGCAGTCGTGTGCCTCACAACGCGGGACAACCCTGTGGATAACCTTGTGGAGGAATCGCTGCGCGCGCGCTGCGGCCGGCCTTTCACGGCGTCGGCGCGATTGTCAATGGTTGGTCGTCCGTGTCGGTTATAAGCCGTGTAAACAGTGGGTTAGTGCATTCTGACCCGTATGGGGCAGTGTTGCGGTGCGGGACGGTGTCGGCCGCCATGTTGCTGTGCATAACATTCCCCGTTGCCAGTGGCAACGCCCGGGCACGTATACTGCGCCCATGGAATACGACGACTCCGATTCACAGCTCATGACCACGGTGCTGGCGCTGGTCCGCGAGGCGCCGGCTGGCCAGACCGAGCACGCCCTGATCGTTCGCCTGCGCGACGAGGGTGTTGCTCCGTTCGCGGGCGCCGATCTGGCGGAACCCATGGACCTGTTCCGCACCCATTTCATCCTCTTCCACAGCCTGTACCGGCTACGCGCGCAGCTGGCGGCGGAAGGTGAATGGCTGCGGATCCACTGCCTGGATATCGGTATCGATGATGCGTCGGCCGGGAGCGAGTCGGCGTCCGGCCAGGCCGTGGTTGCCGGCGATTCGCTGCGGGACTACTACATGGACCTGGACAACCTGGACACCATGGACCGGGCGACGGTGGAGGCGATGCTGAGTGGATTCTGGCGCCGGCTGGATGCCGGGGAGCGGCGCCACGAGGCGCTCGAGCTGCTCGGCCTGGACGAGCCTGCGGGCGTGGAGGAGGTCACTCGCCGGTACCGTCAGCTTGCTCAGCAGCATCACCCCGACAAGGGCGGCGATACGGACACCCTGCAGCGCCTCAACGAGGCGCGCATGCTGTTGATCACCAGTGTGTAAGCCGAACGCGGGGCAGGAGTGCGACGACGTGTCGACCATCGTTGACGGTGACGCCGCCTGGCAGGGCATGGTCCATCTCTACGGGCTGCCGGGCATGATGGAGGCCTGCCTCGGATTGCAGGACGGGGCGGGAGTCAGCGTGAGTGCCATGCTGACGCTGGTGTGGAGTGCACGGGCCGGACATGGTCCGGTCACGAGCGAGGCCGCGGTAGCGATTGCCGCCGTTGGCGAAGCGCTGGAACGGGACGTGTTGCGCCCCTACCGGCAGGCGCGCAATGGGTTGCGGGGCCTCGCGCGGCAGGACGATGCCGCCGCCGCCCTCCGGCGGGATCTTCTCACCCAGGAACTGGCTCTGGAGCGGTTCGTCCAGCGGCGGGTGGTGCATCTCCTCCAGCCCGCCGACGCCCGCGGCGCTCCGGATGGAGCCGACCGGGACTGCCGTATGGCCGTGGCGCGGTATCTGGCCGCGATCCCTGTTCACGACAGCCGCGAGCTGCGGGCCGGCCTGCGGCAATTCTTCCTGGCGCTGGGTGATACGGCGCCGGACCGGGCCGTGAGCGAGATGATCGCGGCCGGGTCAGCCGGTTGAGATGTCCTGTGGTGGACCTGAAGGTCCACCCTACGATTACCGTGACAACGCCGTCTTTCGGGCCACCGGAACACGTAGGAGCGCGTAGGGTGGACCTTCAGGTCCACCATCCCCACCCGGGCCGCCCGGTCCCACGGTGCACCACGCACAAAAAAGGCCGCCCGGAGGCGGCCTTCTCATCGGTACGACCCGGTTCGGATCAGAGATCCTTGACGGTAGATGCCATCTGGCTGGCCACTTTCTGCGCGTCGCCGAAGACCATCTTGGTCTTGTCGCCGTAGAAGAGGTGGTTCTCCACGCCGGAGAAGCCAGTGCCCTTGCCGCGCTTGATGACCAGTACCTGCTCGGCATCTTCCACATCCAGGATGGGCATGCCGTAGATCGGGCTGGACTCGTCGGTCTTGGCGGCCGGGTTGACCACGTCGTTGGCGCCGATGACGAGGACCACATCGGTGAGCTTGAAGTCCTCGTTGATCTCTTCCATGTCGTAGATCATGTCGTACGGCACGCCGGCTTCGGCGAGCAGCACGTTCATGTGGCCCGGCATGCGGCCGGCCACCGGGTGGATCGCGAACTTTACGTCCACGCCGCGGCTCTGCAGCCCCTGGACCATCTCCCAGATCTTGTGCTGCGCCTGACCCACGGCCATGCCGTAGCCGGGCACGATGACGACACTGTCGGAGTAGGCCATGGTGTACGCGGCATCTTCCGCGCCCATTTCCGTCATCTCGCCTTCGGGGCCGTCCCCGCCAGTCGCCTGAGTGCCGAAGCCGCTGAACAGCACGTTGGAGATCGGCCGGTTCATGGCCTTGGCCATCAGGTGCGTGAGCAGCATGCCCGCAGCACCCACCAGCGTACCGGCGATGATCAGCGCGGCATTGCCGAGCACGAAGCCCTTGAAGCCGACCGCCAGTCCGGTCAGGGCGTTGAACAGCGAGATCACCACCGGCATGTCGGCACCGCCGATGGGCACCGTCATGAACACGCCGAACACCAGCGCCAGGGCGAAGAACACCACAATGGAGGTCATGCCGCCGCTGAACAGCACCCAGATCCCGGCCAGCACCATGGCCGCGAACAGGACGATGTTCACGATCTGCTGGGCGGGCATCAGGCTGTTGCGCTGCATGCGGCCGTCAAGCTTGGCCCATGCGACCAGGGAGCCCGAGAACGCCACGGTGCCGATGAGGCCACCAAGGACCGCCAGCACGGCGATGTCGGCGCCCATCTGCTGATGGATGACACTGTCACCCGACTCCACCAGCTTGCGCTGCGCTTCCATCAGCGCCACGGCACCGATGGCACCGGCCGAGCCGCCGCCCATGCCGTTGTACAGCGCCACCATCTGCGGCATCTCGGTCATCTGCACCCGCTTGGCGGTCACCCATGCCAGCGAGCTGCCGATGGCGAGGGCGATGAAGATGAGCAGATAGTTGGAGAAGCCCTGGATGTCGCCGTGGAACAGCGTGACGACGACCGCCAGCACCATGCCGACGCCGGCCCACATGACGCCCTTGCGCGCCGTCTTCGGCGAACTCATGGCCTTGAGCCCGACGATGAACAGGACGGCAGCCAGGAAATAACTCAGTTGAATCAACGTTTCCATTCCCGTGCCCCCTTAGCCTTCGCTCTTGCTGCTCTTGAACATCTCGAGCATGCGTTCGGTGACCACGTAACCGCCGACGGCGTTACCGGCACCCAGCAGCACGGCGATGAAGCCGATCAGCTGTTCCATGGGTGTGGCGGCGTGCCCCAGCACGATCATTGCGCCGACGACGACGATGCCGTGGATGAAGTTGGAGCCGGACATCAGCGGCGTGTGCAGGATGACCGGTACGCGGGAAATCACTTCATAGCCCGCCACCGCGGACAGCATGAAGATGTAGAGTGCAGTGAAACCCTCGATCATGACTTCTTGCCTCCTTCCAGGCGGTCACGGGTGGGACCGTGCTTGATTTCGCCGTCGTGGGTCAGGCAGCTGTCCGTCTGCACCTGATCGTTCCAGTCCAGAGCCAGTTCGCCATCCTTTACGATCAGCGCCAGGAAGTTGTACAGGTTGCGCGAGTACATCTCGCTGGCGTGTTGGCACAGCGCACTGGCCGTGTTCTTGGGCCCGTAGACGATGACACCGTTGTGGTCCACTTCCTTGCCGGCCTTGGTCACTTCGCAGTTGCCGCCGGTCTCCGCCGCCAGATCGATAATGACGGCACCGCGCTTCATGCGCTCCACGGTGGCCTTGTCGATGAGCTTCGGGGCGGGCTTGCCGGGGATCGCGGCCGTGGTGATCACGGCGTCGGCCTTGGCCACGTGGTCGGCGAGCACATCCGCCTGCTGCTGCTTCTCCTCATCGGTGAGCTCGCGGGCGTAGCCGCCTTCACCTTCCGCCGAGACGCCGGTCTTGATGAACTTGCCGCCCAGCGACTCCACCTGCTCCTTGGTGGCGGACCGCACGTCGTAGGCCTCGACCACTGCGCCCAGCCGCTTGGCCGTGGCAATGGCCTGGAGGCCGGCGACGCCGGCGCCAATGACAACCACGGTGGACGGCCGGATGGTACCGGCGGCCGTGGTGAGCATCGGAAACAGCTTCGGCATCATGTTCGCGGCCAGCAGCACCGACTTGTAGCCGACGATGGAGGCCTGGGATGACAGTGCGTCGATGGACTGGGCCCGGGTGATGCGCGGCACCAGCTCCATGGAGAAGCTCGTGACCTTGTTCTTCGTGAACGTCTTGATGCGGGTGTCACCCTCGTGCGGGGCCATGAAGCCCATCACGATGCTGCCTTGCTTGAGCTTGCCGGCCTCTTCGACGGTCGGTGGCTGTACCTTCAGGGTGACGTCGGCGTCCTTGTAGAGTTCGTCCGCCGACTCGACGATCCTGACGCCCTCATAGGCGTCATCGTTGAAGCCGCTCTCCTTGCCGGCGCCGGACTCCATCAGAATCTCAACGCCGAGCTTGTCGAGCTGCTTGATTACGCTCGGCACAAGGGCCACCCGACGTTCGCCCGTCTGGGTTTCCTTGGGCACGGCTACACGTATTGCCATGATGTATGTCTCCCGTCTTTCCAACAGGGTTGGTCCGTGAAGTTTGCTGCGGCAGGCCCTTCCCGCTGCTCCGGGAGAACCGGGCTGTCAACGGAAATCACTCGTCTGGCGAGCTCTCGGGACGGGCCGCCTCCCCCCAACTACCGCAGTCCCGGACAAAAAAGCGCGGTCGGATAAACCGGCCGCGCTGGCCTCGAAAGAATAACGCATGTCACAGCGCATTTGAAGGAACTGGCCTGCAGGGCCGCGACAGATCGCCGCTTCCAGGCCGTTCGCGAACACCGATCCGGGGGCCGTTACCAGCTGTATTTATTTGCCTTTTGCCGCCAGTTCTGTGATATATGAGAAGTGGCTGACCGGTCGCTTCACGGGAGCGCGTGGCATGCTAGACCTGAGTAATCAGATTCTGCGGACGGATGTCTCCGGCATGCCGCTCGAGTGGATTACCTATCAGGAAGCGGCACGCCTGTACTACATGGAGCAGGTGGTCTACAGCTGCGGGCGCCTGCTGTACACCGTGCGGGGTGGCTTCAACGCGGCCACGGGGCGGCGCAGCGTGCTCGAACTCAACTCCATCATCGCCACCAACGGCACCGTCCAGGCTACCCTCAAGGGGCATGCCGGCTATACCCCGCCGCTGGACAACAAGGCGCTGTTCCGGCGCGATGACTACCTGTGCATGTACTGCGGCGCTCATTTCCCGACCGCCGGGCTGTCCCGCGACCACGTCACGCCCATCAGCCAGTCCGGCCATGACGTCTGGACCAATGTCGTCACCGCCTGCAAGCGCTGTAACAACGACAAGGCGGGGCGGACGCCGGAGCAGGCCAGGATGCAGCTCCTGGCGGTGCCCTTCAAGCCCACGCACGCCGAATACATCTATCTGAAGGGGCGCCGTATCCTCGCCGACCAGATGGAGTTCCTGCGTGCGCACTTCCCGCGGACGAGCCCGCTGCGCAACCGAACGGTCAGGAGTGAGGCGGGGGTTGACCTTCCCGCGTCATCGGACTAGCGTTGAGGCATGATGAACCTGAACGCGAGCCTGCTACGACTGCGACTGCTTCGCCCGGCCTCCTGAGAGAGAGCCGGGGTCAGCCGATTTCGTTCCGCTTCGCAGCAAGGTTGTTCATCATGTCCTCTTCCAGTTGTCACCGCAGCACTCGCCATATCGGGCGGCATATGCCGCATTCCCCGGTTTTCTGTGCACTATTGCTGGCGCTACTGCGACTGCCCCGCGGTCATCGGGCGGTGCAGCGTGCGGGAGCCATTGCCGGCTTGCCAGCCCTCGCCCTGCCCGGTGGCCGTGACGCATGCATGCGCGCTGACGTGACAGGCAACGGATTTCCCAGGGGTGAACAACCATGTTGAAGCAACCAGACACCAAGTACCGAAGTTTCCCGCAGGTGGGGCTCAAGGACCGAACCTGGCCCGACCACGTGATCGACAAGGCACCCGCGTGGTGCAGCGTGGACCTGCGCGACGGCAACCAGGCCCTGATCGAGCCCATGGACGGCGAGCGCAAGCGCCGCATGTTCCATGCGCTGCTCGACATCGGCTTCAAGGAGATCGAAGTCGGCTTTCCGGCGGCATCGCAGACCGACTACGACTTCTGCCGGATGCTCATCGAAGAGAACCTGATTCCTGATGACGTCTACATCCAGGTGCTGACCCAGGCGCGCCCGGAACTCATCGAGCGGACGTTCGAAGCGGTGCGCGGTGCGCCGAACGTGATCCTCCACCTGTACAACTCCACCTCCACCGTGCAGCGCCGTGTCGTGTTCGGCATGGAGCGCGACGGCATTACCGAACTGGCCGTGGAAGGCGCGAAGCAGGTGCAGGCGCTGGCGGCGCAGCAGCCGGAGACCCGCTGGCTGTTCCAGTACTCGCCGGAGAGCTTCACCCAGACGGAGCTGGATTACGCCCTCGAGATCGTCGATGCGGTCAACGCGGTTTGGCAGCCCACGCCGGAGAAGCCGGTCATCATCAACCTTCCGGCCACCGTGGAGGTGTCGACGCCCAACATCCACGCCGACCAGATCGAATGGTTCGCCCGCAACGTGCAGCGCCGCGACGGCATCATCCTCTCCGTGCATCCGCACAACGACCGCGGCACCGCCGTTGCGGCGGCCGAGCTGGCCGTGATGGCCGGGGCCGACCGGGTCGAGGGCACGTTGTTCGGTAACGGCGAGCGCACCGGCAATGTCGACCTGGTCACCCTGGCCATGAACCTCTACACCCAGGGCGTCCACCCGGAGCTGTACTTCGGTGACATCAACGAAGTCGTGCGCCTGGCGGAGTACTGCAATCAGCTGCCCATCCATCCTCGGCACCCCTATGCCGGCGAGCTGGTATTCACGGCGTTTTCCGGTTCGCACCAGGATGCCATCAAGAAGGGGTTCGCGGCCCAGGCGAGGGGCGGCACCTGGGAGGTGCCCTATCTGCCCATCGACCCGAAGGACGTCGGCCGCAGCTACGAGGCGGTCATCCGCATCAACAGTCAGTCGGGCAAGGGCGGCATCAGCTACCTCATGGAGCGCGACTACGGCATGACCATGCCGCGCCGGCTGCAGATCGAGTTCAGTCACGTGATCCAGAAGGTCACCGACGACACCGGGCGCGAACTTACCGCACCGGAGATCTGGGAGGCATTCCGGCAGGAGTACATGGACGTGACCCGCCCGTTCGAGCTGGTGGACTACCGCGAAGGCACCGACGCCGAAGGCAACGACAAGCTCACCGCCACCATCCGTGACAACGGTGAGGAGCGGATCATCGCCGCTCAGGGCAACGGCCCCATCGACGCCTTCGTGGCGGCGCTGTCGAAGCACACGGGCGTGGAACTGCAGGTGGCAGACTACACCGAGCACGCCACCAACGCCGGCGCCAACGCCCAGGCGGTGGCCTACGTGGAGATGCGCGGCCCGGACGGCAGCAGCCTGTTCGGCGTGGCCCGGCACGGCAACATTGTCACCGCCTCGCTGCATGCCCTGCTCAACGCCGTAAACCGTCTGGCCGGGCGCAGCGTGCTGGACGATGCCGGCGACGAAGAGCTCAAGGCGGCGCGCAAGGAGACGACGGCCTGAGCCGGTGACGGTGATCGATCAGGGGTGGTGGGGCGTGGATGGTGGACCTGAAGGTCCACCCTACGGGTACCCCGGCCACGCTCAGCGCGTAGCCGTAGGGTGGACGTTCACGTCCACCGTCCCGCCGACCCAACGATCCACCACCCCATGGGTGCTAAACTCCCCGCCATGCAACTCCTCTACCTGATCGACGCCAGCGTCTACATCTTCCGGGCCTGGTTCTCCATTGACGAGAGCCTGGTGGACGACGCCGGGGATCCGGCCAACGCGGTCTACGGCTACGGCAATTTCCTGCTGGACCTGCTCCAGGACGCGACGCCCGAACACGCCCTGGCCGCCTTCGACGAGAGCCTCACCACCTGCTTCCGCAACGACGCCTACCCCGCTTACAAGGCCAATCGGCCCGAGGCGCCCGCGGACCTCAAGCGCCAGATTGCCATCTGCCAGCAGCTCACGCGCGCTCTGGGTGTGACCGCGCTCAGCAGTGACCGCTACGAGGCCGATGATCTTATCGGCACCGTAGCCCACCGGTTCCGGGACGACGGCTTCAGCATGCGCTACCTGACCACCGACAAGGACTACGCCCAGCTCCTGGAGTCGGGTGACCGGCTAGTGGACGCCAGCGGCCGGCGGACCATGGATTGCCACGGCGTCGCCGACGCGCTCGGCGTGCGCGCTGACCAGGTGCCGGATCTGCTGGGCCTTGCCGGCGACAGTGTCGACAACATCCCCGGCATCCCCGGTGTCGGGCCGAAGACGGCACAGGTTCTGCTGGCGCACCTGGGTGATCTGGAGGGCATTTATGCGCGGCTGGACGCTGTCCCGCAGTTGCCCCTGCGTGGTGCCGCACGGGTGCGCCGGCTGCTGGAGGAGCACCGGGAGATGGCATTCCTGTCGCGGGAGCTGGCGACCATCCGGCGGGACGCGCCGCTGGACCCGGTTCACGACACCATCCGGGTGGCGGCCTCCGACCCGGAGGCGCTGGCCGCCCTGCCGCTCCCCGAGCGCGTGCGCCGGCGTGCGGCACTTCGCATCGACAACGGAGAAGCGCATGCCCTGGTCGGCAATTGACGACGCCATCGCCGGCGCCACCGGCACTGCATACGCCACGCGTCACCGGGCGCCGGTGGGGGGTGGAAGCATCAACGCGGCCTACCGTCTCGAAGGGGGCGGCGGCGCCTGGTTCGTGAAGCTCAACCACGCCGGTGCGCTGGCGATGTTCGAGGCCGAGGCCGAGGGGCTTCAGGAACTGGCCGCCGCCGGTGCGATCCGTGTGCCGCGCCCGTTGACCTGGGGCGAGGCCGGCGGCCGCAGCTACCTGGTGATGGAATGGTTGACGCTCCACGGGCGTGGCGACAACGCCGCTCTGGGCGAGTCGCTGGCACACATGCACCGGACAACCGCGGAGCGCCACGGCTGGCACCGGGACAACACCATCGGCTCCACCGAGCAGATCAACACCCCGGACAGCGACTGGGTCCACTTCTACACGCAGCGGCGTCTCCGGTTCCAGTTACAGCTGGCGGCGGACAACGGCCGCGGCGGCGCCCTGCAGCGGGACGGGGAGCGGCTGTGCGAGCGGGCGGGGGCCTTGTTCAGCGATTACAGGCCGCCGCCGTCGCTGCTCCATGGTGATCTGTGGTCCGGCAATATCGCCTTCGATGATGCCCGTCAGCCGGTGCTGTACGACCCGGCGGTCTACTACGGCGACCGGGAGACGGATCTGGCCATGTCGGAGCTGTTCGGGCGCCTGCCCGATGTGGCCTACGACGCTTACAACGCCGTGTGGCCCGTGGACGCCGGCTACCCGGTCAGGCGCGACCTCTACCAGCTCTACCACGTGCTCAACCACCTGAACCTGTTCGGGGGCATGTACGCCAGCCAGGCCGAACACCTGATCGGTCGGCTGCTCGCAGAGGTGTGATGGGCCTTCCGCCGGTTCCGTGCCGGGGAAGGTGGACCTGAAGGTCCACCCTACGGTGAGTGCGCCGACCGCGGCCGTATGGTCGTAGGGTGAACCTTCAGGTCCACCTTCCAGGACGCAGGCAACGAGGCCGTATGTCGTAGGGTGGACCTTCAGGTCCACCATTCAAGGTGCAGGCTACCAGTCGAAATCGTCGTCGAGATCGTCGAAGAAATCCGCCTCCGGCGGTTCCCCGTCCCAGATGAGGTTGTCCCGGTACTGGCGGTAGGCGGAGCGGGTGAAGTCGTACTCGTCCAGCGCCGCTTCGCTGCGGAACCGCGCCGCCTGATCCAGGCGGGCGCGGGTGTTCACCAGGTCCAGCGCATACAGCGGCAGGGTAATCACCCAGCCCGCGTAAGTGACCGGGTTCGTGGCCAGGGAGACGGGGATATCGTTGACGTCCCGGGTGGTGTTGGGGCCGTATGCCGGCAGCACCAGATAGGCCCCCTCCGGCGTGCCCCAGACGGCCAGAGTCTGCCCGAAGTCCTCGTTGTTTTGTTCCATGCCCAGGGCGGTCGCCACGTCGAACAGCCCCGCCAGGCCGATGGTGCTGTTGATCAGAAAGCGCCCGGTGTCCCGCGCGCCGTCCCCCGGCTTGCCCTGCAGTACATTGTTCAGCGCGTTGCCCGGCTCGCCCATGTTGTTGAAGAAGTTGGTGACGCCGGTACGCACGAACCGCGGTGTGATGAATACGTAACCATCGGCCAGCGGTTTGGCAACAAAGCGGTCGAGCTGCTCGTTGAAGGCGTAGATCTTGCGGTTGGTCGGCTCGATGGGATCCCACGCCTCCGGTTCCGGCGGCGGTGGCTCGGAACTGGCGCAGCCGCTCGCCAGTGCCAGCGTGAGCAGGGCCAGTGCAATGGCGCGTGCCAGCCGCCGGAAGCGGGTCACCGTGTTCGTGTCCATGGTGTGTCCTCGTCGCTCGCCATCGGGTCGGACCGGTGGCGGGGCGGTGCCGGGAGGCCGTTGGCCGCCCAGCGGAATGCGGCCGTGAGCAGGCGGTCGTCGATGACCGTCAGGTTGCAGCCCACGATCACCCCGCGCAGGCGGGCGCGCGAGAGCTTGATCTGCTGCGCATTGGTGAAACCCGGCCGCCGGTGGATCGCCTTGAGTGTATAGAGTGCCATACCGATCGCCCAGGCGCAGAATCGCCTTATTCCGCGGTGCCGTGGCGGGATGCCCCGGGTGTACCGGAGCGCCTCGCGCAGGTGGCCGTGGGCCATGACCGTCAGCTCGCGCATGCCGGCCTGGAAGGCCTCGGAGTCATGCCAGGCGGCGTCGGGGTCCAGCGCGCAGCCGTGGCGGTTGAACACGTCCCGGGGCAGCCAGCAAACGCCCCGCTGCCGGTCATCCCAGACATCCTTGAGGATGTTGGTCATCTGCAGCCCGAGGCCGAACGCCACGGCACGCCGACGCATCGCATCCTGGTCGTCGGCAATGGCCGGGACCTGCAGGGCGAAGAGGTCGGTCAGCATCTCCCCGACCACGCCCGCCACACAGTAGCAGTACTCGCGGAAGGCAGGCAGATCCTGCAGGCCAGCGGGTGACTTGTGGTATGCGAACCGCGCCATGCCGTCCGCCATGATGGCCAGGCACCGTTGCACGGGCATGCGCTGCTCGCCAGGGAGTTCCCGGAACACACGGAATACCCGCTCTGCCCCCGCCACCAGCTCCCGCTCGGCGTCCGAGGCATCGGTGATGGCGGGGGCGAGACGGGCCCCGAACGTATCGCCGGCGCCTGGTGTTTCCAGCGCCGCCACCAGCTCCTGCAGGTGCTCGCGCTTGGCGTCCGGGTCCAGGCTGGCGGCGTCTTCGATGGTGTCGGCCAGGCGGCAGAGCAGGTACGCGTTGCCGATGGCGGGCCGCAGTGGCGCCGGAAGCTGCGGAATGGTCAGGGCGAACGTCCGCGACACACCGTCCAGCATGCGCTCCTGGAACGCCGCGTCGCGGGTCCGCTCCTCGGCCGTCATTGCTGATCGGCATCCACGTCGGCGAGGAACCGAAGCACCCGGGCGTTGAACGCCCGCGGCTGTTCCAGTGGCAGCATGTGCGCCGTGCGCGGCATCAGTTCCAGTTCCGCATCGGGCAGGTGCGTGGCCAGATAGCGGGCATTATCCGGCGGCCAGACGCGGTCGTCCTCGCCGTGCACCACCAAGCAGGGCACCTTGACCTGATCCAGCCGCGGGCTGTTCAGAGTGTGCGTGCCGGCCGAGTCCAGCTGGGCGTGATAGGCGTGCGGCGGCTGCGGCTCGCGCGCCTGGAACTGGAGGATACGGTCGGCCAGGTCGGGGATGCGCTGCAGGTAATCGGGATGGTAGAAGGTCGCGTTCATGCGCTCGACAATCGTGCGCTCGTCCGTGGTGGCCCGGTCCAGTTCAAGGACCTCCCAGATGTGCCGCTCCGGCGGCACATAGGCCGGGTCGGCCGGGCCAACGCCCGTTGCCACCAGGGTCATGCTGCGCACCCGTTGCGGATGGAGGTGGTAGTACTCCTGGACGATGAGGCCGCCCATGGAGACGCCCACCAGGTGGGCGCTGTCGATGTCGGCCGCGTTGAGCACCGCGTCGAGGTCGGCGGCAAACCCGGCCATGGTGTAGGGCCCGGTTGGCATGTCGGACCGGCCGACGCCGCGGTTGTCGGGGAGGACCGTCCGGTGGCGACGGGCGAAGTCCGGTAGCTGCAGGCCCCAGGCCCGTCCGCTGCCGCCCAGCCCCATGAGCAGCACCACCGGCGTCCCTTCGCCGTGGATTTCGTAGTAGAGGCGAACCCCCTCGTTTGTGACTTCAGCCATGCACCACTCCCGCAAACGCAAGCGGGCAGTATAGCGGCTGAGTCAATTGTCGCCGAGGGGCCGGGCGGCGTCGTGGCGGTCATCGTGCCGCAGGATCTGCACCAGTTGCAGCGGGTCGGTATCGCTGCCGCCATTCTGCGCAATCATGGAGATCTGGATGTGGACCTGCACCGGCTCGCCCGCGCATCCCGTCAGCCGGACCGTGCACGCCGAGCTGTCCTCCTGGCGTGCGCCGGCGAGGCGCGGCTCCAGTTCGGCCTGATCATCGGGGTGGATCAGCTCCAGGATCGGCTGGTCGTCCAGGGCGTTGGCGCTGCAGTCCAGCAGCGTCCGCAGGGCCCCGTTGGTGCGCTGCACTCGTGCCTGGGGCCCGGACAGCAGCGCCATGGCGACGGCGGCCTCATCGAACACAGCGCGGAACCGGCGCTCGCTGGCGCGCAGCGCGGCTTCGGCCACCTTGCGCGGAGTGATGTCCTGCGCCTGCTTGAGCAGATACCGGGGCTGCCCGTCCGGGTCGCGCACCACCGATGTGCTGGTCAGCGCCCAGGCGATGCCGCCATCCCGGTGGCACAGCCGCTGTTCCAGAGGGGCCGGGGGCCGATGCCCGTCGAGGATCAGCTTGTTGGCGCGGTAGTTCGCCTCGCGGTCGTCGGGGTGGAGGAGTTCGTTGGCGGGCATCGCCAGCAGCGTCTCGTGGTCGTAGCCGGTCAGGTGGCATAGCGCTTCGTTGGCGCGCAGAAACTTGCCATCGGTGCGGATGAGCGCCATCCCGACCGCCACGTCGTCGAAGGCGCTGCGGAAGCGGGCCTCGCCCTCCTGGCGCTCCGAGGCATCGGTCATCACCACCACGGCGCCGGTGACCCGGTCGTTATCGACGATGGGCGCGGCGGTATAGTCGGCAACGAAGATGGAGCCGTCTCCGCGCCGGAACAGGGCGTGTTCGTCCTGGCGGACCTGGCGTTCCTCCATGCAGGCGTGAATCGGCCACACCTCGGGTTCGTCGTGAACGCCGGCGTCGAGCAGATCGAACAGAACCTGGCCCTCGATGGTGACGGGCTCCCGGCTCAGCAGCAGGCAGCCGGCTTTGTTGGCGAAGACCACCCGGCCGTTGGTGTCCAGGCCGAATATTGCCTCGGCCGCGGCGTTCAGGATGAGATCATGGCGGCGGTTGACCTGCTCCAGGGCGTGTTCCACTGCCTTCTGTTCACTGATGTCCCGGATCTGGCTGGCCACGCAGGTGAGCCGCCCCTGGTCGTCCCGGATCAGGCTGCCCGTGACCAGGACCCAGATCACGCGTCCGGTCTTGTGCAGGTAGCGCTTCTGCACCTGGAACGTGTCCTGGGACGCCGCGCCGATCTGGTCGAGCTGTTCCCGGGTGGCGTGCTGGTCGGCCGGATGGGTGAGGTCGCGGTAGCCCATCTCCAGCAGCTCGTTCTGCGCGTAGCCAAGCAGATCACAGAGGGCCTGGTTGACGTAGAGGCAGTCACCGGTGCGAGGGTCGAACACGGCCATGCCCACCGCCGCCTTCTGGACGATCGCCTCGTAGGGGAGCGCGTGGCCGACCTGGGGGCTGGGGGCCGGGGGCGCCTTGCCCGAGGGCCGCGCCGCCAGCAGCAGATTGCCGGCAGCGTCGCGCCGGGCAGGGGCGAGCCGCAGGTGGGTCGCTTCCATCCAGTGCAGGGCACCGGCGGCATCGCGCAGCGGATAGGTGGCCGACACCGGGTCGCTGTTGAGCCGGGGTGTCTCGATGGCCCGGGTTAGCTCCTCCCGGTGCTCTTCGATTACGAACTCCTCCAGCGGCCGCCCGATCATCGCGGTGGGGGCGTGGCCCAGCAGCGACTCCCAGGAGGCCGACAGCTCCAGAATGGTGCCATCCGGCGCCAGTCGCGCAAACAGCTCCGATGCGCGCTCCGCCATGAAACGCTTGTAGCGTTCGGTCTCCTGCAGGGTCGCGGCCTCGCGCGATAGGGTGTTCCGTGCGGCCGTCAGCTCCTGCTGCAGGCTGGTGGAGCGTTGCTCACTGCCCATGAGCTGGCCGGAGAGCAACTGTCGCAGATGGTTCTCCCGACTCACCAGTCGCGCCGCGAGCCCGCTGAGGCCGACTCCGGCGAACAGCAGCATCAGCGCGTGCGCCGGGATCCAGCCACCACCGCCCACGGGCGTGGCATAGATTGTCCACTGGCGCCCGGCTACCTCGAGACTTCTGCGCTCATGGCGTCCATCCTCGAGCTGCTCGGGCCTGGTGTGCTCGGCCACGCCGTCACCGTTACCCGGCCCATGCAGCTGCAGTGGTGCTCCGCCCCCGGTGCGTTCGAACACGTGTAGCGCGACAGGGTAGTCGCGCCGAGCGTTGGCAGCGGCGCGGTCCAGCCGGATTGCCAGCGCGACCACGCCGGCCTCCTCTCCCTCCCGGCGAACCGGGTTGAACGCAATGAAGCCGGGCACTGGCTCGCCGTTGACGTGGAAAAGCACGACGCCCTGCGTGCCGGTCATGGTGCGGTTCTCGAGCGCGGTGTCCAGGGTGCGTAGGTGGGAGAGATTGTCGGCAGGCTCGGCGCGCAGAACACGGTGGGCGACAACACCGCCGCCGGAGCTGGCGAGCAGCGGGATGATCCGCAGTTCGTCGCTGTCATTCTCGGGCTCCATCCACGCCAGAAACTTGAGCCCGTTGTCGGTGGTGGGTCGTCGGGTTTCCTCGTAGCGCTCGGGGTCGATCTCCGCTCCGGCCTCGATGAGTGCGCCCAGGTTGTGCGCGCGCTCCAGGTGCCTGTCCATCGTCTGACCGAAGGTGTCCAGGGTCTGCTCCGCGTGCTCGCGGAAAATCTCCGCCCGGTGCTGCGCATTCTGCGCGATCAGTGTCGCCGTGGCGGCGATGGTCAGGCACAGGCCGCTGACGCCCACCCAGAACGCGCGTCCGGGGCGCCATCGCCGACGTTGCGTGGCGCCTGGGGATGGCCGCGCGCCGTGATGCGTTCCGAGATGGTCGTTCATTGCTCCCGGCTCCCCGGAGCGGACTGAGCCATCCCCTGGTGTGGGTGGTGCACGCGCTGATCCGGTTCGATCCTGTCCATGGAATCACAGGGGCCCCTCTCAGGCCCTTCCCTGTTGCTAGCTGTTGTTGTCGGCCGCCACCGAGGCGGTCAGGTCGGGGCGCGAATCCGCCGCGAACTCGAAAGCATCGCGGAAGAAGTGCTGCTCGTCGATCCCGTGACGGGCGAAGTCCCTCTGCGCTGCCGCGATCATGGCGGGTGGCCCGCTCATGTAGACGGCATACCTGCTCAGGTCAGGATAGTCCTGAAGGAGCATGTTGTGGACCAGCCCGATGCGGCCGTCCCAGTCGTCCTCCGGCTGCGGCTCGGACAGGCACGGCGTGTACTGAAGCGGTTCGTGGTCCCGTGCCCATGCCTGCAGCTGTTCGTCCGCATACAGATCCTGCCGCGAACGCACGCCCCAGAACAAGTGGACCGGACGCTGGTCACCTGTGTGAATCAGGTGCGCCAGCATACTCATCAAAGGGGCGATGCCGGTGCTGCCGGCAATCATGAGGATTGGCCGGTGGTCCTCCTCGCGGATGTGAAAGGTGCCGAACGGCCCCTCGATGCGCAGCAGTGCCTTCTCCTGCATGGCGTGGAACACCTGCTCGCTGAACTCGCCGCCCTCGATGTGGCGGACCTGCAGCGCGAGCAGATCGTCGTCGTGGGGGGCGTTCGCCAGGGAGTAACTGCGCCGTCGCCCGTCGCGGAGGAGGATGTCCACGTACTGGCCCGGCAGAAAGGCGAGGCGTTCGCTGTCCGGCAGCTTCAGGTGCAGGCCCATGACGTCCGGCGCCAGGCGTTCCATGTGCGCGACCCGGCAGCGCATCTTGCGCGGCGGGATGTCGGCCGCCTCCCGGACTTCGCGGACCTCGATCACCAGATCGCTGGTGGGCCGGGCCATGCAGAACAGCGCCTGACCAACGGCCAGCTCCTTCTCGTCCAGGCTCTCCGGCGGCTCGCCTCCCGGGTAGGTGACGGCACCCTCGACAACCTTGCCCATGCAGGTACAGCAGGTGCCGCTGCGGCAGCTGTAAGGTATGACCAGCCCGTGCCGTAGCGCCGCGTCGAGAACGGACTGTTCCGGCTCCACGGTGAAGGTGTGGCCACTGGGTTCGATGGTGACGGTGTAACTCATGTCATTTCCCTGCCTCGCCCCATCATTGTGACGCAATGCGGCATGAGCGCAAACGGTCAGCCGGCACCAGGCACCCGGTGCCGGCTAATATTCCGACGCCTGTAACACCCCGTGAGTTCCCTGCCGCGTGCCCGGCCTAGCAGAGCAGGCACGAGCCTGCGGCAAGTATAGGCTTGCCGTCAGTCGATACCCAGCTCGTCCCAGCGCTCGTCCACCCGGCGCTTGATCTCCGGGTCCATGGTGATGGGCCGGCCCCATTCCCGGTCGGTCTCGCCCTTCCACTTGTTGGTGGCGTCGAAGCCGATCTTCGAGCCGAGCCCGGAGACCGGCGAGGCGAAGTCCAGGTAGTCGATGGGCGAGTTGTCGATGAAGGTGCTGTCGCGCTGCGGGTCCATGCGCGTGGTCATGGCCCAGATCACGTCGTTCCAGTCCCGGGCGTTGACGTCGTCATCCGTGACAATGACGAACTTGGTGTACATGAACTGCCGCAGGAACGACCACACCCCCAGCATCACGCGCTTGGCGTGGCCCGGGTACTGCTTCTTCATGGTCACCACCGCCATGCGATAGGAGCAGCCTTCCGGCGGCAGGTAGAAATCCACGATCTCCGGGAACTGTTTCTGCAGGATCGGCACGAACACCTCGTTCAGTGCCACCCCGAGCACCGCCGGCTCATCCGGCGGCCGGCCCGTGTAGGTGCTGTGATAGACCGGGTTGCTGCGGTGGGTGATGCGCTCGATGGTGAATACCGGGAAGCGGTCCACCTCGTTGTAGTAGCCGGTGTGATCGCCGAACGGGCCTTCATCCGCCCAATCGTCCGGGTAAATGTGGCCTTCAAGCACGATCTCCGCCGAAGCGGGCACCTGCAGGTCGGAGCCGATGCACTTGCCCAGCTCGGTCTTGCTGCCGCGGAGCAGCCCCGCGAAGGCGTATTCGGAGAGGGTGTCCGGCACGGGGGTGACGGCGCCCAGGATCGTCGCCGGGTCCGCGCCCAGGGCCACGGCAATGGGGAACGGCTCGCCGGGGTGTTCCTGCTGCCATTCCTGGAAATCCAGCGCGCCGCCCCGGTGGCCGAGCCAGCGCATGATCACCCGGTTGCGGCCGATCACCTGCTGGCGGTAGATGCCCAGGTTCTGCCGCTCCTTGTGCGGGCCACGGGTGACCACCAGCGCCCAGGTGATCAGCGGGCCGGCGTCGCCGGGCCAGCAGGTCCAGATGGGCAGGCGGGAGAGGTCGACATCGTCGCCCTCGATCACGTGCTCCTGGCACTCCGGCCGCCGCACCGTCTTCGGCCCCATGTTCAGCACCTGCTTGAAGATGGGGAGCTGCTTCCAGGCGTCCTTCATGCCCTTGGGCGGGTCGGGCTCCTTGAGAAAGGCCAGCAGCTTGCCGATTTCGCGCAGGGCTTCGGTGCCGTCCGCGCCCATGCCCAGCGCCACGCGATATGGCGTGCCGAACAGGTTGCCCAGCACGGGGATGTCCGACCCCACGGGGTTCTCGAACAACAGCGCCGGCCCGCCCTTGCGCAGGGTGCGGTCGCAGATCTCGGTCATCTCCAGATTCGGGTCCACCGGCGCGGAGATGCGCTTGAGCTCCCCGTCGCGCTCCAGGCGGTCCATGAAATCGCGCAGATCCCGGTACTGCAGGCTGGCCATGGCTGACGCTCCCGTTGGCTGGTGTACGTGCGGTTGTGTGCGGGGATCATCGCACACAACCGGGGCTGGATGGGATGGAGCATTGACAGCAATGTTATAACATTGCTTATACGGTTTCTGGACCGGTTGACCCTGTCAGTACGGGGCAGTAGCTTTGCCGTTTCGCTCTCGGGTGCCTTCAGGCCGTTCCGGCCGGGAAGGTGAAACGGGAACCCGGTGAGGCATGGGCAACGCGCCCCGTGCCAAGTCCGGGACTGCCCCCGCAACGGTGAGCGTGTTGCAGCGGACCATCCCCGCCACTGTGGCTGAAGCCACGGGAAGGCGGTCCGCTCGGATGCTGCGGCATCCACACGCGAGTCCGGAGACCGGCCCGAGAGTCAGCCCCGGCGTTCCCTGTGATCGCCGGGCCTTGTCCTGGTGGTACGTGGGGTGCCTCCGGCGAAGTATGTCCTGAACCGCAACTGGTCGTCCGAGAAGGCTGCCAGCCCGTCACACGGGACGTGGTCGGCGCATGCCTTGCTGTCCTCCCTGAAAACACCGGGATTCCCTGCAGCCAAGGAGAGAGCAGATGGATAGGGTATCCCCTCTTGATACGCAGCAACGTGCATCCGGCGTACGGATGCGTCACGGGTTGGTGGCAGCCGCGCTGCTCACGGCCACCCCTCTGGCCCACGCCGGCGGCCACCAGTCGCTGGCACCGCTCACAGTGACGCCGGAGACTACCGCGCCGTCAGGCCCGCTGGCCCTGGACCAGCCCACGAGCACGGGCAGCCGCCTCGGGCTCACCCTGGAAGAGCTCCCCGCCAGCGCCACGGTCATCGACAGCGACACCCAACGGCAGCGCGGCGTGCGCACCAGCCGCGAGGCGGTGGAAGCGGCTCCGGGGTTTACCGCCGGTGAACCACCCGGCTCGCCGGGGTCGTTCTCAAGCCGCGGTTTCACGGGTGGCGACATCGTCGTGCTCCACGACGGCATCCGCGAACCCGGCATGTCCGCCAGCACCGACAACGTCTGGCTCTACGACCGCGTCGAGGTCCTGCGCGGCCCTGCTTCCGTGCTCCACGGGGAGGGCGCCATCGCCGGTGCGATCAACTACGTGCCGCGCCAGCCGAACCCGGAGCAGCACGAGGGTGATCTGCTGCTCTCCGCCGGCTCGTTCGGGCGCACCTGGGTTGCCGCCGGCGCCGGTGGGCCTACTGATCTGGACGGGCTCTCCTACCGGGTGGACGCCAGCCGCCTCACGTCCGATGGCGACATCGACCGCTCCGGCACCCGCCACGACAGCCTTGCCGGCAGTCTGCGCTATGACGCCAGCGACCGCTTGCGCTTTACCGTATCGGCCCAGGCGGAATGGGACGACACCGAGCCCTATTTCGGCACCCCCGTGATCGATGGCGGCATCGACGACCGCACCGTGGGCAACAACTACAATGTCGCCGACGCGGAGATGACCATGGAGGGCTACTGGCTGCGGTTCGATACCGAGTTCGCGGCCACAGAGCGCCTGCGCTTGCGCAACCGCACCTACGGCCACACCGGCGAGCGCACCTGGAAAAACGTGGAGAGCTACAGCTACGACCCCGAGGAGGACGTGATCGAGCGCAGCGTGCCGATCGGGATCGTCCACGAGCAGGACCTGATCGGTAACCGCCTGGAGGCCGTTCACGATCACACACTCTTCGGGTTGCCGCATCGGGTGACCGTCGGCACCGACATCAGCCGCACCCAGTTCCGCCATGTGAACGACTCGCCCTACGTGGGCGACGACACCGTCGACGTCGACAATCCCGACCCGGGCCTCTATTCCTCCTTTTCCGACACACCGATGCAGCCAAGCGTCCGCACCGACAACGACCGCATTGCCCTGTTCGGCGAAAACCGCCTGAGCGTTGGCGGCGGGCTGCATCTCATCGGCGGCCTGCGCACCGAACAGATCCGCCTGCACGGCCGCGATCTCCGGGAAGGCACCAGTGACCGCGAGCGCTATACCCCTACCACGGGGCGACTGGGGGCAGTCTGGGAGCTACCGGCCGGCTGGACCGCCTACGCCCAGTACGCCACCGGCGCCAAACCGGTCAGCACCCCGGTCACCCACTCCCCGGCACGGGAGAGCCAGCGGCTCGAGCGCTCCCGGGCCGCCGAGGTGGGGTTGCGGCACCGCGCCTGGAACGACCGCCTGGAGTGGACCCTGACTGCCTACGACATTGCCAAGCGCAACCTCAGTGTTCAGGATCCGGAGAACCCCGACGAGAACCGCCAGATCGGCCGTCAGGAGTCCCAGGGGCTGGAGCTGACCATGGCCGTGCGCCCCTGGGATCGCTGGAAGTTCGAGGCCGACGGCACCGTGCTGAACGCCGAGTACGCGGACTATCAGAGTGGGGACGAGCGTTTCGACGGCAACACGCCCCCGAACGTGCCCGAGCGGCTGGCCAACCTGCGCGCCCACTGGTACGCCACCGACCGTCTCACCCTGCAGACCGATCTGCGCTACGTCGGCCCGCGCCAGGGGGATGACGCCAACACGGTGGACGTGCCGTCGTACACGCTGTTGGGCGCCGCCGCCACGTGGCAGTTCCGCTCCGCTGAGGTGACCCTGCGCGGCCGCAACCTCACCGACGAGCAGCACGTCACCTGGAGTTCGTTCAATGGCAGCCAGTGGCTGCTGGGTGAGTCCCGCAGTGTCGATCTCACCCTGAGCACGCACTTCTGATGGCGTTCAAGCGGCAGATCTACCTCTGGCACCGGTATCTGGGCATCGCCCTGTGCCTGCTCATCGCCATGTGGTTCGCCTCCGGCATCGTGCTCATGTACGTGGGCTACCCGTCGCTGGACGACGAGGCCCGCCTGGCCGGGTTGCCCACCCTGGAGGCCGACGCCGGGCTGGCTCCGCCCGCAGCCGTGATGGAACGCTACGGCGACGTGGACGCCCTGCGCCTCAACGCCGCGCCCGGCCGGCCGGCGTATCACTTCCGACAGGGCGGTGAATGGCAAAGCGTCGATGCCGCCACCGGCGAGCCCCTGACCCTGGATGCCATGGAGCTCGCCGGCGCTGCCCGCCGCCATGCGGGCGCCGAGGCGGTGGCCCTGGAGCCGGTGGAAGTGGATCAGTGGACGGTCTCCGGCCGCTTCAACGCCCATCGGCCCCTGGTGCGAGCCCGCATGGAGGACGATGCCGGCTCCTGGCTTTACCTGTCGTCGAGCACTGGCGAGGTGGTACAGGCCACCACGCGCTTCGAGCGGGGCTGGAACTGGGTGGGTGCCGTGGTGCACTGGATCTACCCGTGGCAGCTCCGCCAGCACCCCGAGCTGTGGCGGCAGGTGGTGATCTGGCTGTCCGTGCCCGCCATCGCCCTGATCCTCTCCGGCACCGTGGTGGGCTTTTGGCGGCTGCGGGTCCGGCGGCGCTACAAGGGCGGCCGCATGACGCCCTACCAGGGATGGCACCGCTGGCACCACATTCTCGGCATCGCCTGCGTGGTGTTCGTGTTCACCTTCATGTTGAGCGGCCTGCTCTCCATGAACCCGGGGCGCGTGTTCACCCCACCGGCCCCGGATGCAGGACAGACCGACGCATGGGCGGACGGCCCCCTGATCACCGAGGCTGCCGTCTCACCGGCCGCGCTGCTCGCGGCAGCGCCCTATGGCGTGCGTGAGCTGGAATGGGATCGCCAGGCCGGTGCCGCGCTCGTCCACCTCCACGGCGCCGATACCAGCCACGTGCGCCAGGCGGACGGCAGCCCCTTCGAGCCGGACGCCGACACCCTGATCGCCCGCGCCGAAGAGCTGGTCAACGAGGGCAGTATCACCGAGGCCACCCGGCTCACGGACTACGACCACTACTACTATGCCCGCCGCAACGACCGGCCGCTGCCCGTGCTTCGCCTGCGCTACGACGACGCCGCCGGCACCACCCTCTACATCAACCCGGAGACAGCCACTATAGAGTCGCGCATCGACCACAGCGGACGCTGGCGGCGCTGGCTGTACAATGGCCTCCACAGCCTGGACTTCCCGGTGCTGTGGGAGCGCCGGCCGCTGTGGGACGTGGTGGTGCTGGGCCTGTCCCTGGCAGGGCTGGCGTTCAGCCTGACCGGCGCGGTGATCGGGTGGAAGCGGCTTGTGGGCCGCGTCCGGGTGAAACGACGACACTGAGGTGAGACCAGTCCATGCGGGCGATTCCCTGGCGGCACGTGGAGCCGCTGACCCTGACGCTCTGGTGCGCCCTGCTGGCCGTGGCGGGCTCGCTGTTCACCCAGTGGCCGCTGCGCCTGGACGGCCTGCCGGCAGCCGGGCGGCCCGCGCTCATGGCCCTGGCGCTGGTGGTGTTCATCGCCGCGCTGCTGCGCCCGTGGGAGAAGGGATTCGCCGAACGCTGGTCGATCTACCGCCTCGGCCCACCTCGCGCCAGCGCCGGCGGATTCATCCTGCTGCTGATCGCCATCCCCGTGCTCAACTATGGCAGCATCGCCCTGTACACGGCCCTCGCGGAGCCGGAGCAGGTGTGGGTGCCGGTGCTGGAAGGGGTCATGGGCGAGCCCGGCGGCCTCTGGATGCTGCTGATCCTGCTCCTCCTCGCCGCCCCGCTCATCGAAGAGCTGCTGGTGCGCGGGCGCTTGCAATACCAGGTGGGCCGGCGCTGGGGCGTGCCCGCCGCCATCGCCATCTCCGCCACCGTGTTCGCATGGCTGCACGGCCTGCCGCAACTGGTACCCGTCTATGTCGCCTTCGGCGTGCTCCTGGGCGTGGCCGTGTGGCTCACCGGCAGTGTATGGACGGGCGTGATCATCCACGCGCTGCACAACGGCGCCACGTTCGGGCTGTTTCTTCTGGCGGCGTCCATGGACGTGGCCCCGGCCGAGACCACAGACGCCGCAGCGGACACCGCCGCCCTCCTGCAGGCCGGCGGTTCGGCCCTGCTCCTGGGCGCGGCCCTCCTGGCGCTGGCACTGCGCATCGGCCACTGGCCCGGCCGCCACAGCGGCGGCCCCGTTCGCTGGGGGCCACTGCTGTGGATCGGGCCGCCGCTGGTGGCACTGAATGCGGCGCCGTTGATTACTGGGTGAAACATCCTACGAGTACAGACGAAGCCAGCGAGGCTTGGGGTTGGCTCCGAAAAGCCTTGTTGGCAACCACCGCTCTTTTGGGTAATTTCTGCATTGAGCGGTGCCAGAAGGGCCCGCCAAGGATGATCCCCCCTCTATGGAAGGAGAGACTAATGGGCAAAGAAGCCGTCGTTGATGTCATCAACGCTTTGTACAAAGGCGCAGGAATCCACAAGAGGTATTCCGGCGAGGTCAATGAGCAGGTTGCCCGGGTTTTGGGCAAGATGCTCGAGGAAATACGCGGCTGTTCAGACGCCTTTTCCTGGATCCCCCGGCCAACTGGCGGACGAGCCACCATCTCCTGGATCGCTCGGAATTTCGCGAGGAGCACGATAGATCGCCTGAGAGCTAGCCAATCCCTCACCTGTGCTAGGGCGGTGATCTATAAGTGGGACCGTAAGCTTGATATGGCAGGGAGGGGGATCCTGTGACAAGGACAGTCCGGACGCTTCTTGTACTCTGCGCGCTGGCAATCCATCCCCTCGCACAGGCTACACCACCGGCCGAGTCGTGGCCGTCGACCAAATGCAGTAACGGTGACTACTGGCTTGCGTTCGCCGAAGTTGAGATGTGCTTTGAGCGGTCAGATATCCGCCGACTCGAACACAGCAACCTCCCGAGCCCAACGGTGACCATGCAGCTCCATGACGGAGAGCAGACCACCGATCTCACCTTCTCCCGACTAGATGACCAGATGCTGACCGGGGGGCTGCATGAACACCTGGGGAAGAGCGTCTCGGAAACGTTCGAGCTGCTCCGCCAGAGCAATGGTGGCGAGAAGCACGACCTGGCCCGAGAGGTGATGGACGTCGACCAGAACGCCACCGTGCGCGTCTACGGAAACGGCCAATCAAAAGCCTACGCCCTGCTCCGTGAAAGCGGCAAGTACAGCTCCATCTTCATGCTGCACAAGGACCGAGAAGGCGGCATCAAGATTGGTGGGGAGTTCGACCAGCACCTGGCTGAACGCCTGCTTTCTGCAATGCGCCCGTAATCCAGCCAAGCCGGCCCGCACGCTAAATGCCTCGGGCCGGCCGACGCTTCGCTCCAGAACACCCGTTTGGCAGCCGATACGATTTCCGGTAGCGTCTCCGTTAAGCGCCGCCGGATAGGCCCAGCCATGGACAGTAACAACGAGAGTGAAACGGGGCGCGGTATTGCCATTCCTGACCCCTGTATCTGAGTTCCAGAGACCCAACCGCTCAAATGCCCGCCTGGTGTCGGCCAGGCGCCCGTCGGATGTGACGTGTTGATGCGCGTCAGAGCCCGCCATTCCGGCGCCTCTGGTTGTGTGGCCGCAGGTTATACGTCAGTAATGACGCGATGTAACACGTGTGTATCGAGGTCTACTTCTAGTTGGGCAGTATGAACGACGACGACCGGACTAACGAGATCGGGCTAGCACGATTCGCCCGCGAGTATTACGACTCG
>SLBZ01000088.1 GCA_007126095.1 Aquisalimonas sp.
CCACACCCAGGAAGACGGGGTCGATTTCGTTCCGACCAACAGGTTCATTCTCTGGGGCCATCACTTCACCTCTGTTGCAGGTGCCGCCCCGATCGTCGGGCCCGCCGTGGCCGTGATCTGGGGGTGGGGCCCTGCGTTCGCGTGGGTGATTTTCGGCACCATCTTTTTTGCCGGCGTGCACGATGCCGGCGCCATCTGGGCCAGTGTCCGCAACAAGGGCCGTTCCATTGGCGCCGCGACCGGCGAGGTGATCGGCGAGCGGGCGCGCAACCTGTTCATGGTCATCATCTTCCTGGTGCTGCTGATGGTGAACGCCGTGTTCGCGGTGGTGATCTCCAACCTGCTGGTGGCCAACCCGTCTGCGGTGGTGCCGGTGTGGGGAGCGATCATCGTGGCGCTCATCATTGGTCAGCTGATCTACCGGCGCAAGATGAACCTGATCACCGTCTCCATCGTCGGCGTGGTCGCGCTGTATGCGCTGATCGGCATCGGCCCGAACGTGCCGGTGGAGCTTCCGGAGACCGTGGCGGGGCTGCCCCAGAACAGTCAGTGGATCGTGATCCTGTTCCTCTACGCCGCCATTGCCTCGCTGCTGCCGGTCTGGGTGCTGCTCCAGCCCCGTGACTACATTAATGGCCTGCAGCTGTTCATCGGACTGGGGCTGGTCTATGCAGCGATCCTGTTCTCCAACCCGACCATCGTCGCGCCGGCGTTCAATACCGCCGTACCGGAAGGGACGCCGTCGCTCCTGCCACTGCTGTTCGTGACCATCGCCTGCGGCGCCATATCCGGGTTCCACGGGCTCGTGTCGTCCGGGACAACCTCGAAGCAGATCAACAAGGAAACCGACGTCCGGTTCGTTGGCTACTTCGGCGCGATCGGTGAGGGTTCACTGGCGCTGGCGGCCATCCTGGCGACCACGGCCGGGTTCGCCACCCTGGGTGAATGGCGCGAGTTGTACTCGGCCTTCGGCCAGGGAGGCGTGGACGCGTTCGTGGAGGGTGGCGCTTCAATCGTTGCGGCCGGCACCGGGCTGTCCGAGGCCATCGCGATCACACTGCTCACTGTCATGGCGGTGTTGTTCGCGGGCACCACCATGGATACCGGTATCCGCCTGCAGCGCTATATCATGCAGGAGTGGGGCAGCATCTATAATATTCCGGCCCTGAAGAGCGTCCCGGTCGCGACCGTGGTTGCCGTGGGTGCCTGTGTGGCGCTGGCGTTTGGCGCCGGCGGCGCGGACGGGACCGGCGGCATGCTGATCTGGCCGCTGTTCGGTACCACGAACCAGCTGCTGGCGGGGCTGACGCTGCTGGTGATCACGGTTATCGTGGTGCGCCTGGCACGGCCAATGTGGTTCACGCTGCTGCCGCTGTCGTTCCTGCTGGTCATGACGCTGTTCGCGCTGCTCGTCCAGTTGGTCGACTTCTACCAGCAGGGCAACTGGTTCCTGCTGTTCCTGGATGTTGTCATCCTGGTAGCTGCGGTCATGGTGCTGCTCGAGTGCGTTGGCACACTGCGGAAGCACTTCCGCGAGAGGGCCGCTACTTGATGTGGAGACGGACTCATCATGACTGATGAGGAGCAGACCCCGCCCCGCGGCCAACGGCCGCGGGGCGGTTCAGGACACAAGAGTCTTCGCGAGTGGTTGCGCACGGCGACCTACTATGCGGAGGAGTACTACTCGGCGCGCTACCGTGCCACCATCGCCCGGGCGCGGCGTGACGAGGAGGACCTCTTCATGCTGCTGGTCTTCTCGGAAATGATGGGCGTGCCCAACCCCGCCAGTTACTACACCATGGAACTCCAGCCGCTGTTGCTGGAGCGATTCCACGACTGGCACAAGCGCATGGGCATGGAGCGCTCCCCCCTCGACCACTTCCGGTGTTGCTGATGGGTGCGCTCTCGGCACTGCGTGACAGCCGTGTGGTCTTCGTCGGCGGCAAGGGCGGCGTCGGCAAGACCAGTACGGCCGGTGCGCTGGGGGTGCTGGCCGCCAACCGGGGCAAGCGGTGCCTGGTGGTTTCCACCGACCCGGCCCACTCGCTTGGCGACCTGTTCGACAAGGAGATCGGTGACCGGGTCACGGGGCTCGCGGCCGGGCTGTGGGGGCTGGAGATCGACCCGGACGCCCAGGCCCGCAGGCATGTGGACGCCGTGACCGAGCACATGAAGCAGCTCGCCGCTCCCGAAATGCACAAGGAGCTCGAGCGGCAGATGCACATGGCGCGGCACTCTCCCGGCGCGGCCGAAGCGGCGCTGCTCGAGCGGATCGCCGGCATCATTCTCAGCGCAGAAGATGAGTACGATCTGCTGATCTTCGACACCGCGCCCACGGGCCATACCCTGCGGCTGCTCAGCCTGCCCGAGGCCATGGCGGCGTGGACGGAGGGGCTGCTGGCGCACAACAAGCGCTCCGAGGAGCTGGGCAAGGTGTTGAAGCACCTCACGCCGGGGCAAAGTCGCGCCGATGTGCCAACGCCGTTCGATGATCCCCAGGAGGACCCGTTCGAGGGCATGGATCGGCGGACGCGGAGGGTGGCGGAGACACTGCTGGAGCGGCGCCGGCTGTTCCACCGTGCCCGGCGCATCATTACCGATGCCGAGGTCACGTCGTTCGTCTTTGTTCTCACGCCGGAGCGCCTGCCCATTCTGGAGACGGAGCGGGCGGTGCGCACGTTGCGCGAGTTCTCGATCCCCGTTCGCGGCGCGATCGTGAACCGGGTCATTCCGGACGACGCCGACGGCAGCTTCCTGGCGCGGCGCCGCGAGCGCGAGCAGCGCTACCTCAAAGAGATCGACACCGCGCTCGCCGGCCTGGATACGGTGCGGATTCCAATGTTCGCCGAAGACATCCAGGGGCTGGAGAGTCTGGATGCCCTTGCCGCCCGGCTGGAAGGGCAGGGGCTTTAATGCGGGACATACACAACTGTATGCTGTCGCTTTCTGCATGAGGACCATCTGGCGGATATGCGACAAAGAATCCTGATCACCGGAGCCAGTTCCGGGCTTGGCTGGGGCATGGCACGGGAGTTCGCGGCGCGGGGGCACGACCTGGCGCTGTGCGCCAGACGCAGCGACCGTCTGGATGCGCTCAGGCAGGAACTGGAAGTCGAGAACCCGGAAGTCCAGGTGGCCATTCACCCACTGGATGTCTGTGACCACGACGCCGTCTTCGACGTCTTTCGCACCTTCCGCGAGCAGCTGGGCGGCATCGACCGTGTCATCGTCAATGCCGGCATGGGCAAGGGGCAACCTCTTGGCACGGGCTATTTCCACGCCAATCGCCAGACCGCCGAGACCAACTTCGTCGCCGCCCTGGCCCAGTTCGAGGCCGCCCTGGAGATCTTCCGGGAGCAGAATCACGGACATCTCGTGGCGGTGTCATCCATCAGTGCCATGCGCGGCATGCCGCGCAATCTCACCACATACGCGGCAGCCAAGGCGGGCCTCGCCGCCCTTGCGGAAGGGGTGCGCGTGGAGTTGCGGCACACGCCGATCCGGGTGACGACGGTGTTCCCGGGGTTCATCCGCTCGGAAATCAATGAGAAGGCGGAGAAGACGCCGTTCATGATCGACACGGATACCGGGTGCCGCCTGCTGGTGCGGGCCATCGATCAGGAGAAGGAGACGGCCAGCGTACCGGCGTGGCCCTGGGTACCGATCGGGTGGCTGTTGCGGAACCTGCCGCTGCCGCTCGCGGCACGCTTGATGTGAGCCGGGGAAACGCACGATGACAGATCACGAGCAGCACGGCCGTCACACTGTCCCGGAGGGGTTCCGTGTTCCGGTTTACGGGCTGTTCGTCCTTGGTGTGCTCTACACCATGTATCTCGCCCACCAGGTTTTCCTGCCCATCACCCTGGCCGTGCTGGCGAGCCTTCTTCTGGCGCCCCCGGTCGCGGCCCTGGCGCGACGGGGTATTCCGAAAGTCATCGGCGCGATGGTCATGCTGACCCTGCTGGTCGGCGTGGTCGGGGGTGTTGGCGCCTACGTCGCCGGCCCCATCATGGACTGGATGGAAGAGGCGCCGGAGGGAATCGGCAACCTGCTGTTTTCCGACCACGGTCTGCACGATGCCTACCAGCGCATGACCGACTCCGCGAGACAGGTGGAAGAGGCGGTCGAGGAGTTCGCCGACGAGGATGCCGTCGAGCGCACCACCGTCGTGCTCGAGTCCGAGTCGTGGCGGGGGCAATTGATGGTCGGAGCCAGAAACAACGCGGTGGCCATCGCGCTGGCCCTGACGCTGAGCTATTTCCTGCTCGTCAGTGGCGAGTCGCTGGTCCGTAACCTCGTCTCCCAGCTTGCAACCCGAGAGCGGCGGCGCACGGTACTGCGCGTCATCCGTGACTCCCAGCGGGAGATTGCCCGCTACCTGGCGGTGATCACCATGAGCAACAGCGCCGTCGGGGTCTTGACCGCGCTGATGCTCTGGGGGCTGGGGCTGCCGTCACCGGTGGTCTGGGGCGTCATCGCGACGCTGCTGCGTTTCGTGCCCTATCTCGGTGTGCTGGTGACCACCGTGGCGCTCGCGATCATCTCCGCCATCAGCATGGACGACCCGCTGATGATGATGGCGGCGCCCGTCGGTTACCTGTTGCTGAGCAGTCTGGTCGGTTTCGTGCTGGAGCCCTACATCCATGGTTACCGCATGGACATCAACCCGATCATCATCTTTCTCGGCATCTTCTTCTGGGGCTGGCTGTGGGGGGCCATAGGCGTGCTGCTCGCGGTGCCCCTGATGACGGTCGTCATGGTGCTGCTACGCCAGATCGACGGCCTCAGGCCACTCTACCGGATCATTGCCCGATGACCGGGCGCGACCCGGTCTCTTCCGTTTCCGATATCACGCAAGAACAGAGGAGCTGATTCATGCTCAAGCTTTACGGGTTCTCCATCAGCAATTACTACAACGTGGCAAAGGCGGCGTTGCTGGAGAAAGGCCTTGCCTTCGAAGAGGTGACCGCGTGGACCCCCCTGGACGATGCTCTCCTGGAGAAGAGCCCCATGGGCAAGGTGCCGTTCCTGGAGACGGACCAGGGTGTGTTTACCGAGGCGCAGGTGATTCTGGATTACCTGGAAGAGCTGCAGCCGGAGCCTGCGCTGCTACCTGCCGACCCGTTCCAGCGCGCCAAGGTGCGGGAGATCAGCCGGGTGATCGAGCTCTACATGGAACTGCCGGCGCGGCGGGTCTATCCGGCGGCCTTTTTCGGCGGTCAGGTGAGCACGGAGACGTGTGACGAGGCGCGTGCCACCCTGCGCAAGGGGACTGCTGCCCTGGCCGCCCTGACCGGGTTCGACGGCTACCTCAGCGGCGACCGCTTCGGACAGGCAGATGCCACCGCCGTCATGCACCTACCCCTGCTGCGGGATGCCGGCCGGAAGCTCCTGGACGTCGACGTCTACGAGACACTGCCGGGCGTCAAGGATTACCTGGCCCGGATGCGTGAGCGTGACTCCGTGAAGACTGTCATGGCGGATCAGAAGGCCGGCATGGAAGCGTTCATGAAACGCAAGCAGGGCTGAGCAGCCCCGGTTCAGCCCGGATCGGGCTGGTCTGCGGCGGCGGGCCAGCCCAGTTGCGTGAAGACCTGTGTAAAGGCCACCGGTAGTGGCGCCTCAATGTGCACCTCCTTCCCGGTCACGGGGTGGGGCAGACGGATCGAGCGCGCCATGAGCATCAGCCGGTGCTCGTTGAAGCGCGCGCGGAACGCCTTGTTCTGTTTACCGTCGCCATGCGTCGTATCGCCGATGATCGGATGGCGCAAGTGTGCGAAGTGGCGGCGGATCTGATGCAGGCGCCCGGTCAACGGCTCCGCCCGCACCAGTGAGTAGCGGGTGGTCGGGTAGCGCCCGGCAGGGAACGGCGCCTCGACCGTGCGCAGCCGGCAATAGCGGGTCCTTGCGGGGCGCTCGGGCTTGTGCGGTGCCTGGCGGAGTGGCCGATCGATCTCGCCGCCCTCGTCGGTATAGCCCCGGACCAGCGCCAGATACGCCTTTTCCACGAGGCCGCTGTCGAAGGCCTCCTGCAACGCCCGAGTCATCTCTCCTGTAAACGCGAACAAGAGTACGCCGGATGTGGGGCGATCCAGCCGGTGGACGGGGTTGATCCGTTGCCCGATCTGGTCCCGAAGCTGCTGCAACACCGCGTGTGAGGCGTCCGACAGCCGGGTGCGGTGCACCAGTGTGCCCGCGGGCTTGTCGATGGCAATGAAGTGGTCATCACGGTAGAGGACCGTGAGTGGATCATGGCTCGTTTCGCACATGGGCGCAGTGTACCGCAGACGCAGTCGGGCGGCCGTGGGGATATGTTGCGACGAACCACACGGATTGGCGGGGCCGGGTTTGGTTACTCTGTCTGACCGGTTGTCCGGTGCGCGGGCGATCGAAAGACGAAGAACGAAGAATAGAATGAAGGCGCCGGTGGTGACGCCGCACGGCGGAAGGGGAAGGTGATGGCTCCGGATGGACCGACGGGTATGCGCAGCAGCGAGCCCGAAGCGAAACGCTTGCAGGAGGTGCTGTCGCTGGAGCTGCTGGACACGCAGCCGGAGGAGCGGTTCGACCAGTACACCCGTCTCATCGCCGACGTCCTGAACGTGCCCATCGCGCTGATCTCGCTGATGGACGACGAACGGCAGTGGTTCAAGTCCCGCTACGGCCTGACGACGGAACAGACCCCGCGACGCATCGCTTTCTGCCGTTATGCCCTCGAACAGCAGTTCCTGGAGGTGCCGGACGCGGCCGAGGATGACCGCTTCCACGACAATCCCCTTGTGACCGGCGAGCCGAAAGTCCGCTTCTATGCCGGAGCCGTTCTCCATGGCCCAACGGGCGAGCCGGTGGGCACTGTCTGCATTCTGGATGCCAAACCACGGAAGCTCGGGCGCACGGGCAAGCGGCGCCTGCAGGCCTTTGCGCGTATGGTCGAGCAGGAGCTGGCATTCAACGCCCGCTTGTCCGAGGCGCGCGAAGAGATCGAGCAACGGGCGCTGCGAGACCCGGTCACCGGTCTCCCGCGCCGCTCCGTCATGATGGAACTGCTGGGCCGGGCCCTCGCTCATGCGGGCGAAACCGCACTGGCGGTGGCGCATATCCATTTCCCGCGCTTCGAGGAGGTGTTCAGCGTCTACGGCCGGGATCGCCTGGATTACACGGCGCAGCTACTGACCGAGCGCGTGCGGACCCGGCTGCACTCCCGGGACTATATCGGCCGTGTGGATGACGGCACGCTGATGGTCGTCCTGACGGGGCTCGAGCAGCAGCAGGTTGCCGTGGACCGGGTCACCGCGATCTGCGAGGCACTCAGAGCGCCCTATCAGATTGGCGGCGGGCAGCGGGAAGTGGTTGTCGCGTTCGGGGTCAGTCTGTCTCCCGACGATGGCGCGGACTCCGAAGCCCTTGCCGACAAGGCGCGCCTGGCCGCGCGGCAGGCGGAGAACAGCGGGCACCAGTGGCCTGTCTTCTATAGCGGCAGCATGAACGAGCAGGTCTCGCGGCGAGACCGCATCGCAAGACGCCTGGTGCGTGCTCTCGAACAGCAGCAACTGGAACTCTATTATCAGCCAGTGTTGTCAATGGATACTGGCAAGGTGGCCGGATGTGAAGCGTTGGCGCGCTGGTATTGCCCGCAGCTCGGGTGGGTTAGCCCCGGCGAGTTCATCCCCGTCGTGGAACAGGATCCGGCACTGTCCCAGGAGCTCACCGCCTGGGTGCTCGACACCGCCTGTCGTCAGGCCAGCGAGTGGCGGCAGCGCCTCGCCGTTCCCTTCTGGATCAGCGTCAATGTATCCGGCAACGAACTGCACCGGCCCGAGTTCCCGGGGCTGGTGGAAGGGCTGCTCCGCAAGCACGCCCTGGACCCGGCCGCCCTGTTGATCGAGCTCACAGAGCAGAGCATGATTCAGGACGTCGCAGCCGCCGTACAGGCCATGAATCGCCTCGGGGCCATGGGGATTCAGTTCGCCGTGGATGATTTCGGCAGCGGTTATTCGTCGCTCAACTACCTGCGCCAGCTCCCGCTGGGCAAGCTCAAGATCGACCGCACGTTCATGGAGGATCTCGGCGGGGCCGGGGTGGGCCGGGAAGTGGTGCGCGCCATCATCAACGTCGGTCAGGCGCTCGGCATGACCGTGGTGGCCGAGGGTGTCGAGACGCAGGAACAGGCCCAGGTGCTCTGTGATCTGGGCTGCAACGAGGTGCAGGGTTTCCTGATGCGCCCTCCGGTACCAGCGGATGTGCTGGAAGCCATGGTCGCGGAAGGCGCGGCCATTCCCTGGGTCTGGGAGGAGAAGAGCGTGAGCTGAGGGCGCAGAAAGTCACTGAGACATGGCTTTGCTTGTTGAAAGGTTAGTATCCTGAGCGCATCAGGATCACGGTAACCGGAGCGGGTGGGACGGCATGGTGCGTGCGCCCCGGCATGAACAATCCCCATGGTCGGACACCGCCGTTCGGCGGGCCCGCCTGTGGTTTACGGTCTGGATGCTTTTCTGGGTGCCGGTCATCCTCTGGAGCTACGGGCCGGGGAATTTCCTCTGGACCTGCAATCTGGCGCAGTTCCTCATCCTGCTGGCGCTGTGGACCAACAACCGGTTGCTGCTGTCGAGCCAGGTGGGGACGGTAGTCCTGGTCGGGGTGTTCTGGACGCCGGACTTCCTGCTTGGTCTGTTCACCGGCGGGGATCTAGCGAACTTCACCGAGTACATGTTCAACCCGGAGCTCCCTTTGCTGGCGCGGGCGACGTCCCTGTTCCATATCGGTATTCCGGTGCTGGCGCTTTGGCTCGTGTACCGTGTGGGCTATGACGGGCGGGGCCTCTGGCTGCAGTCGGCGCTCACCGTCGCCGTTCTGCTGGCGACCTGGCTGCTGACGGATCCCGAGCGCAACGTGAACTGGCTGCAGGAGCCGCTCGGGCTCGAGCAGGTGTGGCTGTCCCAGCCCGCCTTTGTGGTTGTGATGATGATTCTCTATCCTGTGCTGCTGTTCTGGCCCGGCCACTTGCTGACCCGCCTTGTGCTGAGTCGTGCCGGGCCCCGCCGCAGTCGCGTCACCTCCTGACGTACCCGCAACGGGAAACACGCATGCGCTCCTCACGAACAACCGAAGCCGACGCCGGCAGGCGCCCGAACTGGCGCATCATCCGCAGTCTGCTGCCGTATCTGTTCGAGTTTCGCGGGCGAGTGATCATCGCCGTGATCTGCCTGGTGCTGGCCAAGGTGGCCAATGTACTGGTGCCCGTGGCCCTGAAGTATCTGGTGGATACGCTCGAGGAGGGCGGCCAGGACATGCTGCTGGTGGTGCCGATCGCCCTGGTAGTGGGGTACGGCCTGCTGCGGTTCTGCGCCACGTTCTTCGGCGAGCTGCGTGACGCCGTCTTCGCCCGCGTTGCAGAGCGCGCCATGCGGCGGGCCTCGCTGGAAGTGTTTCGCCACCTGCACAAGCTCCAGCTCTCGTTCCACCTGTCGCGCCAGACCGGCGCTCTGGCACGGGACATCGAACGCGGCACCAATGGCATGAGCTTTCTCCTGCGGTTCATGCTGTTCAACATCGTGCCGACGCTGCTGGAGATCACCATGGTGGCGGTGATCCTGTTCATCGCCTTCAGCCCCGGCTTCGTGGTGACAGTGGTTGCCGCCGTGGTGGTCTACATCGCCTTCTCCGTGGTGGTCACCGAGTGGCGGACGCGTTTCGTGCGCGAGGCCAACACCATGGACAACCGCTCCAACACCCGCGCCGTGGACAGCCTGCTCAACTACGAGACGGTGAAGTACTTCAACAACGAGGGGTATGAAGCCGAGCGGTACGACCGCGACCTGGCCGCCTGGGAGTCCGCGCGCATGAAGAACCGGCTGTCCCTGGCCGCGCTCAATTCGGGACAGGCGCTGATCATCGCCGCGGCGATTACCATCATGATGGCCATGGCCGCCTACCAGGTGACGACCGATGCCATGAGCATGGGTGATCTGGTGATGGTGAACGCCTACATGATCCAGCTGTTCATGCCCCTGAACGTGCTGGGGTTCGTCTACCGGGAGATTCGTCAGGCGCTGGTGGACATCGAGCGGATGTTCGGGCTGCTGGGCGAGGAGGCGGGCGTCCGGGACCGCCCGGATGCGGCCGAACTGCAGCCGGATGGCGGTGCTGTTGCCTTCCGCGATGTCGGATTCGCCTATCAGCCGGAGCGCCGGATTCTGGAGGGTGTGAGTTTCACCATTCCCGCAGGCGCCAAGGTGGCCGTGGTTGGCCCCAGCGGTGCAGGCAAGTCCACCGTCGCCCGCCTGCTGTTCCGCTTCTACGACGTGACCAGCGGCGCCATCACGGTGAATGGCCAGGATGTGCGCGATGTGTCCCAGAACAGCCTGCGCGCAGCCATCGGGGTTGTGCCCCAGGACACGGTGCTGTTCAACGACACGATCTACTACAACGTGGCCTACGGCCGCCCGGATGCCACCGAAGCGGAGGTGCGCCGCGCCATCCATCTTGCCGATCTGGATGATTTCGTCGCACGGTTGCCCGACGGGCTCGATACTGTGGTCGGCGAGCGGGGCCTGAAGGTGTCGGGTGGCGAGAAGCAGCGCATCGCCATCGCCCGGGTGCTGCTGAAGGACCCGCCCATTCTGGTGCTGGACGAGGCCACATCGTCACTGGACTCCGCGTCGGAGCAGGCCATTCTCAGCGCCCTGAACACCGTGGCCCGGCAGCGGACCACGCTTGCCATCGCCCACCGGCTGTCCACGATCATGGACGCCGACCGCATCGTCGTTCTGGATCAGGGGCGCGTGGTGGAGCAGGGCGACCACCATCAGTTGCTGGCGACGAACGGCGTCTATGCGGCGCTGTGGCATCAACAGCAGAGCGTCGCCGCCGTGGAGGAAGACACGGTCTCATGACGCACTGGGATGTGGTGATCATCGGCGGCGGCGCCGCCGGCCTCTTCTGCGCGGCCCTGGCGGGGCAGCGCGGGCGGCGTGTCTTGGTGATCGAGCACACCAGCAAGGTGGGCCGCAAGATTCTCATGTCCGGCGGCGGGCGGTGCAATTTCACCAACATGTACTCGGAGCCCGAGAACTTCCTCTCGGCCAATCCGCACTTCGCCAAGTCCGCGCTGAGCCGTTACACCCCCTGGGATTTCATCGCCCTGGTCGAGTCCCACGGCATTCCCTGGCACGAGAAAAAGCTCGGCCAGCTCTTCTGCGACAACAAGGCGCGGGACATTGTCGACATGTTGCTGCGGGAATGCCGGCGCGGTGATGTGCAGATCCTGACCCGGACCAGTGTAGAGTCCGTCACCGGCGATGGTCCGTTCCACCTGGCGACCAGCGCGGGCGCCCTCTCCGCCGAGTCCCTGGTCATCGCCACGGGCGGACTGTCGATCCCGCGCATGGGCGCGACCGATTTCGGCCAGCAGCTGGCGCGCGAGCGGGGGCTGAACATCGTGCCCATGCGCGCCGGCCTGGTTCCGTTCGTGTTCGGGCGCCGGCAACAGCGGCGCTACAGCGATCTCGCCGGCGTCTCCCTGGACGCAGTGACCGAAGCCGGCACGGCAGCATTCCGGGAGAATATCCTGTTTACCCACAAGGGGCTGAGCGGGCCTGCGACACTGCAGATTTCCTCGTACTGGCAGGAGGGCCAACCGGTCACCATCGACCTGGATCCGGACGGCCAGCTGGAGGCGGCGCTACAGGCCGCGCGGCAGGAGCGCCCGAGGCTGCGTCTCCGGAGCCTGCTGGCCCACCACCTCACCCGCCGCGTTGCCGCGCGCTGGTGCGAGCAGGGTCTGCCGGACGCGCCCGTGGGCACACTCTCCGACGCGGATGTGGACGCGGCCATCGCCGCCTGCCGGGCCTGGCGCATTCACCCCGAGGGCACGGAGGGGTATGCGACGGCGGAAGTCACCCTTGGCGGCGTCGATACCCGCGAGCTGTCGTCGAAGACCATGGCGAGCAGGGTGTTGCCCGATCTCTATTTCGTTGGCGAGGTGGTGGACGTGACCGGGCATCTGGGCGGCCACAACTTCCAGTGGGCCTGGGCTTCGGCCCATGCCGCGGCTCAGGTTGTCTGAAGCGCCTGCTCCGTCTGCAGTTCCAGCTCGACCAGATAGATCTGTGGGTAGCGCGGGGAGGTTCGCTTACGGAAGCCCAACCGCCGACAGAGCTTCAGCATGCGCGTGTTCTCCTTCAGCACCTCCCCGAAGAGGATGTGGGTGCCGCGCTGGCGACAGTAGGTGATGATTCGCTCCATGAGTAGCCGCCCCAGTCCCTGGCCTGTCATGGTCTGGGGAATGATGATTGCGAACTCGGCGCTGTGGTTGTCCGGGTCGGTGGCAGCGCTGACGACGCCATGGACCCGGCTTTCACCGGGCACTCCGGGGTCGGTGAGCACGAAGGTCATCTCGCGGTCGTAGTCGATCTGGGTGGAGCGCGCCGTGGTCAGGTGTGTGAACTTCTGACTGGAGACGAAGAACCGCAGCTCCAGCTCGTCCGGGGTCAGGCTGGAGTAGGTGCGGATCAGCTCGCCCTCGTCCTCCGGCAGAATCGGGCGCAGTTGCAGTGTGCGCCCGTCGGCAAGCGTAATCTCCTCCTGGAGCTCCCGGGGGTAGGGGCGGATCGCCAGCCGGGCCGCGCCGGCGCCGGTGTCGGGGGCGATGCGCACGCGTGCGTCCAGTACCGTGACTCCGCGGGGGCCCGCAAGGACCGGGTTCAGGTCCAGTTCGCGCACTTCCGGGAGCTCCACCACCAGGCGTGACAGGCGGATCAGGGTCAGGGCCACCGCATCCAGGTCCACCGCCTTGAGGCTGCCCCGGCCCCGGAGCTGACGGTAGATTCGGGTACGGGCAATGAGGTCCCGGGCCAGTTTGATGTTCAGGGGCGGCAGGCCCGTGGCCTGGTCCCCGATAACGTCCACGGCAACGCCGCCTTCACCGAACAGGATGACCGGGCCGAACTGGTCGTCATCGATAACTCCGGCGAAGAGCTCATAGCTGTCCGTGGGGTCCACCATTCGCTGTACGGTAAAGCCGGCGTCGTCTTCGGGTGGCAGGCGCCCCTGCATGCTCCGGGCGGCGGCCTCCACCGCGTCAGGCGTCTCCAGGTTCAGGGCGACACCGTCCAGCTCCGTCTTGTGCAGCACGCTACGGGAGCGCAGCTTAACCACCCAGGGGCTGGACATGGTGGCTGCGATCCCGCGGGCAGCCTCCGGGGTGGACGCGGGGCGGGTCTCCACCACCGGAATGTCGAAGGCGGTCAGCAGTTGCTTCGAGATATCCTCGCTCAGCCATTCCTGTTCCGTGTCGCGGGCGGCGCGGATGATCGCCCGGGCGCTGGCGATATCTGGCTCGGTGTCTTCTGGCAGCGGTCGCGGCGTCTCCAGCAGCTCCTCCTGGTTGCGACGGTACTCGAGCATCTGCATGAAGGCGCGGGTGGCCATGAGCGGGGTGCGGAACGTGGGCACTCCATGCTGGCTGAGATGGTCGCGGGCGACGGCCGCGGTGGCTTCCCCCACCCAGCTGGTCAGCACCATCCGGTGTTTGCCCCAGCGGCGGTCCTGCTCCGCGACGCAGTCGGCCACGGCGATGGCAGCGTCCTCGGAATCGGCAATGGCCACCGGGCAGTTGATGACCAGCACGGCGTCCACCTCCGGTGCCTCCATCAGCACTTCCAGGCTGGCGGCGTAGCGGGAGCCCGGCGCATCGCCGATGATGTCCACGGGGTTCTCCCGTGCCCAGCCTGTCGGGAGCACGGTGTCCAGTCGGGCCAGAGTCTCCTCGCTGAGCTCCGCCAGCACGCCGCCGCTGTCCAGGAAGGTGTCCGTGGCCATCACGCCCATGCCACCACCGTTGCTGAGAATGGCCATGCGCTCGCCAGTGGGAACCCCGCTCAGGCCCAGGGTCCCTGCCGCGGAGAAGAGCTCGTCGAGATTGTGGACGCGCAGCATGCCCGCGCGCCGGAACGCGGCATCGTAGACGGCATCGGAACTCGCCACCGCGCCGGTGTGGGATTCGGCGGCCCGCGCCGCCTCCACGTGGCGGCCGCCCTTGATGACGATGACCGGTTTCATGCGGGCGGCGGCCCGGGCGGCGGACATGAACTTGCGTACGTTGGTGATGACCTCCACGTGCAGGAGGATGGCGCGCGTGTGCTCGTCGGCGACCAGGTAGTCGAGCATGTCGCCGAAGTCCACGTCGCCCATGTCACCGAGCGCCACCAGATGGGAAAAACCGGTTCCGTGGTTGGCCGCCCAGTCGATGATGGAGGTCATGATGGCACCGGACTGGGTGACGAAGGCGATGCCCCCCGGCTCTGCCTGCATGTGCGAAACGCTGGCATTGAGGCCGGCATGGGGGACGATGGCGCCCAGACCGTTGGGGCCCATGACCCGGAGCATGTGCGGGCGCGCGGCGTCCAGCACCCGTTGCCGCCACTCCGCACCGGGGCGCCCGGGCCGGCCGCGGCTGATTACCGCTGCGGCACGGGTTCCCAGAGCGCCCAGCTCGGCCACCAGGTCCGGAACGCTCTCCGCCGGGGTGGCGATCACCGCCAGGTCCGGCGTGACGGGCAGGGCGCTTACATCCGGGTAGGAGAGCACCCCCTGGACGGCTCTGTGTCGCGGGTGTACGGGGAGGATGGGGCCCTGGAAGCCCGAGTTGAACAGGTTACGGGCGAGCACGGCGCCGATGGAACCCGGCGTGCGGCTCGCGCCCAGCAGCGCGATGGAGCGTGGCTTGAACAGGGCATCCATGTTGCGCGTACTCATCCGCGCACTCCCGTTGTGGCGGGCCATGCCGTCGGACTTCCGCGGTCGCCGCCCCAGCTCAGCGGTCGCGGAAGATCGGTGCCCGCTTGTCGATGAAGGCGTTCATGCCTTCGGTTCGGTCTTCGCTGGCGAAACAGACCTGAAACATGCGGCGCTCGAACAGTAGCCCGCTGGACAGGGGCATTTCGAAGGCCTGATTGATGGATTCCTTGATCAGTCGCGTACTCATGCTCGAGTGTGCAGCAATCCGGTGTGCGGTGGCCAGGGCGTCCGCATGGAGGGTTCCGGCCGGGGTGATGTAGGCCACCAACCCGGCCTGGAGCGCCTCTTCGGCATCCATGGTGCGGCCGGTGAGGCACAGTTCCATGGCGCGTGCCTTGCCCACGGCCCTCGCCATGCGCTGGGTGCCGCCGGCGCCGGGCATGATGGCCAGGCGCACCTCCGGCTGCCCGAACCGTGCCGTATCCGCGGCCACGATGAAGTCGCAGCTCATGGCGAGTTCGCAGCCGCCCCCGAGACAGTGGCCGGCCACGGCGGCGAGGACCGGTTTGCGGAACTCCTTGAGGTCGGTCCAGCCGGAGGCGGAGAAGGGAAAGTCGTCCTGCACGGCTTCGACACAGTTGAGCTGGGCCATGTCCTTGATGTCCGCACCGGCGGCGAAGGCTTGATCCTGCCCGGTGATGAGCACGGCGTTGATGGCGTCGTCCCTTGCGAACCCCCGCAGCGCGTCGCCCACCTCGTTCATCAGCTCTGCGCACAGGGCATTCATGGCCTCCGGGCGGTTCAGGTTGATTTCGCCCACCCGATCATGGGTGGTGACAGCGATGTGCTGGTAGTCCATGGGAGCGCTCTCCGGTGGTCAGCCCCCGGATTCGCCGCGCCGGGCAAACAAGGGCTCGTGCTCCGAGACGTTGAGCCGGGGGCGATCGGGCTCCGGTTCGTTCAGCGGCGTCACCTCCACCATGGAGGCGAGAGAGCGCGCCGCCAGGGCCTGATAGGTGCGTGTGCCCTCGCTCTTCCAGGCGATCTCGTCGTCGGAGAGGGCGCGCACCACCTTGGCCGGGCTACCCACCGCCAGATGCCGGGCCTCGATCCGGCTGTTCGCCTTGACGAAGGCGCCGGCTGCCACGATGGCGGCCTCACCGACCACGGCGTTGTCCATGATCACGCTGTTCATCCCTACCATGGCGTTCTCGCCAATGTGGCAGCCGTGCAGAACGGCGCCATGGCCGACATGGCCTGCCGCCTCGACAAGGGTGTCGGTACCGGGGAAACCATGCATGACACAGGTATCCTGAAGGTTGCTGCCTTCCTCCAGAACCAGGCGCCCGAAGTCACCCCGCAGAGCCGCGCAGGGTCCGACGTAGACGCCGGCGCGGACAATAACGTCGCCGATGAGTACGGCCGTGGGGTGCACGAATGCGTCCGGGTGGATGACCGGGCGGATACCGTCGATGGCATAGCTTGGCATGATGGTCTCCCCGTGGTTCCGTCAGGCGGCGTGGCGACGGGTCTGCACCACCCGGAACCGGTTGGCCACGAACGCGGCGTCGCACAGGGCGGCGTTGGCGGCAGGGTTGGCACCGGTGCCGTGGTAGTCGCTGAAGGCCGCTGTCTGATTGACGAATACGCCGCCGAGCAGGTTCTCAGACAGGGAGACCCCGGCATCCAGCGCTGCCTGCCGCATGGCGCCCAGTGTTGCCTCGCGGGTGCTGTAGACCGCCCACGTCATGGCACCCTTGCTGCGTGCCAGTGTCTTGGCGCGCTGGATGCTGTCCTCGGTGCTGTCCGTGGCGATCAACAGGGAAATCGGGCCGAACAGCTCCCGCTGGTAGGCGTTCTCGTCGGCGGCGTCCACCGCAAGAATCAGCGGCGTGCGAATCCGGGCGCCGTCGAACTGCGGGTGCTCCCGTGACTCGGAGTCCAGTACCACCCGGCCCAGGGTCCGGGCCTGGTCGATCCGCTCCGCGGTGACCGGTGCCTGGATGGCGCCCAGAACCCCCGTCGCGCGGTCGTTGTCCGACAGGAACTTGCTGACGCCGGTGGCCAGGGCCTCGGCCACCTCGTCAAAGCTCAGGTGACCCTGGTCGGTGTCGATGCCGTCCCGCGGAATGAACAGGTTCTGCGGCGTGGTGCACATCTGACCGGAGTAGAGACTCAGGGAGAAAGCCAGGTTCTGGCTCATGGCCTTGAGGTTGTCGGTGGAGTCGATAACGATGCTGTTGACCCCCGCTTTCTCCGTGTAAACCTGCGCCTGGTGGCAGTTCTGCTCCAGCCACTCGCCGAAGGCCGAGCTGCCGGTGAAATCGATGACCTGGATGCGCGGGTCCAGTGCCAGTTCCTTGGTGACCGGCGCTTCGCGGGTGTCGGCGATCATGGACACGATCCAGGGATCGAAGCCCGCCTCCTTGAGCACCTCCTGACAGACTTCCACGGTGATGGCCAGGGGCAGAATGGTGTGCGGGTGGGGCTTGACCACGACCGGGTTGCCCGTCGCCAGGCTGGCAAATAGGCCCGGGTATCCGTTCCAGGTGGGGAACGTGGAAACGCCGATCATCAGCGCCAGGCCACGCGGGATCACGTGAAAGTTCTTGTCCATCTCCAGCGGGTCGCGCTTGCCCTGGGGCTTGGTCCAGTGCGTCTGCCCCGGATGGCGGGTCATGGCTTCGAAGGCGTACGCCACGGCCTCCAGGCCGCGATCCTGGGCGTGGGTGCCGCCGGCCTGGAACGCCATGGGGAAGGCCTGGCCGGTGGTGTGCATGACCGCGTGAGCCAGTTCGAAGCTGCGCTGGTTCAGTCGATGCAGGATCTCCAGGCAGACGCCGGCGCGGGTCTCCGGGCCGGCGTCACGCCAGGCCCGCAGTGAATCCTCCATGGCCGTGAGCAGGGTGTCCGGGTCCACCTTCGGGTAGGTGATGCCCAGATCGAATCCGTACGGCGACCGCTCGGCGCCGATCTCCCCTTCGATGCCAGGCATTTCCAGCGCCATGGGTTTGTTCAGGCGCGCCTGAAAGGCGGCTTCACCGGCGGCCGGGGCGTCTTCGCCGTAGACCTTGCCGCTCGGCGCCTCCGGGTAGGGGCTCCAGAATTCGCGGGTCCGGGATGCCTCAACGGCTTTTTCCAGGGTTTGCCGGTGCTTTTCGTAGTAGGACTGCGTCATGACTCCTCCTCGGGTGATCACCATGCCCGCTCACTAAGGGATAGCATGTGAATAAACATAATCGATTGTGCAGCGCATCGTTTCTGTAACAAATTCAGTCATCGTTCTCTGATGTTCGCTATATCGTGATAAAAAACATAAATATCATATGTTTGAATCACTTGGAGAACCGTTGCAGCACACGATAACGTGTGCTTTCCGATCTTGTGGTGTTGTAGTGTGATACATAAACACACCATGTCAACGGCCAACTTGTATCTAATTTGTGGAGTGCGGTAAGGTGCATTAAGCACCGTCAACAAGCAGGGTCCGCCGCACGGACCCGGGGGAGGAGCAGCCGTGGCATTCGAAACGATCGAGTTCTCCGTGGAGTCCGGAATCGGGCGGCTCGCGCTCAGCCGGCCGGACAGTCTCAACAGCTTCAACGTGGAGATGCACGAGGAGATCCAGCAGGCGCTGGACGTGCTCGAGCGAACGGAAGGCCTGCGGGTTCTGTTGGTCACGGGTCGCGGGCGCGCCTTCTGTGCCGGTCAGGATCTCTCCGACCGCAGCGTGGCGCCCGGAGACCAGGTTCCGGACCTCGGCGAGTCTCTGGAGCGTTACTACAACCCGATGATCCGCCGGCTCCGGGCATTGCCGGTCCCGGTGGTCTGCGCGGTGAACGGGGTCGCCGCAGGCGCCGGGGCCAACATCGCGTTGGCTTGTGACATTGTGCTTGCCGCCCGATCGGCGAAGTTCGCCGAGGTGTTCTGCAATATTGGCCTGGTTCCGGACTCCGGAGGAACGTGGCATCTGCCGCGGCTGGTCGGGCATGCCCGCGCCATGGCACTGAGCATGCTGGGCGGGAAGGTGTCCGCCGAACAGGCGGAGCAGTGGGGCATGATCTGGCGAGTGGTGGACGATGACGCGCTGGAGCGCGAGGCGGAGGATCTGCTGGAGCATTTCGCGCGGCAGCCCACCCGAGGGCTCGCGCACATCAAGCAGGCGCTGGCGGCGAGCTGGACCAGCACCCTGGATGAGCAGCTGGACCTGGAGCGGGACCTTCAGCGGGCGTGCGGCCGTACGGCCGACTATCGTGAGGGGGTGACCGCCTTCATGGAGAAGCGTAAGCCCGAGTTCACGGGGCGGTAAGGGAGAATCCCATGAGCGAGGAGCAGAGTGTCACCGAACAGGTCCCCGCACCGGAGATGGCGCGCCGCTGCGCCGAGGCGATGTGGCGTGACGACTACGCTTCCCGGGCCCTGGGCATGACCATCGAAGAGGTCGCGCCGCGGTACGCGCGCATATCCATGTCCGTTCGGAAGGACATGCTGAACGGGCATGCCAGCTGCCACGGCGGGCTCATATTCACGCTGGCGGACTCGGCCTTCGCGTTCGCCTGTAACTGGTCGAACCGGCTGACCGTCGCATCCAGTGGCACCATCGAGTTCCTCGCTCCCGCGCGTGAGGAGGATCTGCTGACAGCCATTGCAGAGGAGCGCAGTCGGTCCGGGCGCACCGGCGTCTATGATGCGACCGTGACGAACCAGGCCGGCGACCTGGTCGCCCTGTTCCGGGGGCGGTCGTACACGCTTCATGGGCAGTTGGTTGACGGCCTGGAGCTGGATGACGCCGGGCGTTGATCCGTCCTCAAGCGGAGCAGCCCGATGGCCATGGCGGCGCAGACCGCCAGATATGAATTACGAGGAGAAGCATCACCATGAACGCAGTCAAGCAGGTCAGTGGCATCCCGGAGTCGGTAGAGACATGCAGTGTGGACGAGCTGCGGGCGCTACAGCTACAACGCCTGCGCTGGAGCCTGAATCACGCCTACAAAAACGTGCCGTTCTACCGCCAGAGCTTTGACGCCGCTGGCGTTCACCCGTCGGACCTGGAGTCGCTGGACGATCTGGCCCGTTTCCCGTTCACCATGAAGAACGACCTCCGGGACAACTATCCCTTCGGCATGGTTGCGACGCCCATGCAGGACGTGGTGCGCATTCACGCCTCCAGTGGCACCACGGGGCGACCCACGGTGGTCACCTACACCCAGAATGACGTGGACATGTGGGCGAATCTGGTTGCCCGGTGCATGCGTGCCGCGGGCGTGACGTCCAGCGACATCGTTCAGGTCTCGTACGGCTACGGCCTCTTCACCGGGGGGCTGGGCGCTCACTATGGCGCCGAGCGCCTGGGGTGCGCAGTCATTCCCATGTCCGGGGGGCAGACCGAGAAGCAGGTGCAGCTCATCCAGGATTTCAAGCCCACGGTGATCATGGTGACGCCGTCCTACATGCTGAATATCGCCGATGAATTCGAGCGCCAGGGCCTGGATCCCCGGAAGTCTTCCCTGCGTGTGGGTATCTTTGGCGCCGAGCCCTGGACCGACGCCATGCGCCAGGAAATCGAATCCCGTATGGGTATCGATGCGGTGGACATCTACGGGCTCTCCGAGGTGATGGGGCCCGGCGTGGCCCAGGAATGCCTGGAGACCAAGGATGGGCCCACCATCTGGGAAGACTATTTCTACCCCGAGATCATCGATCCGGACACCGGTGAAGTGCTCCCCGACGGAGAGGAAGGCGAGCTGGTGTTCACCAGCCTGGCCAAGGAGGCCTTCCCGATCATACGGTATCGCAGCAGGGACCTCAGCCGCCTGCTGCCGGGGACGGCCCGCTCCATGCGCCGGATGGACCGCATCACCGGGCGCAGCGACGACATGTTGATCATCCGCGGTGTGAACGTGTTCCCGTCGCAGATCGAGGAGCGCATCTGCGAGCACGGCAAGTTGGCACCCCATTACCAGTTGGAGGTGTGGCGCGACGGGAACGTCGACAGCCTCTCCGTGCGTGTAGAGCCTCAGCCGGGCCTCGGTCAGTTGACGGAAGCGGACCGGAAGGTGCTTGCGCAGGAGCTGGCGCACGCCATCAAGTCCTACGTCGGGGTCACGGCCGCCGTGGAGATCGTGGACGTCGGTGCAGTGGAGCGCTCCCAGGGCAAGGCCAAGCGCGTGGTGGACCTGCGACCCAAGGCATGAGCCTGCTCTGGATGGATTGAGCTGTGTGCTCTGCTCGCCGCCGTGTTGCAAGGAGGCCCGTTCAGGGCTTGACGCTCCGTTATGGTATCGTTCGGCCGCGCGAGCATCGCAGCCGTGATGTGAGGAAGGCATGTCCACAAAGAAGGCGGTAAATGAGCTGGTAGAGCGCTTGACGGTCGAGCGGCCTATTCGCGCCCGCTCGCTGATCATCACGGTTTACGGGGACGCCATTGCTCCGCGCGGTGGCACCGTCTGGCTGGGCAGTCTGATCCAGCTGCTCAAACCTCTCGGCCTGGGGGATCGCCTGGTGCGGACGTCGGTGAATCGCCTCTCCAAGGAGGGGTGGCTGACGTCCTCGCAGATCGGTCGACGCAGTTATTACAGTCTGACCCGCCGGGGCTGGAGGAGCTTCGACAAGGCCTATCAGAGGGTCTATCACGAACCTCGCCACGAATGGGACGGAGAGTGGATGCTGGTGCTGACCTCCGGGGTTCCGGCGTCCGATCGCGAGGCATTGCGTCGGGAGCTGGGCAACCTGGGGTTCGGTGTCCTCGCCCCGGGCGTGCTCGCGCATCCATTGCCGCCGCGCGAGGCCGTGACCGCCACGTTGCAGGACCTGGACTTGTCTGAAGAGGCCATCGTCATGCGCGCCCAGCATGAGGGCTTGCCGACCTCGCGGCCCATGAACCGGCTCGTGCGTGATGTCTGGAGTCTGGACGAACTCAGTGAACAGTATGCCCATTTTCTGGAGCGCTTTCGTCCCGTCTGGCGATCCATGAGCGCGGCGAAGCGGTTGGATCCGGAGCAGTGTTTTCTGGTGCGTACGCTCCTGATTCACGAAATCCGCCGTCTGCTGTTGCGTGACCCGCAGCTCCCGGAGGATGTGTTGCCGGCAGAGTGGAGCGGAGCAGCAGCACGCCTGCTTTGCCGCAACCTCTACCGTCTGACCTTTCGTCATGCCGAGGCGCACCTCAGCAGTGTGCTCCGCACTGCGGAGGGTCCCCTTCCCGAGCCCGCCCCTTACTTCTACAAGCGCTTCGGTGGCCTGCTTTCCTCCGGGGGCGATGAACGTCATGGCCCGGGCACCGGCACGGCTGCCTGACAATACTCCCGAGAAGGTTGGTAACGCCCCCGCCACTCCGCTGTTTCATCCTGTCCGTTCCCCGAAGGTGTGTGCATCCAGTTGGGCTCGTGTGTGACACGATGATGTGTCACACGTCCGAGTTTTTGTTGTAACACGACTGGTTGGAATGCGCCCTATGGATGTCTTTGTGTTCGTTTTTTTGCAATAAAAATAAATAAAAACAGTGCCTTGTTTTCGGTGTTTCGGTGTTGCACCGCATCGTGAGTCGTGCTTGAAAACGTGACACACAAGTCTATACTGCAAAAATAGTAAATGTATCACGTAGGTTTGCCTGGGGTGGCCCAGTTCCTTGCCGAGGAGGTTTGCATGTACAGCCAGTTCGTGGATACCGGGTCAGACGGTCAAAAAGGGGGGCAGGACGCCTCCGAGCAGGAGCGTGCGTTCCAGGCGCGTATCGACGAGGGGATCAGCATTGAGCCTAAGGACTGGATGCCGGAGAAATACCGGAAGACCCTGGTGCGCCAGATCTCCCAGCACGCGCATTCGGAGATCGTGGGCATGTTGCCGGAGGGGAACTGGATTACCCGTGCGCCCAGCCTGCGCCGGAAGCTGATTCTGCTGGCCAAGGTCCAGGACGAAGCGGGGCACGGCCTCTATCTCTACAGCGCCGCGGAGACCCTGGGTGCCAGCCGGGACGATCTGCTGGATGCGCTCCATGACGGACGGGCCAAGTATTCCAGCATCTTCAACTATCCCACCCTGACCTGGGCGGACATCGGCGCCATCGGCTGGCTGGTGGATGGCGCCGCCATCATGAATCAGGTGCCGCTGTGCCGTTGCTCCTACGGTCCCTATGCCCGAGCCATGGTGAGGGTGTGCAAGGAGGAGAGCTTCCATCAGCGCCAGGGGTACGAGCTGTTGCTTGAGATGGTCAATGGCACCGAAGAGCAGAAGGCCATGGCGCAGGATGCGCTGAACCGCTGGTGGTGGCCGTCGCTGATGATGTTCGGGCCGGCCGACGGCGACTCCGTGCACACGCAGCAATCCATGGCCTGGAAGATCAAGCGCCACACCAACGACGAACTCCGTCAGCGGTTCATCGACCAGACCGTGCCACAGGCCCATTACCTGGGGCTGTCGATCCCCGACCCCGATCTTCGCTGGAACGAGGAGACCGGCCATTACGAGATCGGCGAGATCGACTGGGACGAGTTCTGGAATGTGGTCAACGGCAATGGTCCGTGCAACCGCGAGCGTCTTGCGGCACGACGCACGGCCTACGAGGACGGTGCATGGGTTCGGGAAGCGGCCCGTGCCCACGCGGAGAAGAGGCAGAAGCGGCGCGCTGCTGCCTGAAGAACGGATCCGGAGGGAATGTGATGAGTAAGGACTGGCCGCTGTGGGAAGTGTTCATCCGCAGCAAGCACGGGCTCTCGCACAAGCACGTCGGCAGCATCCATGCCACGGACGCGGAGATGGCGATGAATAACGCCCGTGACGTCTACACGCGCCGGAACGAGGGTGCGAGCATCTGGGTGGTTCCGTCGGTGCAGATCGTATCGTCAGCACCCGGTGACAAGGGAATGCTGTTCGATCCCAGCGAGGACAAGGTCTATCGCCACCCGACGTTCTACGACGTCCCGTCGGACGTGGAGAACATGTGACGGTGGGCTGCAGCAGGGGAGTAGCGCAGTGAACACGCGAGAGCAACAACAGTTCGAATACCTGCTGCGCCTGGGGGACAGTGATCTGATCCTGGGGCAGCGGCTTTCGGCCTGGCTCGGCCACGCGCCGGTCCTGGAGGAAGAGATGGCGACCGGCAACGTCGCGCTGGACCTGGTGGGCCAGGCGCGCTCCTGGTTGAGCCTTGCCGGCGAACTGGAGGCTCAGGGCCGGGATGCGGATCGGCTGGCCTATTTCCGCGATGCCTTCGATTACCGCAATGTCCTGATCACCGAGCGTCCCAACGGGGATTACGCCTACACGATCATGCGGCAGTTCCTGTTCGACGCCTACCACTACCCGCTGCTCCAGCAGTTGTCGGGCTCGGCACACGAAGGGATCCGCGAGGTCGCCGCCAAGTCGGTGAAAGAAGTGGAGTATCACGTACGGCGGAGCAGTGAGTGGGTCATCCGCATGGGTGACGGCACGCAGGAGAGCCACCAGCGGATACAGGCAGCCCTGGATGATCTGTGGATGTATACCGGCGAAATGCTGACGCCGGATGACGTGGATGATGCCCTGCTCGAGGCCGGTGTGGGTGCTGATCTGGAGCAGGTGGCCTGGTCCTGGCACGACCGGGTCCGGGCGGTGACGGAGGAGGCCACCCTGACCCTTCCGGACGAGAGCTGGATGCAGCAGGGGGGCAAGCAGGGCCGTCATACCGAGCATCTGGGATACATCCTGGCGGAGATGCAGCATCTGCCCAGGTCCTATCCGGACGCACGCTGGTAAGAGAGTGATCATGGTTGCTTCCGAGGCCCAGATCCGCGAATGGCTGACCCAGGTCACCGACCCGGAAATTCCGGTTCTGACCATCGAGGATCTGGGCATTCTGCGCGACGTTCGACACGGGAAAGATGGCGTGACAGTAACCATCACGCCGACCTACAGCGGGTGTCCGGCCATGATGGCCATTCGCATGGAGATTGTGCGGGCGCTGCGCGAGCAGGGCGTGGAACGGGTACGGGTGGAAGAGGTGCTGTCTCCGGCGTGGACCACGGACTGGCTGAGCCAGGATGGGCGCGCCAAGCTCCTGGCCTACGGGATCGCTCCACCGGCGGGCAAGGCGCAGCGCAAGAGCGCATTGTTCGGTGAACCGGACACCGTGGCCTGCCCGCAGTGCGGATCGGAGCGCACATCCAGGACCAGTGAATTCGGCTCGACGGCCTGCAAGGCCATGTATCGCTGCGAAGACTGTCTCGAGCCGTTCGACTATTTCAAGTGCATCTAGGCGCGCCACAGACGCCCGGGTGCCGGGGGAGAATGCAAGTCATGGCCAAGTATCACCAACTCACCGTCAACGAGGTGCGTCGTGAAACAAGGGACGCAGTGTCCCTGCGGCTCGAGGTTCCCGATGCAGAGCGTGAATACTTCGAGTTTCTGCCGGGGCAGCACCTTGCCATGCGCGCGACTATCGACGGCGAATCGGTGACGCGGACCTATTCCATCTGCACGGCGCCGCGGGACGGGGAGATTCGCGTAGCGGTGAAGCGGGATCCCCAGGGCGTGTTCTCCACCTTCGCCAACGAGAGGCTGAAGGCCGGTGACGTGCTCGAGGTGATGCCTCCGGAAGGGAGCTTCGTGCTGCGTTTCAGTCCGGACAATCGCAAGCATTACCTGGCTGTGGCGGCGGGCAGCGGCATCACCCCCATCATGTCCATGATCCGTGAGGGGCTGGCTGCGGAGCCGCGCAGCAGCTTCACCCTGGTCTACGGCAACCGTTCCGCGCAGAACATGATCTTCCGTGAGCAGCTGGAGGACATCAAGAACGAGTACATGGGGCGTTTTACCATGGTGCCGGTGATGAGCCGCGAGCAAACGGATATCGGGTTGTTCCACGGTCATATCGACGGGGACAAGTGTCGGGAACTGCTGCAGCACTGGATTCGGGATGACGTGGACGAATGTGTCATCTGTGGCCCCGAACCCATGATCCAGGCGGTTTCGGAGACGCTCCGGGAGGCCGGCGTTCCCCGGGACCGGATCCACTATGAGCTGTTCACCGCACCGGGGGAGGCGCTGGAGCGGCGGCGACAGCGTGCCCAGGATACGAGCATCGATCACTCCATGGTGCAGGTGGAAGTGCGCGTGGACGGCCAGCGGTACGAATTCGAACTGGCCAGGAATACCGAGTCCGTCCTCGACGGCGGCATGAGTGTCGGCGCCGAGTTGCCTCACTCCTGCAAGAGCGGGGTGTGCTCCACCTGTCGTGCCCGTCTGGTCGAAGGCGAGGTGGAGATGGACGTGAACTACGCTCTCGAGGATTACGAGGTGGAGGCGGGCTACATTCTGACCTGCCAGAGCCTTCCGGTTTCGAGTCGTGTGGTGGTCGACTACGACCAGTAGCGCCGATACGTCGTCGGCCAGCCTGTGGCTCGGCGACATACTCCCAGGGCCGTGAAGAGCCAGGAGATCAACGACACATAATGACCGAGGAGAAGCAACATGATGAAGAAAACCCTCCCGGTGGCCGCGCTGGCGGCCGCCATGATTGGGCTGCCCGCTCAGGGCATGGCCGATGATCCCGTCCGAATCGGCTCCTTTCTCTCTGCCAGTGGTCCGGCATCTTATCTGGGGGATCCACAGCGCAATACGCTGCGGCTCTTCGTGGACAAGATCAATGAAGATGGTGGCGTTCTGGGCCGTGATGTCGAGTGGCAGTACTACGACGACCACGGGGAGGCCGGGCAGGCCCGAACCTTCGCCCGCCGGCTGATCGCTCAGGACCAGTCCGACATTGTTATCGGTGGTACCACCACCGGCGCCACCATGGCTGCGGTGGAATTGTTCCAGCGACAGGAGACCCCGTTCATCAGCCTGGCCGGTGCCGTGGTGGTGGTGGACCCGGTCAAGGAATGGGTGTTCAAGACGCCGGAGACGGATCGCATGGCGGCCCGCCAGGTGTTTGCCGACATGGAACGCCGGGGAATCACCAAGGTCGGGCTCATCTCCGGTACCGGCGGTTTCGGCGCCTCCGGGCGGGAACAGGCCCGCGACGTGGCCGACGAGTTCGGTATCGAGATCGTCATGGACGAGACGTATTCCCCGGATGATTCCGACATGACCGCGCAGCTCACGCGCATTCGCGGGAATGAGGACGTCGAGGCCATCTTCAACTTCGACTTTGGTCAGGCCCCGGCAATCGTGACGCGCAACTATGCCAACCTCGGTATCGACCGGCCGCTGTATCAGTCCCACGGGGTTGCGTCCGAGGGGTTCCTGGAGCTGGCCGGTTCGGCCGCGGAGGGGGTCCGCCTTCCGGTATCTCCGATCCTGGTCGCCGACATTCTCCCCGAGGATGATCCGCAGAAGGCGCCGTCGATGGATTACCTGGAAGCCTACGAGGCGGAATACGAGGAGCGCCCATCGGCGTTCGGCGGGTACGCCTACGACGCCCTGATGATCGCCGTGGACGCCATTGAGCGCGCCGGTACCACGGACCCGCATGCAGTGCGTGACGCGCTGGAGTCCACCTCGGATTTCGACGGGGTCACCGGGACGTTCAACATGACGCCGGAAGACCACATGGGCCTGGATATCGAGACCAGCTTCCGGATGGTGGAGATCAAGGACGGTACCTGGTCCCTGATCGAGGACTGATGTCGATGCCCCCGTGCCCGTCCGGGCACGGGGCATCGTGTTTCTGCTGCCAGGGGAACGCACAGCATGGGTGAGTTTCTTCAGTATCTCGTAACCGGGATTACCATCGGGTCGACCTTCGCGCTGGTGGCGCTGGGATTCTGTCTAGTCTACAACGCCAGCCACGTCATCAACTTCGCTCAGGGCGATTTCGTCATGGTCGGCGGCATGTCCGCAGTATTCATCATGGCGGCGGGTGTGCCGATGGCACTGGCGTTGTTGCTGGCCGTAGGGATCGGCGGTCTTACGGGCGTGTTGCTCTACAAGGGTGGGATACAGCCTGCAAAGAACGCGGACGCCATCCAGCTCATCATCATCACGGTCGGTGCTGCTCTTTTCCTGCGAGGTGTCGCGCAGGTGCTCTGGGGCACAGGCTATTTCTCCATGCCGGGGTTCACCGGTGATGCGCCAATCCGCTTTCTCGGGGTCGTCATGGTTCCGCAGAGTCTGTGGGTTATCGGCGTTACCGTGGCCATCGTGGTGGCGCTGGGGCTTTTCTTCACGCGCACACGGCTTGGCAAGGCGGTGCTGGCGACGTCTTACAACAGTGACGCCGCGAAACTGATGGGCATCGACACCAGCGTCGTGTTGCTGGTGAGCTTCGGATTGGCCGGTGCGCTGGGCGCCGTGGCCGGCGTGATCATGACCCCGATCACCTTCACACACTACGAAATGGGCGTGATGCTCGGTCTCAAGGGCTTCGTTGCCGCAGTGCTCGGCGGGCTTGGCAGCTTTGTCGGTGCGGTGGCCGGCGGCCTCATTCTCGGCATCACCGAAGCGATGATGGCGGGCTATATCTCCTCGGATTACAAGGACGCCGTCGCTTTCGTGCTCATTCTGCTCATTCTGTTCTTCATGCCCAGTGGCCTGTTCGGTCAACGCGGCGTGGAGCGCGTCTAGTCTGCCCGGGGAGTCATCTACGATGAGTGCCAACAGTGTGGAAACAACCGGTGACGCGGTCGCCCTCGCTCCGGGGGCCCGGGTACAGACCTGGAAGGACGTGGTGTTCTCGGCCCGCTACGGTGGTTTCGCTGCCCTGGTGGTGGCGCTGCTGATCACCCCGCTGTTCATTGACGGACTGTACCAGTTCGACATGGCCATTCTGGTGCTGATCAACGCCACCGTGGTCATCGCCCTGAACCTGCTGGTGGGGTATGCCGGACAGGTGAGTCTGGGACACGCTGCCTTCTTTGGTCTCGGCGGCTACGGGACGGCGATTCTCGCCACGCAACACGACTGGCCGGCGCTGCTTGCGCTGGCGGCGGGCGTGGGGCTGGTGGTGCTGATTGCTGCGGTCATGGCGCGGCCGATCCTGCGGCTCAAGGGGTATTACCTGGCCATGGCGACGCTGGGCCTCGGCATGATCATCTATCTGATTCTGACGCAGGAGTCCTGGCTCACCGGTGGACCGGACGGCATGAGTGTCGCCCCCCTGGAGGTCTTCGGGTACACGGTCTTTGATGAACTGGTGTGGTACTGGGTTCTCGCCGCCATTCTGGTGCTGATGTACTGGATCGCAGTCAATATCACCGACTCCCCGGTTGGCCGTGCCTTGCGCGCTCTGCACGGGTCCGAGGTGGCGGCTGACAATTCCGGTATCAACGTGAACCACTACAAATCCCTGGTGTTCGTGCTCTCGGCCGGGGTCGCCGCTCTCATGGGCGGGCTGTACGCCTTCTACTCGGGGTTCATCACGCCCAGCCAGGCAGGATTCATGCACTCCATCGAGCTGGTCGTCATGGTTGTCCTGGGGGGCATGGCATCGCTTGTCGGAGCGGTGGTGGGTGCTTTGCTGCTGACCCTGCTCCCCCAGTACCTGGTGGTCTTTGCCGAGTACGAGTGGCTCATGTACGGCCTGGTGCTGATGCTGGTGATGATCTTCATGCCGAAGGGGCTGGTGCCCACGCTGCACGGCCTGATCCGGAGGGTGCTGGGATGAGCATGCTGAAAGTCGAATCAATGACGAAGAAGTTCGGCGGCCTGCGGGCCATCGAGAATCTCTCGTTCGAAGTCAGTCGCGGTGGCGTGCATTCGGTGATCGGGCCCAACGGGGCGGGAAAGACGACCCTGTTCAACCTGATCACCGGGGTATACCAGCCCACGACAGGGCGGGTGCTCCTCGGCGGCCAGGACCTGTCTGGAATGCCGGTTCACAGGAGAGCGGCACTCGGGATGAGTCGTACGTTCCAGAACCTGCAGCTATGCCTGAACATGACGGCCCGTGAGAACGTCATGCTCGGGGCCCACCTGGGGCTTCCGACAAGCTTCGTGTCCTCAATGCTACGGTTGCCGCACATGCGGCGCGCCGACAAACGATGCCGGGAGCGGGCGGCCGAACTCATGGAGTACGTGGGGTTGGGCCAGTATGTGCATCACGAGACGACGGCGATGCCCTACGGCGCACTGAAGCGCCTGGAAATTGCACGGGCGCTGGCCGCGGACCCGGAGCTACTGCTGCTGGATGAGCCGGCCGCCGGTCTGAATGCCAACGAGACGGCGGCCATCGAGAAGCTGATTCACAACCTCAACAAAGATGGCGTGACTGTCGTTCTGGTGGAACATGACATGAAACTGGTCATGAATATCTCCTCGCATATCGTCGTTCTCAATTACGGCGAAAAGCTTGCCGAGGGCACTGCGCAGGAAATCCGTAACCACCCTGACGTGATTGCTGCATACCTTGGTGCGGCGGCGTGATCGGAACAGGAGCAGTAACGGCCATGACAATGATGAACGCGAGTGCCGTGGCGGATATCCGCGGCGAGGCTGAGACCGGTATGACGAGTGACAGTGCCAACGTGGCTCCGGCAGTTCTGGAGATTTCCGGGATCAGCACGTTCTATGGTCCTGTTCAGGCGCTGGATGCGATCAGCCTCGAAGTGTCGGAAGGGCATCTGGTGGCCCTGGTGGGCGCCAACGGCGCGGGCAAGAGCACGCTGTTGCGGACCATCTCCGGGCTGGAGAGTCCGCGTGACGGTTCGATCCGGTTTCGCGGGCAGGACATCACCCAGCAGACGCCGGCGCGACGCGTGAAGGCGGGCATCGCCCAGGTACCGGAAGGGCGACAGGTGTTCGGACCCATGTCCGTGGAAGACAATCTCATGCTTGGGGCCTACACCCGCTCCCGCCGGGAGCCCCTGGCCGAGGATCTGGAGGCGGTGTATCAACAGTTCCCCGTCCTGAAGGAAAAGCGAAAGCTCCCGGCAGGAACCCTGTCCGGAGGCCAGCAGCAGATGCTCGTGATTGGCCGTGCATTGATGGCGAAACCGAAGCTTCTACTTCTGGATGAGCCGAGCATGGGGTTGGCGCCGCTGCTTGTGGAAGAGATCTTTGCGACGATTGCCCGCCTGCGAAGCGAGGGGATTACCGTATTTCTTGTGGAACAGAACGCCTCTCTGGCTCTGGGTATTGCCGATTATGCCTATGTTCTCGAGACCGGCTCCGTTGTCATGGAAGGCAAAGGGCAGGCGCTCCTCAATGACGAAAATGTACAGAAGGCATACCTCGGCATCTGAGCTGAGAAGATTGGTAAACCGAGTGCTGCTGGCTGCGGAGGCATCATGACAAGTCATACCGACGGCGGCGAACTGGCGCGTGCCGACCAGCGTGCAATGCTGATGGAGCGCATGTGGGAGGCGGTATCAGGAGGGACCGTTCCACCAGCGGAGAGCGATAGCCTGACCCCTGAGGCCGATATTGCCTTTCAGCGATGCCTCCGCTGTACCCGCGCCGGTTCGTGCCGTCGCTGGCTGGACGGCCGATACCCCGATACGGGGTACCGGGAGTTCTGTCCTAATGCGGGGCTCTTCGAGCGGATGAGCGATCGCTGAGCCGTGTCCACCCAACCCGGCATGGAGTCGAGGAGGCGGTCAGTGCCCCCCGTCCGGCCGGCACACGATCTCGGCGATCTCCAGTTCGCTCCCATGCGACGCGTGTTCGTCGAGAAACGAACGGGTGACTGCGTCGCTTGCGGCGTCACCATCCGGGGCGTTGAGTTCGCGCACGAAGTGGTGCATGGCGCCGGACTCGGGATCGCGGTACTCTACGGTACAGACGAAGTGCGTCATGATGTCGACCTCCGGTTGCGGACAAGACGCTGGCCTCTGTCACTTAGCGTAGCAGGGCCAGGGCGCCTTAGCGCCCCGCGGGTTCGGCCTGGTCATCAGTTGCATAGAGACTGTGGCTCAGCCAGGTCTCCAGGCGGTCAAGAGCGTGGTGGAGTTCCCGGGAAGCTGCTTCGAGCTCCTGGAGGAGGTGATGGCTGCGTCCCTGGTTGCGATCTGACTCGGTCATGATCCCGCTCCCTATTGCTGTCCGTGGTCGCCGTAGGTGGGGCAATTATCCTGTGCTGCTTCCGGCGGGAATGCAACCGGAAGCCTCCAGCTCGCATTCGATGGCCGCGGCGTCCATGAGTTCCAGCAGAACACGGCGGCTGACGCGGTTGATCCGTGGTGAGCAACGTTGATCCTGCGGAATGTCGAGGTGCGTCTCCAGGGCCGTCATCAGACGCCCCATTCGGCGCAGAGGCCGCAGCAGCAGCCGGAACAGCGCCTGGCTGATTCCGTCCATTGCAAAGCCGTTCTTGACCGCCCAGGCCGCCGCCGCCCGGGCATGCCATTCGCTGGAGCGCAGCAGGCTCTGGATCCGTTTCATGTTTGCCCGTAGCGCTGAGCGGGACGCCTGGTTCCCGCCAGGCTCCCCCAGTGCGTCCACCAGGCCATCCACTGCCCGGGCGAGTTCCCGCTGGTTCTCCACCAGACAGCGCATGCTGTGGCCGGTGCGCTCCCGACGCCTGTCGCGGAACGCCTGCTCGATGGATGGCTGAAACAGCGCCCCCTGGGCCACCACCGTCGGAACGCGGCGACCCTGAGAGGCGCCACGGTCGTACCAGACCAACGCGTCCACGGCGGTGCGCGGGTGGCATGATTCGGGGGGCAGGGCGGTCAGACCTTCCAGTACTGCCTCGGCAGCAAGTGGGGCATCCTCCGTGTGCAGCGGGTCAAGAGTACGGCCGAGGGCGAAGTTCAGGACAATGGCGAGTTCGTCGGCTTCCAGGTAGCCCGGGCGCAGGCGGAACATGCGCGCAATCTGCTCGCCGTGTTCGGCGGCAATCGCACGCAGGCGCTCCCAGTAAAGTACTTCCCGACGGCTGTCGTCCACGCGCCCTCCTGGGTGCCTGTCGCGGGCACTTGATCCGCAACCGGTTACACCCGGCGTCTCTTATAGGGGACACTTTAGCCGAAAGCGGTGGGCGCGCCTACCAGCGCAGGGCGGCTGTGGCGTGCCCGGGGGTGACGGCCGTCACATACTGGAAACGCAAGCGTGCATTGCCCACCGTGATGGCGCCACCGCCGCCATGATACAGCGCGCCGCTGAACGTGGTTGGTTGCGTCCAGAGCTGGAGGCCGGACACGAGCATGCCCAGTGCGGCATTCCGGATGCCGTCAGCCGGGCGGTCGTCGGCAAATGCGATGATTCCCCCGGCGGTGACGTTCACCAGGGCGGGTCCGGTGAGTGCGCCCGGGCGCCGGCGGTGCTGCTCTTCCAGGGCGCTGATCCGCAGCGTGTAGCGTGCGCGGTGCAGTGCGTCCGGTTCGCGGTCCCGGCGCGCTGAGAGTTCCGCAATCCGCTCGCGGGCGACGCCATGGGGGGGCGGGTTCAGGGCCAGCGTGCCCAGGGCGAGCACGGATTTCACGCTGTTGATGCGGGCATCAAAGCGCGTCGCCGCGGAGTTGCTCTCGCTCGCCTGGTACAGGCTGTAGCCGAGGTTGGCGCCGTGGAACGCGCTCCAGCCCGCAGTCCAGTACCAAGCATGGTGGGCACCGGCGTCGGCGGTCGCCTCCAGCTCATGCCAGGCCGTTTGAGTCGACGAGGCCACCGTCCCGGGGGAAGCCAGGATCAGTAGAAGGGCCATCACGACTGCAATCGGTCTCGCGGGGCGGTGCGTGATCAAACAGGCATCTCCCTGCCGTTGCGAGTGGGGCGGCTGAACCGGCGCGGCAAAACCGGGAAAGCCGTGTTAGCGTACTGGAACGGCTGATGTCCGCGCCAGCGGGCGAGAGTTCTCGAAAGGGGGGGCGGTGACCCGGATAACACGCGTTTATTCCCGTGCCGAGCAGTGGATGGACCGGATCGTGCACTGGTGCGGGATCACAGGAGCCGTGGTCGGTGTTGTCGCCATGATGATCGTGGCCGGTGTCGTCGCTCATGGCGATGCGCTGCTGTGGGCCAGCCTCGTGGTCTACAGCGTCGGGCTGGTGGGCATGCTCGGCTGCTCCGCCCTGTGCAATCACGACCTCACGGACAGCTCCCACTGGGCCGGTCTGTTCCAGCGCCTGGATCACGCCGGTATCCTGCTCATGATCGCGGCCACGTACACGCCCCTGACGTTGCACGTGATGGGCGGGACAACCGGCTGGATCCTGTTCGCGTTCGTTTGGTTGATCGCATTGACCGGGATGGCCATCCGCCTGTTCCGACGCGAACCGCTCAAGCCCCGCAGCTCGCTGGCCCTGTATCTGGTCCTGGGCTGGAGCGTGGTGTTCGCGTTACAGCCGCTGGTCTCCTCGGCGTCGCTGGTGGTTCTGGTGCTCATTCTCGTCGGTGGTGGTCTCTACAGCGTGGGTGTGCCGTTCTATCTGTGGAAACGGCTGCCGTTCCATAACGCCATCTGGCACGCCTTCGTGGTTGCCGCCGCGGCCTGCCACTATGCGGCAGTCCTGATCGGTGTCGCCCTGACCGGCGGCGTCGCCAGCAGTAGCTGAAGGTCAGCAAAGATGTTCCAACGGTTTCCGGATGGCTTTCACGCACTCATCCAGGGTGCCAGCCGGGGTATTGGCCTGGAGTGCGTTCGCCAGTTGCTCGCCGAGCCGCGGGTGGGGCGGGTGTACGCCACATCGCGTCGCCCGGAGCGAGCGGAAGCGCTGCAGGCGCTGGCGGACGAACACCCCGAGCGACTGGTGGTGCTGCGGTTGGATGTGACCGACGAGGCCAGCATCGAGGATGCTGCTGCCACCGTGGCGGCGCGCAGCCTGCGTCTGCATCTGCTGTTCAACGTCGCCGGGCTTCTCCATGACGAGCATGGGATGGTCCCGGAGAAGCGGCTGAATGACGTCCGACTGGAGAACCTGGAGAAGAGTTTCCGGGTGAACGCATTCGGCCCGCTGCTGGTCGCCCGGGCCTTCGCGCAACTCCTGTGCCACCGCGAGCATGCGGTACTGGCGAACATGTCCGCGCGTGTGGGCAGCATCGGCGACAACGGCCTGGGCGGCTGGTACGCCTATCGCGGCGCCAAGGCGGCCCAGAACATGTTCACCCGCGGGATTTCCGTTGAGCTGGGGCGGCGCTCCCGCGCCCTGGTCTGCGTCGCCCTGCACCCGGGGACCACCGACACTGCCTTGTCGGAGCCGTTTCAGGCGCGCGTGCCGGAGGGCAAGCTGTTCACCACCGAGTACACGGTATCGCGGCTGTTCACCGTGATCGACGGGCTGACCCCGGAGGCGTCGGGCAGTTTTCTTGCCTGGGACGGTCAGCCGATCCCTTGGTAGATGTTCGCGCGGGGCGGATCACTCGCCCTGAAGCGTGATGGTCAGTTCCCGCCGGTGCGGTCTGTGGCGGTGCTCCCACAGGTAGACGCCCTGCCAGGTTCCGAGGTGGAGTCGTCCGTCACTCACGGGGATGGTGAGGTCGGTCTGGGTGAGTGCGCTGCGCACATGCGCGGGCATGTCGTCTGGCCCTTCCATGTCATGCTCGAACAACGGATCGCCGTCCGGCACCAGTCTCGCGAATAGCCGCTCCAGGTCGCGTTGAACCGATGGGTCGGCGTTCTCCTGAATCAGCAGCGATGCGCTGGTATGCCGGATGAACACATGGCAAAGGGCGGTGCGATACCCGCTATGGGTAACCAGTCGGGTCAGCTCACCGGTGAGGTCGGTGAGTCCGCGGCCTGACGTGTTGATGACGAGAGCGTGCTGCTGCATGGCCACCGTTGCCTTTGTGTTTGTGAAGCAGGAATCTTACCATTGCGGATTGTATTCGTGACTTCAACCAAGGAGAGCATCATGGCTCGAGGCGATCAGCGCAGCCGCCGCGGCAAGATCTGGCGTGGAACCAACGGCAAAACCCGCCCGAAAGCATCCAAGATCCGTCGTCAGCGGCGCCTGGAAGCAGGCAAGTAAAGTCCCCGCAGACGCTGATTGATCGCGAATGCCGGTGTTCGGGCCGTCATTCGCGGTCAATCACGAACAGGCGGGGTGCCTGATCGGGCGTTCCCGGCGGGCGCACCTCCCTCACACCGAATGGCGAGCCAAGAGCGTTCGCCCACTCCTCAACGGCACTGGCTTCCAGCCTGCCTCCGGAGTGCCCAACGTAAGCAAGAATCGTCAGCCGACCGCTCGGTGCCAGCAACGTTGTCGCCTGGCGGAGCGCGGGAATGGTCGTGGCAGCACTGGTGATGCGGCTGCGATCGCCTCCGGGAAGGTAGCCCAGGTTGAAGGTAACGGCCGCCACGCGGCCCTGGTGCTCGTGACCGAGCAGTTCCAGAAGGCTGGCGTGGTCGCCCCGGATGAGTCGCACACGCTCAAGCAGGCCGCCTTGCTGCAGCCGGCGCCGTGCCTGTTCCAGTGCCGCCTCCTGGATGTCCAGGGCGTAGACCCGCCCGCCGGCCCCGACGCTCCGGGCGAGGAAGGCGGTGTCGTGGCCGTTGCCCGCGGTCGCGTCCACGGCGATGGCCCCATCGCTGAGTATCGGTTCCAGCAGCTCGTGGACCAGCGCGGTGAGGGGGCGTCGTTTCATCGGGTTGGCAGTCCGGAAAGGTGCGCCACGTCGACGTGGTCCGGGAGAGGTGTGCCATCCACAATGCGCTCGGCCAGTCGCCGTGCGAGCCAGGGGGCGTGGAGGGTGCCGCGGGAGCCGAGTCCGTTGAGGATGCCGATCCGGGGCGCAGCCGGGTGGAATCCGGTAAAGGGGTTGCCCGTCCGGGAGCCCGGCCGGATGCCGGTACGGGCACCGACGACGCGGGCCGTCGGGTCGCCGTCCGTGAGGCCTGGCAAGGCGTCGAGAAGCGTCCGTTGCGCCTCGCCGGTGGGGGCGCCGGCCTGCGATGCGTGGTCGTAGGTCGAGCCGATGCGGTAACGTCCAGGCGCCATTGGCACGAGCGATTTGCCCCCCGTCACGATGACCCGCGGCCAGGTGTCGGGTCGCGCCGGTTCCACGTCCACCGTCTCGCCGCGCGACGCACGCCAGGGCAGCCCCCGCCACCACGGGTTGGCGAATGCCGCGGCGCCGTCGCAGAACACAACCACATCGGCGCGCAGCCCCCGCCATTCCAGAGCGCCCCCGGTCGGCCCCGTCATGGCCGGGGCGGTCAGTTGCTCCGGGATCAGGCTTTCGCGCTCCATGAACCAGTGGCGCAGGCCGGAGAGCAGCGTCTCCATGTCGACCTGGCCACCGCCGTCGATCCGGGTAGCGCCCAGCGGGGCTCGCATTCCTTCCGGCAGCCCGTTGTGCTGAACGGGGCTGATCAGTTCCCGCCCAGGGCGCTCGTGGCGACGTCGTTCAATGTCGGTCAGTTCCGGTTGCCGCTGCACGATACGCCAGATCGGTTGCGGGTGGTAGACCGTGACGCCGATGGTCCTGGCGATGCTCTGGTAGGTGCTGTGGCATTCCGCGAGCATGGCATCAAGCTCTCCCGGTGCCTTGTAGCGGCGGCCCGTATACGGGCTGAGAATGCCTGCAGCGGCGCGACTGGCCGTGCCGTCAGGCGCCCCGGGGTCGGCAATGCAGACATCCAGGCCTCGGGCCATCAGGTGGTAAGCCAGCAGCGAACCGGCGATCCCCTGACCGGCAATGAGAACATCCAGGTGGCGTGGCATCCGGCGCCGTCCGCGAGGTTGCTGAGGAGAAAGGCGGGCCTTCACGCGG
>SLBZ01000031.1 GCA_007126095.1 Aquisalimonas sp.
GCTAGTACAATGCGCCGATGCTGCTGACCGGGTGAGTGAACGTGGATACCGAATTTCCCAGAATCAAGCGACTGCCGCCTTACGTTTTCAACATCGTCAATCAGTTGAAGGCGGAAGCGCGTGCGCGTGGTGAGGATATTGTCGATTTCGGCATGGGCAACCCGGATCAGCCCACGCCGAAGCACATCGTGGATAAGCTGACCGAGGCCGCGCAGCGGCCCGACACCCACAGGTATTCGGTGTCCCGCGGCATTCCCCGCCTCCGGCGCGCCATCTGCAACTGGTACGCGGACCGTTTCAATGTAAGCCTGGATCCGGAAAGCGAGGCCATTGTCACCATCGGCTCCAAGGAGGGGCTGGCCCATCTGGCCCTGGCAACCCTGGACGCCGGCGACACCGTGCTGGTGCCGAACCCGGCGTATCCCATTCATCCGTATGGTGTGGTCATCGCCGGTGGTGATATCCGCCACGTCCCGCTGGTGCCGGGTGTTGATTTCTTTGCGGAACTGGAGCGCGCCATCCGTGAGAGCTGGCCGCGGCCGAAGATGCTGGTGCTCAACTTTCCCGGCAATCCCACCGGCCAGTGCGTTGATCTGGAGTTCTTCGAGAACGTGGTGGCGATCTGCCGGGAGCATGGCATCTGGATCGTGCACGATATCGCCTATGCCGAGATTGTCTTCGACGGCTATCAGGCGCCCTCGATTCTGCAGGTCCCCGGTGCCAAGGATGTGGCCGTGGAATGCTACTCGCTGTCCAAGTCCTACAACATGCCGGGATGGCGGGTCGGTTTCGTGTGCGGCAATGCGGAGCTCATCGCCGCCCTTGCAAGGATGAAGTCCTACCTGGATTACGGTATGTTCACGCCCATTCAGGTGGCGGCCATTGCCGCGCTGGAGGGCCCGCAGGACTGCGTCGACGAGATCCGGGAGACCTACCGGCGCCGCCGGGACGTTCTCTGCGACGGGCTGGACGCCCTGGGCTGGCCAGTGGATAAGCCACGGGGCACCATGTTCGTCTGGGCCCGGATACCGGAGCGATACCGGGCCATGGGGTCCCTGGAATTCGCCAAGAAGCTGTTGCGCGATGCGAAGGTTGCCGTCTCGCCGGGGGTTGGATTCGGCGAGTATGGCGACGATCATGTGCGCTTCGGACTGATCGAGAATGAACATCGGACCCGCCAGGCGCTCCGGGGCATCAAGGCGATGTTCCGCCGTGACGCCGAGGCGGGGGAGGTAAGTGCGTGACTGCTGTAAAAGTTGGCCTGCTCGGCCTCGGGACCGTGGGTGCCGGGACCATCAATCTCCTGGAACGGAATAACGACGAGATCGCCCGTCGCGCCGGCCGCGGTATCGAGGTGGTTGCAGCTGCCGCGCGCAACCTCGATCGGCCCCGGGGCTGCTCCACCAAGGGGATTCGCCTGACCACGGATCCGTTCGAGGTCGTCAACGACCCGGAAACCGAGATCATCGTCGAGTTGATCGGTGGTTATGAGCCGGCGCGGGAGTTGGTGATCCAGGCGCTCAAGAACGGCAAGCACGTGGTTACGGCCAACAAGGCGTTGATCGCCCTGCACGGAAACGAGATCTTCGGCCATGCCCGGGACAACGGCGTCACGGTGGCATTTGAAGCCGCGGTGGCCGGTGGTATTCCCATCATCAAGAGCATCCGCGAGGGGCTGGCGGGCAACCGCATCGAATGGCTGGCCGGCATCATCAACGGCACCGCCAACTTCATCCTCTCGGAGATGTACTACGAGGGGCGGCAGTTCGGCGACGTACTGGCCGAAGCGCAGCGCCTCGGGTACGCCGAAGCCGACCCCACGTTCGACGTGGAAGGCGTGGATGCGGCTCACAAGCTGACCATTCTTGCCTCCATCGCTTTCGGTATTCCGTTGCAGTTCGACAAGGTGCATGTGGAGGGGATTACCCACATCAGCCGCGAGGATGTGGCCTATGCCGAGGAGCTGGGCTACCGGATCAAGCATCTGGGGATCTGTCGCCAGACCGACGAAGGCATCGAACTGCGCGTGCATCCCACGCTGCTGCCGTCACGCCAGCTGCTATCCAGTGTGGACGGGGTCATGAACGCCGTGATGGTCATGGCCGATGCCGTGGGGCCGACTCTTTATTATGGCGCAGGCGCCGGCGCGGAGGCCACCGCCTCGGCGGTGGTGGCCGACCTGGTGGACGTGGTGCGCGAATTCGAGCTGGATCCGGTGAATCGGGTTCCCTACCTGGCGTTCCAGTCCACTGCGCTGTCGGACAAGCCGGTGCTTCCGGTATCCAACATTGTCACGGCCTACTACCTGCGGATGGAGGTCGCGGATCAGCCCGGTGTGCTGGCGGATATCACCCGTATTCTCGGCGAAGCCGGCATCAGCATTGAGGCCATCCTGCAGAAGGAGCCCGCGCCGGGTGCCGAGCACGTTCCTGTCATCCTGTTGACCCATCCCGTGCGCGAGCGGCAGATGGATGAAGCGCAGGAGCGTATGGAAGCGCTGGAGGCTGTGCAGGGGCGCATTACACGTATTCGCCAGGAACAGTTGCAGTAACCGCCGGAGAATCCCGGCCGCACCCAGGGAAGCAGACAATGCCTTTTCGAACGCGTTATACCGGCCTCATCGCCAAGTACCGTGACCGCCTGCCGGTGAGCGATGACGCTCGCCCAATCAGCCTCGGCGAGGGGAATACGCCGCTCATCCGGCTGAACAACATCCCCAAGGATCTGGGCTGCGACGTCGATTTGTACGTCAAGTATGAAGGGCTCAACCCCACCGGCTCGTTCAAGGACCGGGGGATGACCATGGCGGTGACCCGGGCGCTGGAAGAGGGCAGCCAGGCCATCATCTGCGCATCCACCGGGAACACCTCCGCGTCTGCCGCCGCATACGCCGCCAGGGCCGGGATGAAGGCGTTCGTGCTGATCCCCGATGGCAAGATCGCCATGGGCAAACTGGCCCAGGCCATCATGCACGGTGCCGAGGTGTTACAGATCGCCGGCAACTTCGACGCCGGCATGCGGATCGTCAAGGACATGGCTGATCACGCCCCGGTGACCATCGTCAACTCGATCAACCCGTACCGCCTGCAGGGGCAGAAGACGGCGGCTTTCGAGATTGTCGAGGAATTGGAGCGCGCACCGGACTACCACTGCCTGCCGGTGGGTAACGCGGGCAACATCACCGCGCACTGGATCGGTTACTGCGAATCCGCAGGCCGCCGCAGTGATCACCTGACGGATGCCTGCTCGTTCTGCCATGGCCAGTGCCGGTACGCCAGCGCCATCGTCGGTGATCGCCCGACCATGGTGGGCTACCAGGCCAGTGGCTCCGCGCCGTTTCTGCGTGGTGAAATGATCGAAGATCCGGACACCGTGGCCACGGCCATCCGGATCGGGCACCCGCAATCCTGGGATTACGCCTGGAAGGCCAGCCAGGAGTCCGGTGGCTGGTTCGACGAGTGCACCGATGAAGAGATCCTCGAGGCGCAGCGCTGGCTGGCTGCGCGGGAAGGGGTGTTCTGTGAGCCGGCGTCGGCGGCATCCGTGGCCGGCGCCATGCGCGACATCCGCAGCGGCAAGATCCCCGAGGGCAGCACTGTCGTCTGCACGCTCACGGGTCACGGCCTGAAGGATCCGGATATCGCGATCCAGCAGTCGGCCAACGCCATCAGCACCATTCCTGCGGAACTGGACGCTGTCCGCAGCGCCATTCTTGATCGGCTGTAAACCCGGGACGCCACGGGTTGCCGTGGCGCCCCGGGACGGAGGCTGACAGCGTATGGCCGAGTCGGTGCTCTATCTTCGTTTGCCGGGATTGCTCGGGCCATTGCCGGCGGATGCAGTCAATCTCATTGCGTCCGACGCGCCGTTGGAGCGGTTTGCCGGTTTTCTCTCCCGCGGGCGGCGGCAACGCTCCAAGCGGCACCAGCCGTTGATCGCCCCGGGGTTCACCCTGGCTCCGTCCTCGGAGCGGCCGCCCGTGGGGCCGCTCAGTTTTCTCGGCGATGGCGGGGACCCGGGGGCCGGGTACTGGCTGCGGGCGGATCCCGTGCAGCTCGTGGCTGACCGGGATCAGGTCCGGTTGCTTGGCCCGAATACCCTGGCCCTGCAGGCGCACGAAGCCGACCGCCTTGTCCGGGATTTCAACGCGTTTTTCGGCGGCGACGGTATCGAACTCCACATCGGTGCGCCCGGACGCTGGTATCTGCGCTGCACCGCCACGCCCGACCTGGAGACCACGCCGCTTCACTGTGTGCTCGGGGGGTCCGTGGATGCGGCGCTGCCCACGGGCGACGATGCAGCGACGTGGCGGGCGCGGCTTAACGAGATCCAGATGTTTTTCCACGCGCACCCGGTCAATCAGGAGCGGGAGATGCACGGGATGGCGCCGGTCAACGGGATCTGGCCCTGGGGCGGGGGCCACCTGCCGGAAGTGAGCAGTCGCTGGGCCCGGGTATTCAGCGACGATCCACTGGTGACAGGGCTCGGCCTTCGTGCCGGCGTCATGGTGAGCGGCTGGCCTGCGTGCCCGGATGAGTCCCTGGTCGCGGGCGAGGGCGATACGCTGTTCGCGGGCGCGATGCCGGTGGTGAGCGATGGCGAGACCTTTCAGGAGTGGGAAGCCGCGCTGTCGGGGGTTGCCGGCGGCTGGACGCCCGTTCTTGACAGGGCGCTCGCCGCAGGGGCGTGTGATGCGGTGCAGATCGATACCGGTGCTGCCGGTGTCTGGACTATTCGTCGCCGGGATCGCTGGGCATTCTGGCGGCGGTCCCGATCCCTGGCGCGGCTGCTGTTGACGGAATGATGCACGGACGGGTCATTCGCAGGCGCACCGTGGATGCCGACGACGTCGAGCGGATCGATGGAGTGCATCCCGTGCTGCGGCGCGTTTATGCCGCCCGTGGTATCCGCAGCGCCGCCGAACTCGACACGGAACTGGGCAGACTCGCTTCGCCAACGGCGCTTTCCGGTCTGGATGCTGCGGTCCAGGTGCTCGCCACGGCGGTGACCCGTGGCCAGCGAGTCCTCATTGTCGGCGATTTCGATGCGGACGGCGCATCCAGCTGCGCCGTGGCGATGCTCGCGCTGCAGGACATGGGTGCCGCGGCGGTGGATTTCCTGGTGCCGAACCGATTCGAGTTCGGCTACGGCCTCAGCCCGGAGATCGTCACCGAGGCGCTCAAGCGCCGTCCAGATGTGATCATCACCGTCGACAACGGGGTCTCCAGCATCGATGGTGTGGCCGCGGCCCGGGACGCAGGGGTCCGGGTGGTGGTCACCGATCACCACTTGCCCCCAGAGCATCTGCCGGCCGCCGACGCACTGGTCAATCCGAATCTTCCCGGTGATGCCTTCCCGAGCAAATACCTCGCCGGCGTGGGCGTGATTTTCTATGTGCTCGCGGCGCTGCGCCAGCATTTGCGTGACGCGGGCTGGTTCGGCAGTCGGCCGGAGCCCCGCATGGCGGATTACCTGGACCTGGTTGCCCTGGGCACGGTGGCGGACGTGGTGCCGCTCGATCACAACAACCGGGTGCTCGTGGAACAGGGGCTGCGGCGCATTCGTGCCGGCCGTTGTCGCCCCGGCATCCGCGCGCTTCTGGATATCGCCGGCCGGTCGGGGGATGCGTGCACTGCCGGTGATCTCGGCTTCGCAGTGGGCCCCCGCCTGAATGCTGCGGGACGCCTGGATGACATGGCGGTCGGAATCCAGTGCCTGCTGTCCGCAACGGTCAGTGATGCAAACCGGCATGCCCAGCGCCTGGAGGCGCTCAATCGCCGCCGTCAGCATATCGAGGCGCAGATGGAGGCCGAAGCCGTCGCGGCAGTGGATGACCTCAGCCGCTCGCTGGATACGGAGCAGGGCCCCCCGACAGCCATCTGTGTCGCGGACCCGGGATGGCACCAGGGCGTTGTCGGGATTGTTGCGTCGCGACTGAAGGAGCGCTTTCATCGACCAGTGATCGCCTTCGCACCGGTTGGCAACGGCGAATTGAAAGGCTCCGGGCGCTCTGTCGGCGGACTGCACCTGCGCGATGCTCTGGAGCAGGTGGCAACCCGGCAGCCAGGCCTTATCCGCCGGTTCGGTGGCCATGCCGCCGCGGCTGGCCTGAGCCTGGACGAAGCTCTGCTGACGGCCTTCCGTGAGCACTTCCAGGCCGTGGTGGACGCGCGTCTGGGTGATGGCGCGCTTGATGGCGTGTGTCTTACTGACGGCGCACTGGCGCCCGCCGATCTGACCTTGGAGATGGCCCGGGCGATCCGCCACGGCGGCCCCTGGGGCCAGGAGTTTGCCGAGCCGCGTTTCGACGGTGTGTTCGAAGTCGTGGGCGCCCGGGTGGTGGGGGAGCGTCACCTGAAGCTCCGTTTGCGTCCCGAGGGTGGACGGGAAGCTGTCGACGCAATCGCTTTCCGTGCCGTCGATGCGGGGTGGGGGGAAGACCTTGATGGTCACGTACACGCTGCGTATCGACTCGAGGTCAACACCTGGCGGGGACGCGAGTCGTTGCAGCTGATCGTGGAACAGTTGCAGCGCGCGGGAGTGTGACCCGGCTGGCAGATTCGTCCGCGGGGGCGTGGTTTTGACCGCGGCTTGGTTTAGCATGTCGGAGCAGGGCGCTGGCGGAACTACACGGCCAGCAAGCTCAGGCAACACGGCCGGTGGTGAATGACAGAGCGTGGAACGGACGACTCCGCTCTCGAAGGGGCGGGGGCGATTGGCGAAGGAATCGAATCGGCGCTGGCCGACGAGCGCTGCGATTTCCTGCGCGTGATCGCCGACCTCGCGAGTCGTTTCATCAGTGTGCAGGCGTCCGACGTCGGCTCTGAGATCGATCGTGCGCTACGCGATATCGCAACGCTGGCCGAGGTGGATCGGGCGTACCTGATTCAGCGCGAGGCCAACGCCGACGGACTGCGGTGTACACACGAGTGGTCATCGGAATACGTCCACCCCACCCGCCATCGGTTGCAGCCTTTGCCCGGCGACACCTTTCGGTGGGTTTCCGGCGAGCTTGATGCCGGGCGCATCGTCAATATCCCCGATGTGCGGCGGATGCCTCCCGATGCGAAACGGGACCGTGAGGTTCTGGAGTCGCATCAGGTGCGCGCTGTCCTGATCTGCCCATTGATCGTCAATGGACAGCGGATCGGCTCCGTTGGATTTGATATGGCACGGTGGGCCAGAGAGTGGACCACCGACCTGGAGCTGTTGCTGTCCTTGACTGGAAAGATGATTCTGGGGGGTCTCAAACGCCAGGAGATGGACCAGTCCCTGATTGTCAGTCGACAACGCTATCAGGACCTCATTGAGAACTCCGCCGAGGCGATCATTGTGCTCGACCTGGCGACCAACCGCATCGTGGATGGTAATGGCAACACTACCCGGTTGTTCGGCGTCGACCGCGACGAGCTGACCGGGGTGAATCCGGAGCGCTTTCTTCCGCCACGCCAGCCGGACGGCAGCGATTCCCGTCGACGGGCGCGAGAAGTCATCCGTCGCTGTCTGGATGGTGAGCGCGTGGTCCTTGACTGGTCTTTCCAGGATCAGGGCGGCCAGGAAATCGCCTGTGAGGTCCGCGCCGTCTCCCTGCCGGCGAGTGACGGTCAGCGTATCCGTCTGTCCGTTCTCGACGTCAGTGACCGCAAGAAGGTCGAGCGCGAACAGATGAATTACCTGCGCCGGACCCGGGAGCAGCACCTGCGCCTGGGGCAGCTGGCGACCAGCCGTGCGCTCGCGGATGGCGATCTCAAGGCTATCTACGAGGAAGTCACCGCGGCGGTGCAGATGGTACTGCGGGTTGAGCGGGTGAGTGTCTGGCTGTTCAACACCGCCCATGATGCCCTGTACTGCGCCTGTCTGCGTGCGTTCCGCGGGCAGGTCGAAACCGACGATTTCGTGATCAGTACCGACGCCAACCGTGGTTATCTGACGGGGCTTCAGAGCGGGCGCGCGGTGGCAGTGGAGTGCACCGAGCGGGATGCCCGTGTCGCAGGGCTGCGGGAGACCTATCTGCGGCCCCGTGGCATCACGGCGATGATCGATGCGCCGATCCGTGTCTCTGGCCGGATGGTCGGGATCGTCTGTGTGGAGAAGGTCGACGGCGAGCGTGCGTGGCAGCTGGATGAAGTGGGTTTTGTCGGCGCCATGGCGGACCAGCTCGCGCAGGCGCTGATCAATGCCGAGCGGGCGGAAGCCGCAGCGGCTCTGCGGCAGAGCGAGCAGCGGTACCGTGCGCTCTACGATGACAACCCCTCCATGTTCTTTACGGTCGACGAAGCGGGGTTCATCCAGTCGGTGAACCGGTTTGCCGCTCGTACGCTCGGTTTCGGGATCGAGGATCTGGTGGGGCTGCCCTTCGACGTGCTTCACAATGGCGACGCCGCGCCGGAGGTTGACGACAACCTACAGGAATGTGTCAGCTCACCGGGTCGGGTGCACCGCTGGGATTCACAGCTGCGCCGGCGGGACGGCGCTGTCATCTGGGTCAGAGTGAGTGCCCGGGCGCAGGCGGACGCCGCAGGCGCGCTGCCGGTGCTGGTGGTCTGCGAAGACATCACCGAGGCGCGCAAACTCTCGGAAGAGCTCAGTTACCAGGCGAGTCACGACGCCCTCACGGGGCTATTCAACCGCCGGGAGTTCGAGCAGCGCCTGCGGGCGCTACTGGAGCAGGTGCGGGACCGTGATGCCGAGCACGTGCTGTGTTACCTGGATCTGGACCAGTTCAAGGTCATCAATGATACCTGCGGGCACATGGCCGGTGACGAGCTACTCCGCCAGTTGAGCACCATGCTGCGGGAGAAGATCGGCGAGAACGACCTGCTGGCCAGGCTGGGGGGCGATGAGTTCGGTGTGTTGCTGGAAGACCGTGATGAGGCCAGCGCGCACGCGGTGGCCGACGACATGCGCCGCGCAATCGGCGATTTTCACTTCAGCTGGGGCGGGCGCAACTTTGGCCTCGGGGTGAGTATCGGGTTGGTGCCGATACTGCGTACGGCGGGCACCCTGCACGACATCATGAGTGTCGCCGACACGGCCTGTTACGCCGCCAAGGACCAGGGGCGAAACCGCATCCACGTCTACCGGGAGGATGACGCCGAACTGGCGCGCCGCCACGGGGAGATGGAGTGGGTGAGTGGTATACGGGAGGCGCTGTCGGAAGACCGTTTCCGGCTTTACTACCAACCTATTGTCCCCCTGCAGGGTGACACCGCTGAGGTGCACTACGAACTGCTGCTGCGGATGGAAGGTGATGGTGGTGCGCTGACCATGCCCTCGGCATTTCTGCCCGCCGCCGAGCGTTTCAACCTCATTCCCGGAGTCGACCGCTGGGTGGTCGACCGGGCGTTGTCCTGGCTGGAGGCGCGTCCGGGGCACATGGATGTGCTGAGTACCTGCGCCATCAACCTGTCCGGTCTATCCCTTGGCGAGGAGGATTTCCTGGGCTGGATCCTCTCCCGCCTGGACGCCGCTCGGATAGATCCGGGCAAGATCTGCTTCGAGATCACTGAAACCGCCGCCATCCGGAATCTCTCCGTGGCGACCGACTTCATGCGACGGCTGCGGCAGCTTGGCTGCCGGTTTGCGCTGGATGACTTCGGCAGCGGGCTGTCGTCATTCGGCTATCTGAAGAATCTGCCTGTGGACTCGATCAAGATCGACGGAGTCTTCGTGAAAGACATGGTGGCGGATCCGGTCAGCCGCGCCCTCGTAAAGTCGATCAACGAAATTGGCCATGTCATGGACAAGCGAACCGTGGCGGAGTTCGTGCAGAGTGACGCCTTGCGACGGGCCCTCACTGAAATCGGGGTGGATTACGCTCAGGGGTTCGGTATCGCCATGCCTCGCCCGATGGTCGAAATGGACCACCAGTCCGGCTGGGTGTTCAGCAGCCACTGATCCCGGCGCGCCTGAGCGTACGCGCCGGGGCAGTGGGCCGGTGAGCGTCAGTCGTCGGTGCTCAGTCCCCAGCGCTGGGCGGTCTGCGGTTCGTGTTTCAGCAGGTAGAAATCCGCCAGAATCTCCGTACTGACGTCCAGTACGGTGTCCGGACCGTCCTCACGCTCGAGATCGTCGATGCTATCCAGCGGTTCCAGGCCCTGAATCTCCCGGTGCTCGTTCGCCTTGCGCAGGCGTGCTTCGTTGCGCGCCTCGCGCTCCTGTTCCCGAACACCCCGGTTCAGGGAGACCTCGGTGCGGTTGCGTGCCTCCCGAATCTGCTCCAGTTCGTCCAGCCACGCGTTGTAGGCCTGGTGATCGGCAACCCGGTGGTCGTGCCGCTCCTTGAGCAGGGGCAGTAGATTGCCCGGCTCGTCAAGGCGGGTGAAATCCACCGGTTCGATCTCGTCCCAGGGCAGCGGGTTGTCGGCCGCGCCTTCGCCAAGCTCGTCGTCGTCGAAGGCGGACGGGAAACCGATGTCCGGGATCACGCCCTTCTTCTGCGTGCTGCTGCCGGTGACTCGGTAGAACTTGGCAATGGTCATCTTCAGGCGGCCCGTCTCGGCCGTGGGATCGTTGCTGAAGCGGCTCAGGTCGACCATGGTCTGCACCGTTCCCTTGCCGAAGGTCTGCTCGCCGAGCACGATCCCGCGACCGTAGTCCTGCATGGCGCCGGCGAAGATCTCTGATGCCGATGCGCTTTGACGGTCGACCATGACCGCAAGTGGCCCCTCGTAGGCGGTCTCCCGGTCCTGGTCGCGCATGATCTCGGTCTGGCCGTCGCTACGGCGGATCTGCACCACCGGTCCCCCGGGCATGAACAGCCCGGTCATGTCCACGGCTTCCTGTAGTGAGCCGCCGGAGTTGCCGCGCAGGTCAATGATCAGCCCGTCGACCCCTTCCTCCTTGAGTTCATCGAGCAGGCGACGCACGTCGCGTGTGGTGCTGCGATAGTCGTCGTCACCGGCCTGGGCAGCGGCAAAGTCGGTGTAGAAGGTCGGAATCGTGATCACGCCGATACGGTGCGTCCCATCATCCCGTTCGATTTCCCGAACCTCCTTCTGCGCGGCCTGCTCTTCAAGCGCGATTTCGTTGCGCTCCAGCGTTACGGTGCGGGGCGCGGAATCGGAGTCATCGCCGGGCATGATCCGCAGGCGCACGGTGGACTCCTTTGGTCCGCGGATGCGATCCACGACGTCCTGCAGCCGCCAGCCGACCACGTCCACCATCTCCTCGTCTTCCTCGGCGACCCCGATGATGCGATCGCCCGCGGAGAGTTCGCCGCTCTGGTCAGCCGGGCCGCCGGGCACGAGTTCCATGATCTCGGTGAAGTCGCGGCGAGTCCGCAGCATCGCCCCAATGCCTTCCAGCGACAGCTGCATCTGGATGTCGAACTCTTCCGAGTTGCGCGGCGAGAGGTAGTTGGTGTGAGGATCGAATGAACGGGACCAGGCGCCCATATAGTTTTCGAAGATCTCCTCCGAATCCGAGCGCTCCATGTTATCCGCGACGTTCTTGTAACGGCTCCGGAGCAGTTCCATGGTCTGCTCTTCGTCTTCTCCGCCTAGGAGCATGGTGAGGGCGTCGTTTTTGATGCGCTGCCGCCAGAGCCCGTCAAGCGCCTCGTCGTCGGCAGCCCAGTCTTCCTCGAAACGGTTCAACTCCAGTGTCTGGTCCGTGTCGAAGTCGATGCCGCCGTCGAGTACGTCGTGCGCAAACTCCGCCCGCTCGATGGCGCGCCGCTTGAGGCGGTCATAGATCCGGTAGGCCAGATCGATGTCCCCCTCCATGAGCATGTCATCCAGGTCGTGGCGGTGATTGCGGAACTCATCGACGTCCTTCTGAGTGAAGTAGTAGCGCTCGGGGTCGAGAACATCCAGGTAAGTATCGAGTACCCGCTCGGAGAGTTCGTCGTCAATGGAGAGTTCGCCGAAGTGCTGATGCGCCAGCAGTCTCGCAATCAGGCGCGCCGTTTCCGGGTGGCTGCTGGAGGGTTCGACATAGCCGTTGCTGTCGGTGTCCGCCCAGCTCGCGCTCAGGCCGCCGGCCAGCATGAGCGCCATGGCCGGGATCAGGATGCGGCGTAGCAGTGAGTTCAGCATTGTATTACCTATCATTCAGGGCACGTATCCGAGTATTGGTCAGGAGGCCAGGCTCTTCGTAATCACTTCCTGCAGGTCTTTCGACAGCTTAGGCGCATTTCCGATCCGTTCCAATTGTTCAAACATGCGGCCGGCCCTAGCTGGATCCAGCCGGCGCCAGCGGGCCAGGGGCAGCACCAGGCGCGCGGCGACCTGCGGGTTCATGGCGTTGAGCTTGATCACGTGGTCGGCCAGCAGTTGGTACCCCGCGCCATCGGCCCGGTGGAAGGCGGCCGGGTTGGACTGACTGAAGGCACCCAACAGGGCGCGCACCCGGTTCGGGTTGCGGATGTCGAACCCGGGGTGGTCGGTGAGCCGCCGAACCCGCTCGAGGGCGTCACGTTCCGTTGCGGTCGCCTGCAGGCGCAGCCACTTGTTGACCACCAGCGGTTCGTGCCGCCATTCATCGTAGAAAGCGGCGACAAGATCGTCCGCTGCGGTACCTCCATGCTCAATCACTACCTCCAGCGCGGCGAGACGGTCGCTCATGTGGGTGGCGCCGTGATACTGCCGGATGGCGAGTTCCAGCCCCTCCTGACCGGCTGCCCCGAGGTATGACAATGCCAGGTTTCGCAGGCGGCGGGCTGCCGCGCCGTTCACATCTGCGGCATTCGGGTCGCATTCGGTGTGGATGGCACGCCACGCCCCGGCGAAGGCGGTGCCGAACCGGGTTCTCAGGGATTCGCGCGCCGAATGGATCCCGTCCACGTCCGCGATGGCCTGCTGCTCCGCGATGTAGTCCTCACCGGGCAGGGTGAGGACCTCCGCGACGAAGGCCGGATCCGTCTGCCAGCGTGACAGGACGCGGTCCACGGCGTCCCGGAGCGCTTCGGAGAGGTCCGGCGCGTGGTTGTGTTCCACGCTGGAGAGCAGCGCATCGAGCAGCAGTCGCTGCCCAGCGTCCCACCGGTTGACGGGATCAGGGTCGTGGGCGAGCAGCGTCACCAGCTCGGCCGGGGTGTGGGGGTAGTCGAGCAGCGCGGGCGCCGAGAGGCCGCGCAACAGGCTTGGAACCGGCTCCTCCGGAACATCCTCGAAAACCAGTTCCATGCTGGTGTCCCGGAGGGCGACAACGCGCTCCAGCGGCGTCGTTCCGGTGTCGTCGTGCAAGCGCAGTGGCAGTGGACGGCCGTCACCGCCGAGCAGCCCCAGCCGTACCGGGAGGTGCAAGGGGAGGGCGTGCGGTTGGCCGGGCATGGCGGGCGTGTGCTGGCTCAGCTGCAGGTGGTAGCGGCGGCCTGCGGAGTCGTAGTGCCCTCTGGCCCGGAGCACCGGCGTGCCGGCCTGGGTATACCAGCGGGCGAACTGATCCAGGTCCATGTGGTTGGCGTCCGCCATGGCGGCAAGAAAGTCCTCGCAGGTGACGGCCTCGCCGTCGTGGCGCCGGAAGTAGAGATCCATGCCGCGGCGGAAACCGTCGTCGCCCAGCAGCGTGTGGTACATGCGGATGACTTCCGCGCCCTTGTCGTACACGGTCGCGGTGTAGAAGTTGCTGATCTCCAGGTAGGACTCGGGCCGCACGGGGTGGGCCATGGGGCCGTCATCTTCCGGAAACTGGATGGACCGCAAAAGCCGCGTGTCCTGGATCCGCTTCACCGCCGGCGATCCCATGGCAGCGCAGAATTGCTGTTCGCGGAAGACCGTCAGGCCCTCCTTGAGACTGAGCTGGAACCAGTCCCGGCAGGTGACGCGGTTGCCGGTCCAGTTGTGGAAGTACTCGTGGGCCACCACGGCTTCCACGGTCTCGAAGTCGCCATCGGTGGAGATGGTCTCGTCGGCCAGCACGCAGACCGTGTTGAAGATGTTGAGTCCCTTGTTCTCCATGGCGCCCATGTTGAAGTCGTCCACCGCGACGATCATGTAGGTGTCCAGATCGTATTCCAGACCGTAGGTATCCTCGTCCCACCGCATGGCCTTGCGGAGGGAGCGCATGGCATGCGCCGTCTTGCCTGCGTTGGCGTGCTCCACATACAGGTGGAGCTGTATGGTGCGGCCGGAGCGTGTGGTGTAGTGCTCTTCATGCCGGTGGAGGTCACCCGCCACCAGCGCGAACAGGTAGGTGGGTTTTGGGTGCGGGTCATGCCACGTGGCCCAGTGGCGGCCGTCGGCAAGCATGCCGCAATCGACGCAGTTGCCGTTGGCCAGCAGCGCCGGGTAGCGTTCGGCATCGGCGATCAGCGTGACCGTGTAGGTCGTCATGACGTCGGGGCGATCGGGAAAGTACGTGATGCGTCGAAAGCCCTCGGGCTCGCACTGTGTGCAGAACAGCCCCCCGGAGCGGTACAGGCCGTCCAGCGCGGTGTTGTCCTGCGGGCGGATCACGGTCACGATCTCGACGATGGCGTGATCAGGCGGCGTCAGCAGCGTGAGGCTTTCGGCGTCAATCAGGCAGGCGTCTTCCGGCACCGGCGCGCCATCGACCCGCAGTGAGCGCAGTTCCAGGTGTCGGCCGTGCAGACGCAGAGGCTGTGCATCCTCGCCGGCGGGTACATTGGCACGCACTCGGAATCGGGACCGGACTTCTGTACAGGCGTCACCGAGTTCGAATGTGAGTTCCAGGGCATCCACCTGATGGGTTGGCGGCGTGTAGTCCCTGAGCCGAACCGGCTGCAATGACGTCATTGGCTTCCTCATCATCAGCGTAAAGCGTCCCTGCTGCGCGACAGACACTGCAGTCAGGCATGCAGAATGTCGGAATCGGCACGATAGCAGTACGGCCCGCTCCTGTCCCTTGCATCGTCCTGGAATTGCTACTATCTGCGCTTTCGAACGGATGGGGGTGGGCATTGAGTCACTCGGCGAACGAACAAAGGGGGGCGGCGGAGAGCAGGGCGCGGGACTTCTCGCTCTGGCAGCTGTTCGTGATGGTGTTCCTGCCCTTTGCGGCGGGGTATTTTCTGTCGTACCTGTTCCGCACGGTCAACGCGGTGATCGCCACGGATCTCGAACGCGACGTGGGCCTTTCCGCATCCGATCTCGGGCTGCTCACGGCGGCATACTTCCTCTCGTTTGCCCTGTTCCAGCTGCCGCTGGGGGTGCTGCTGGACCGGTACGGTCCGCGCCGCGTGGAGGCGGTGCTCCTCGTGATTGCGGGGGCGGGTTCCGTGCTGTTTGCGACGGGGGAGGGCATGGCCGAACTCAGCGTCGGGCGTGCGCTTATCGGCCTCGGCGTTTCTGCCTGTCTCATGGCCAGCTTCAAGGCGTTCAGCGCTTGGTTTCCGGCGGAACGACTTCCGCTGGTCAACGGCTGTCTGCTGGCGTTCGGCGGATTCGGTGCCATGGCCGCCACCACCCCCGTGGAAATGGCGCTGGGATGGACGGACTGGCGAACCATCTTCCTGGGGCTGGCCGTCGCCTGCGTGGTCACGGCCCTGGCGGTGTGGTTTGTCGTCCCGGATGAAGATCGGGATGCCCGCGGAGGCGGGCTCCGTGACCAGCTCGCCGGTCTGCGGCATGTCCTGACCAGTACCTACTTCTGGCGCATCGCGCCGTTGGCCATGCTTACCCAGGGTGGCTCGCTCGCCATCCAGGGGCTGTGGGCAGGGCCGTGGATGCGCGACGTTGCGGAAATGTCCCGGCAGGCTGTGGCAGACACGCTGCTTCTGATCGCACTCGCCATGGCCATCGGTTTCGCTGCCTGGGGCGTCATCAGCGACCGTCTCGTGCGCCGGGGAGTGCAGCCGGTACAGGTTCTGACACTGGGCGTCGCCCTGTTCCTGGCGTGCAAGCTGTTTCTCGTGCTGCAGCCGGAAGCGGGTGTGGTGCCGTTGTGGATGGCGTTCGCATTCTTCGGCACCTCGGGCACGCTGGTTTACGCCATGATCTCGCAGCAGTTTCCTGCCGCGCTCTCCGGCCGGGCCAACACGGCGGTGAATCTTGCTGTGTTCGCGGGCGCTTTCGTGTTGCAGTGGGGTATAGGGTTTGTGATCGAAGTCCGTGAGTTCCCTGATGGTGAGGGGTATGCTCCATCAGGATATGCGCTTGCATTCGGGGGTGTACTGGCCCTGCAGGTCGCAGCCTTTATCTGGTTTCTGCTGCCACGGCGGTACAAGGGGGTGACATGATGTTTGGATTTTTCGGTTTCGGGTCGTTTGCTGCCCTGGAGCAGCCGGAACTGGAGGTTGTCCATCGCGCTCCTGCCGCGGAGAACCGCCGCGACGCGCCGCCTCTGCTGTTCGTCCACGGCGCCTACGCCGGTGCCTGGTGCTGGGACGAGCACTTTCTGCCCTGGTTCGCGGAGCAGGGATTCGACGCCTACGCCGTAAGCCTGCGTGGTCACGGAACCAGCCATGGCCGGGATTCCCTGGATCAGGCTGGCGTGCGCGACTACGTGGCGGACGTCCATAACGTGGTCGAATCCATGGATCGCCGTCCGGTGATCATCGGCCACTCCATGGGCGGTATGGTGGTGCAGAAGTACCTGGAGCAGTACGAGGCGGCGGGTGCGGTGCTTATGGCGTCCGTGCCGCCGGGCGGGCTCAGCAGCTCCGTAATGCGTCTGATGACGTCCGATCCGCTGCTGTTCGCACAGATCTCCATGGTGCAGGGCGGCGCGCGCGAGCTGGTGGACACCGAAAACGCGGGTCGTGCGATTTTCTCCGATGATCTGGACCCGGTACTGCGGGACGGTTATGGGGCGCGCATGCAGAGCGAGTCGCAACGTGCCCTGATGGACATGACCTTCATGGATCTGCCGCGCCGCTGGCGCATGCACATCCCTCCCATGCTCGTGCTGGGCGCCGGTCGGGACGCGTTGTTCTCCATTAGTGAAGTCAAGCGTACGGCGCGTAACTACCGCGCGGATCTGCAGATCTATCCCGACATGGCCCACGCCATGATGCTGGAGACGGGCTGGTCGTTGCCGGCGCGGGCAATCCGCGACTGGATCATCGAGCGCGGCGATGAGCTCCTGACCGAAGCCGCCTGAGCGGCATCGACAACAGGCCTCAGCCGGCCGCCACCGCGGCCCGACGCTGCTGGCGCCGCGTGTCGCGGGCGATCGGGCCGTGCGGGTTGATCTGGTAGTAGCCCGAGAACTCCTTGAACGCGTTGAGTGCGTCTGCAATGGAGCGGTCTTCACGCACCTCGAACGCGTTGATGCCGACCCGGGACATGTACATGAGCTGATCCCGCAGCACATCCCCGACCGCGCGCAGCTCCCCCCCGTAACGGAACCGCTCCCTGAGGACGCGCGCATGGGAGTAGCAGCGCCCATCCTTGAATGCGGGAAAGTTCAGGGCGATCAGCGCGAAGTGTTCCAGATCGTCGACGATGTCGAGGAGGCTGGTGTCACCGTCGATGCGGATGCCAACGCGCCCGTCGTGGCGAAGCAGCGCATCCCGTTCCTGCTGCCAGCGGGCGAAGCCGACGATGATGTCCCCGGCGGGCAGGGCAGCGTCATCCGCCACGTGCTGCCAGTGGTCCTCGGCAATCGCGCCATCGCGAATGATCTTACGCATACGCCGCCTCCTTGAACGGTTTCACGCCAATGCGGCGGTAGGTATCCAGCAACGGTTCGTCACCTTCCCGGTGCTCCACGAAGGTGTGCAGAATCGACTCAAGGGTGTCGGCCACCTGGTCCTTGGGCACGGCCGGGCCGATCCGCTCGCCCATGCCGGCATCGTTGGACGAGGAGCCGCCCACGGTGATCTGGTAGAACTCCTGTCCCTTCTTGTCCACGCCGAGAATGCCGATGTGCCCCACGTGGTGGTGGCCACAGGCGTTCATGCAGCCGGACATGTTCAGGCGGATGTCGCCCAGGTCGTAGAGGTAGTCGATGTTGTCGAAGCGTTCGTTGATGTCCTTCGCCACGTCGATGGAACCGGCGTTGGCGAGGCTGCAGAAATCCAGCCCCGGACACGCGATCATGTCGGTCATCGTGCCGATGTTCGGCGTGGCGAGGTTGAGGTCGCGCAGCGCCTGCCAGAGGGCGTGGAGCTGGTCCTTGCGTACGTCGGCCAACACCAGGTTCTGGGTATGCGTCACGCGGACCTCGCCGAACCCGAAACGTTCCGCCAGGTCTGCAACCGCGTCCATCTGCCGGTCGGTCATGTCCCCGGGAGCGATGGCGGGTGCTTTCAGTGACAGGAAAACCGCACGGTAGCCATCCTGCCGGTGGGCCTCGGTGTTGTGTCGATGCCAGTTGGCGAACGCCCTGTCGGCATCAAGCTGCGCCTGCAGATCGCCTTCACCGGCATCGGTGTCGTAGGCCGGTGGCTGGAAAAAGCCGCGCATGTAGGCCACGTCCTCCTCTTCCAACTGCAGTTCCGGATCGTGACGCAGGTGCTGCCACTCGGCCTCCACCTGGTCACGGAAGGCCTCGATGCCCATGGCGCGGACCAGGATCTTGATGCGCGCCTTGTGCATGTTGTCCCGGCGGCCGTTCAGGTTGTACACCCGGAGAATGGCCTCCAGGTAGGAAATCAGCTCGCGCACGGGCACGAAATCGCTGATCCGCTCGCCGACAATGGGGGTTCGGCCGAGGCCGCCGCCCACGTAGACCTCGAAACCGAGCTCACCGGCATCATTGCGGACGATCTGCAGACCGATGTCGTGGACGCGGATGGCGGCGCGATCCTTGTCCGAGGCGCTGACGGCAATCTTGAACTTGCGCGGCAGATAGGAGAATTCGGGATGCAGCGTCGCCCACTGCCGGATCAGCTCGCAGTAAGGCCGCGGATCGGTCAGTTCGTCTGCCGCCACACCGGCCAGGTGGTCGGACGTGATGTTGCGAATGCAGTTGCCGCTGGTCTGCATGGCGTGCATCTCGACCTTTGCCAGATCGGCCAGGATGTCGGGCACGCGCTCCAGCTGGGGCCAGTTGTACTGGATATTCTGGCGCGTGGTGAAGTGGCCGAAGCCGCGATCGTATGTGCGCGCAATGTGGGCAAGCATGCGTAGCTGATCGCTGCTGAGAAGGCCGTATGGAATCGAGACCCGCAGCATCGGCGCATGGCGCTGGATGTACAGCCCGTTCATTAGCCGCAGGGGGCGGAATTCCTCCTCGTTCAGTTCACCCGCGAGGAAGCGCCGGGTCTGCCCCCGGAATTGCTCAACCCGTTCGTTGACCAGCGCCTGATCGAAACTGTCATACCTGTACATAGGATTCCGTCGTGTCCTCAAGGGGGCCGCCAAGTCTGGACGCACCGTAGCAGTGGCCGGTTATACGGAAAAGGAATATTTGGCTATAAATTAAGGCGGTGCGGTTATTTGAGGGCGTTACGGATTACCAGCGGTATTTGTCCCAGAGCTCGGGATTGGCCCAGTAACGGGGGTTGAGCCAGTCGGGCGTGGTCTTGTAAGAGGCGACGTCGAATCCGTAGAGGACGCCGTCAGCCGGGTCCATCTCCGCGAGTCGGGTAAAACCGAAGGCGGTCATGTCATTGTGTCGCCAGGTGCCGCCCAGCACCACCCGGGCGAGCACGCGGCGGGCATAGACGTCGCGCAGCCGCGAAAGAAGGATTTCACCGTCTTTGCGTGGCAGCGCCTCCAACCCGCCAACCAGTACGAGATCCTGGCGTCCGAGTTCGGTCAGCAGGTCGGTCGCTGCCTCCAGCGCGAGGCCCGTCGGCGCCGGGCCGTCGGCGACATCCGGGCCGGGGTCAAGCGGCGCAGGATTGCCGATTACCAGGTAGGTTGCCGGCTGTTCCTGATGAAGCACGTTGGCCAGCATCCGTTGCGCTGCATGGTGATCTGCCATCGTCTACGGTGGCCCTGGAGTCCGCGAGTGAAAGGGGGCCGCGCTACTGCTCTTCGGGGCCGGCAAGCTGACCGGATTCCATGCGCTGCCGGATCTCCTGCGCCGAGAGTTCGCGGGTGCCGTCCTGCTTGATGCCGAACATCGCCGTATATTCGGCGAACACCTGGTTGAGTGTCTGCCGGTACAGCTGGATCTCCTCCAGCATGTCCCGCTTATCGTAACTGGGAGTCGGTGTGGAATCACCATCCGATACCTCTTCGCCGGCATCGGAGGCGCTGTCGGCGCCAGGTGTGGCGATCGCCGACGCCTTGGTATCGGGCTCCACCGCCGGCTCCATCTCCGTGTACGGGCGGATGACGTCCTGCAGGTACTGGTGAACCCGCTCGGCGGACTGGGGGTCCCGGTTCAGATAGAGGTCGAGAAAGCGCGAGTAGAACTGCTTCTCCGCCTCCAGCAGTCGGTTGACCTGCGCTTCCAGCTCCTCACCGGCGTAGCCGTAGCGCTCTTCCAGAAGATGCCGCAGCCGCTTGTCGCGGGTTCTTTCCGTGCTGCGGACGCTCTGGGCCAGGTTCTCTGCGGCGCGCTTATCCCGCGCGCGACGCCTGCCACCCATGAACATGGTGAGGAGCAGGATGAGTCCAACGATAAGGACGAGTTCACCCAGAATGATCACCAGAAGTAGTTCGCTGCCACTCATGCCTTCTCCGATGCAGTTTCTGAAGTTCCGGTGCCTTCATCCGGGCCGCCCAGGTGAGGTGGCTGCCGGCGGCGCCCCTGGAGGATGTAGAAGACCAGCCCGATGATGCCGAAGAGAATGACGTTCAGCGTAAACAGCAGGCCGCCGAGCAGGCCCCAGTGCGGGTCCGCCCCGCGCGCATCCTCGCCGAGTCCGTCGCTGTCGAATGTCTTGACCGTGGCGCGGAAATCTCGCCCGTCGACCATTTCGCCAACCGCCTCCACCGTGATCTGGAAATCCAGGTAGGGGTCGAGGCTGTCCAGAGCGATCCGCCATTCGCCGTCGTCGTCGGGCTCAGCGTATCGCACGACTTTCGCGTCGCGATCATCCGCCTCAACGGTGATCTCGACCTCCAGCGCATCGGTGTCCACGGCGTCGGATACCGGGCTGATACGCAGTTTCCGCTCCAGATCAGGGTCATCGGACAGTTCGCTGCGGCTCATGATCAGTGGCGTGTCCACCACGTCCACTTGCTGCCGGACTTCCCGCGCGAACGTCTCGGACGAAGCCGTCAGCGTAAAATGCTGCGTACCCGGCTCCGGGGAGTGGGCGCGGCGGTGCAGCGCGGCACCATCAACGCGCGGCAGATCCAGGGTGCCTGCATCGCCTGCCTCAACCTGGAAGCCGGTTACCCCCAGAAAATCATCGTCGTTGATGGGCGCATCGCCCTCGGTGAGATGGCCGGCAAGATCCAGTGGTTCGCCGGCGATGGTGTAGGGGGGCAGGGGCTCCATGTGCAGCTGCAGATCGGTGACGATCATCACCCGGTTGTCCGGGTCTTCCGCCCCCAGTAGCCCCCACTCGCCACTCGGGGGAGCGTCCATGGTAATCAGGTCATGGTGGGCTTCCGAGCGCCATCGCAGCCCATCACCATCGGCCATGGTGGCCTCCAGTGTGTCGCCGTCCGGCATTTGCAGCTCTACCGGGTCGCCCTCCGTTTCCCGGAACGCGAGTACCGTCATCTCGGAGACGGAATCGTCGATCATGAACGTATTGTCGGCCAGCGGCACCGAATCACGGGGAGCGACCTGTTCGAACAGGCGGAGAAAGACCCGCTCCAGTCGATCCGCGTCCTCCGTTACCGCCATCCGGCCGCCAGTGCCCTCCGCGAGCAGCTCCAGCAGTTCGTGGTCGATCTCGTCGGACAGGCCGATGGTGTGAACAGTGATGTCCCGGTCGTTCAGCGCCGGCATCAGCTCATCAATGATGCGGCGGCGTTCGGCGGCATCCTCGTCGTCGTCGATGGAGACATTCACGTGGCCGTCCGTGAACAACACGATGTGCCGCGACTGGTCGTCGGCCGCAGGGCTTTCCATCCACGTGTCCGCGGCTGCCTCCAGAGCCGCGCCGATGTCGGTTGCCTGGCCGCGGGAGTGAATCAAGTCGGCCGCGGCAAGACCGTTCTCACGCCACGTGTCATCAACCGACGAGACGGGCAGCATGACGTCGACATCATGTGCGAACGCCCAGACCCCGGCGTCAGTGCCGTCCGGAAGCAGCTCCGCTGCGAGTCGCATGGCCGGCCGGCGGAGATCGTGGGGGTCGGTGCGTTGCATGCTCGCCGAGACGTCCATCAGCAAACGGACCTGCGGAGCCTGGTCGGCGAGTGCGGGGGCCCAGGGCATGGGCAGGAGCATCAGGGCAATGATGATGAATGACAGCCGGTACAAGATTCGTCTCTCCGGTGCAGGCGCATGGATTGCTCGAACAGGGGTATCGGCGGCGCAGCCCGGGGCTTGAGAGGTGCATGGCGGGCTCGGTTGCCCGGCGTTCGATTCTGACCGAAAATCCATGCGATGTGCGCGGCTGCCTGGCAGTCGGGCAGAATCCGACACGGCGCCGCTGGCGCCCCGACAGGATCGTGATATGAGTTACCGGTTGCTGCGCCGTCTACTGTTCCAACTCGATGCCGAACGCGCCCATTCCGTGGCTCTCTCCGGTGTGCGGGCCACACACGCGCTGGGGTTGAACCGATTGATTGCCGGCGTGGTGCCGACCCTTGAGCAGCGGGTGTTCGGGCTGCAGTTCAGCAATCCGGTTGGCCTGGCTGCAGGTCTCGACAAGAACGGCGATGCCATCAATGCGCTCGGTTCCCTGGGGTTCGGGTTCATTGAGGTGGGTACGGTCACGCCTCGCCCGCAGGAAGGTAATCCCAGGCCCCGTCTATTCCGGCTGCCGGAAGAACGCGCCCTGATCAACCGGCTTGGTTTCAACAACAAGGGTGTCGATTATCTGGTCGGTCGACTGCGCCGTTCCACCTACAAGGGCGTGCTTGGCGTCAACATCGGCAAGAACCGGGATACCCCCGTGGAGCAGGCGCTTGATGATTACCTGGCCTGCATGACCCGCGTGTACCCACATGCCGATTACATCACCATCAACGTATCGTCGCCCAACACCCCCGGTCTGCGCGACCTCCAGCACGGCAGTTTGCTGGACGATCTGCTGGGCGGCCTGAAGGCCGAGCAGCTTCGGCTCAGCGTGGCGTGGGATCGTTACGTCCCGCTGGTGGTCAAGATCTCACCGGACATGGCCGATGAACAGTTGCTGGCCATGGCGGACGCGCTGGTGCGCCATCGCCTGGATGGTGTGGCCGCCACCAATACGACTCTGGAACGGCCCGGGGCAACGGCGAGTCACCGGCATGGTGATGAAGCCGGAGGGTTGAGTGGGCGACCGCTGATGGAGCGCTCCACAGACGTGGTCCGGCTGCTCAGCGATCACCTCCGGGGGCAGTTACCGATCATCGGGGTGGGGGGTGTGGCCTCCGGTGCTGACGCGCTGCGTAAACTCCATGCCGGTGCAAGCCTGGTGCAGTTGTACACCGGCCTGATCTATCAGGGCCCCGGTATGGTTGCCGAGACGATTCGGCGGATTCATGCCGCGGAGACAAGCATCTCACCTGTGGTGAGTGACGCGTACTGAAGGGCCGGTTTGCCCTCGGCGGGCTGAATGGAGACAATACCGGTTCCGCGGAGAGGTGGCTGAGCGGCCGAAAGCGGCGGTCTTGAAAACCGTTGACCCGCAAGGGTCCGTGGGTTCGAATCCCACCCTCTCCGCCATTTTCAGTTAAGCGGTGCCGAAGGCACGGCTGATTCCCCCCCTGTCTGTCTTGCTGCGCTGTCTGTGCGGTGGCGCACAGACGTACGTGCTCACCGACGCACATTCTCGGGAAGTGTGAACTGGTTGGCGAAAACGATTTGGATCCGGACGGTCACATCGTCCCGGTTTTCGCCGGCAAACGGAGAGTGCACATTGGCTGCAGTACCGAGAGAGGGGGTAGCCCATGGATGCTAAGGAGCCAAAGGAGTCGGATCTCGAGAATGGCCGGCCAAATCCGGCTGAAACCGAAAAGGTTGATCGCCGCAGGCGACGACTGACCCAGGGGCTCGTCGGTGGCGTACCGGTGGTCATGACCCTGGCTCACCGACCTGTCTGGGCAAATGTCAATTGCACGGCGTCCTCGGTCGCCTCCGCCAATTCCTCCCTGAATCCCGGCTGGGAAACCTGCGCACTGGGTTGTTCCGCCGCGTTCTGGCGAGGTGATGGGAGCGTCCGGCGGGTGGGGGACGTGGAATGGAACCAGGCGTGGCAGGAGACGGGCGTGAGCCCAAGCGCCAGTTTTGCCCGCGTTTTCCGCCTCGATGAGATCCTGGGCCCGGACGAGCTGTCGCGGTGGGCAGCCGTATCCATGGCTGATGCAGTCTCCGGCAACGTCGGCCTGGGCATGATGGACCTGAGTACAGAGTCGGCCATGCAGGAGTGCGTGTACCAGACTGCGGCGGCTTACCTGAATGCGTCACATCCGGTTATTGCATCCGGCTACAGCGTGAATGGTTCGATGGTCCATCGCGACGATATCGTCGACGCGTTTCACCGTGCATACGGGGCCTATCTTGGCGCGGCGGAAGGGTCCGGTGGTTCCCGTCATGGGCAGCAGTCAGACGGCGGTGGCAGCGGCGTGATCACCGGTCAGTCGCGAATCAGCTCGCTGCAGGGCATGTCAGCATTCGCCGATCAACAGGGCGACCTCGGCGAGTTGCAGTCGCTCAGCGCTGAGCTGGCGGAGGCCAACAACCAGGTGTGCGTGCTCGACGCCAGAAACTACGAAGGCGACATGCGGATCTAGCCGCGGACAGTCATACGAGGGCGGCCCTTGAACTACCGCGTCGTGCCGGAGGCCCTCGTGACCGCCTGGGCCGGAGACCGGCTCCTGGTATTTCTCCGTGACGAGGAAAGTACTCACCTGCTCTCGCCAGAAGCCGGTGTGGCGCTGAGCGTGCTTGTAGAGCGTGCCGGCGTGCCGCTCGGCGTGCATGACGTCGCAGGTGCCTGGCCGGACGGTCACTTGCCGCCGGGCGAGCGCGAGCTGCTGCAGGTGCTGACGGGGCTCTCGCAGGCGGGGATCATCGAACAATGTCCACGCCATTGACTGTCTCCACGCTGTCAATCGGTGCCTTGAGGCGCGTGCTCCGCGGCCCGGGGCTGGGCGTGCGGGCCGGGACTCTGGGGCTGCGTGTGTTCTCGTCCCTGAGCGCCGTGGCGCGGGGCATTCACACGCTCTACTCCGACTATCCGCTGCTGGAGCCGGACGCGTTCGCGGACTTCCGCGTCCGCGTGGATGGACCGCCTGGGCCACGGCGCTGGCTGCGCCCCCAGGCGCAGTTTTACCTTGGCCGCACCGCCCCATTTCAGCCGCTGCCGCGTCACCATGCCATGGCAATGCTGGAGTGGGGGGTGAACTGGTGTGTGTCGTCGCATCTCCATCGCTATCTGGTACTGCATGCCGCCGCCGCCGAGCGGGATGGCCGTACGTACCTTTTCCCGGGCGCGTCGGGCAGCGGCAAAAGTACGCTGGTGGCCGCCCTCATGTTTTCGGGGTGGCGCCTGCTGACAGACGAGCTGGTGCTCCTGGACTTGGATACCGAGACCGTGAAGCCGTTTCCGCGACCCCTGGGCCTCAAGAATGCCGCCATTCACGTCATCCGGCGCGATTTCCCCCCGGCGACCCTGGGAGAGGTGGTGAACGACACGTCCAAGGGCCAGGTTGCCCATCTTCGGCCCAACGCGCGCAGCGTGCAGCAGGCGGATCTGCCGGGGCACATTGCAGGCGTGGTTTTTCCGCATTATCGCGCCGGCGCCCGGGCCGAGCTGGAAGAGGCACACCCCGCTGATACCTTCCTGGCGCTCGTGAATCAGAGCTTCAACTATCAGGTGCTGGGCGAGTGTGCGTTTCGGCTACTTTCCTCGGTCGTGCGGCGCGTGCCGGCCTATCATGTTCATTACGGTACGCTGGATGAAGGTCATGGGCTGATTCGGAAGATCGATGCGCAGACGTCCCCGCCCTTATAACGCTGGCGCAAGTCTCGTGGCGCTCGTGCGGTCACCCGCGACTGTGCGCGCGATGCCACTGACTGACTGGGAGCACGTGATCGCCGCAGGGCGGGAGTCGGGATTGCTGGGGCGTTTGTACTGGACGCTGTGGCGGGCGGGTGAACTTGGGGCGGTGCCTGCAGCGCCGGCGGCCCATCTGCACTCGGCCTGGCTGGCGGCGGAGGCGCAGCGGCGCGCGGTAATCCGTGAGGTGGACTACCTCGTTGACGTACTTGCGAGTGTGGCACCACGGGTCGTACTGCTGAAGGGCGCAGCATACGCCCTGGCCGGGCTGCCGCCCGCCTGCGGACGCCAGTTCTCGGATATTGATCTCCTCGTGCCCCGCGCCGCGCTGGACGCCGTGGAGAGGCGCCTGAACCGCGCCGGGTGGCTTGGGACCCATCACGGTGTCTACGACCAGCGCTACTACCGGGAGTGGATGCACGAGCTCCCGCCATTACGCCACCCCCAGCGCGGCTCGACGCTGGACGTCCATCACACGATCCTGCCGGAGACCGCACGGTTCAGGCCGGACGCGGACGCGCTGGTGTCGGCGTCGCGGAGTGTACCCGGTCATCCAGGACTGGCGGTTCTCGCACCGGAGGATATGGTCATCCACAGCGCGACCCATCTGTTCGTGGATGGCGAGATTCCCAACGGCTTGCGCGACCTCCTGGATCTGGATGCGCTATTGCGCCATTTCGGTGGTGACGCGGCGTTCTGGGAGGCGCTCCCGGGGCGTGCGCGCGAACTGGAACTTGGTGCACCGCTGTGGCTTGCCCTGCGTTACTGTCAGCGGATGCTGGGCACACCCATTCCCCGGGGCTGTGGCGATGGGTTGGTGGCCGACGCGCCGTCAACGGCGGGGCTGGCAATGCTGGATGCCTGTTACGGCCGGCTGCTGGTGCCGCAGGTGCCCGAGGCGCGTGGCGGCATCGGCAGGAATTCTGCCGCCATGGCGATTTTCCTGCGCGGTCACTGGCTGCGAATGCCGCTGCCACTATTGGCGCGCCATGCGTTCCGGAAGGGCGTAGTCGTTCCCCTCTTCGGCGATGGGGCCTCGTCGCGGCCCTGAGGCCTCTAAAAACGCAGCTGGTAACCACCGGCGGCGGCCCAGGCGGGCGCGGCGTCAGCCACGTGGCCTGGTTCCAGCTGATACATCACGTTCAGGCGCAGCGCGCTGTGATGGCGGGGGAGGGGGCGATCCATGAACAGCTCGAAGTTCTGTTCCCGGCCACTGGGGTCGGCGCGCACCGTGTGTTCCGCGAAGCGCACGCCGCCGTTGCCGTCGAAGCCGTGGGGGATGGCCAGATCCACGTTGCCGGAGCGCACCCGCAGGGGCTCACTGTAGACGAATCCCCAGCGGGTGTCGGTGCGGTCCTGCCAGATTGCACCCAGTGCGGTAGAGCGTGTCTGCAGGCGGTCGAAACCGCTGATCAGCCCGTTGGTGTCGTCCACGTCGGTCCAGCCATGTTCGTAGCGGGAGAAGAGTGTCAGTGGCTCCGCGGCCCGCCACTGGATCGTTGCACCGGTGGCCGTGGTGGTCGAGCCCGTGCCCGGTTGCAGCGCGGCGCTTCCATACCCTCCGAGCAGCCCTTCGGACTGGTTCTGCTGGGCGACGTCGACTCCGATCAGCACATCCGTGACGGGGCGGATCGCTGCCATGAGTTCCGCCCGGTGTACGCGGGGGTTGTCGTCGATGTGGCGGTAGGGGGTGTCGCCGTCGTGTCCGGTCCAGACCTGGCTGCCCAGCGTCAGTTTCGGGTTCGGGGCCCAGGCGAGAGAAGCGCCTGTCGCCTCGCGCCAGCTTGCCATGTGCGCCGCGCCCGGCGCGCCACCCATGAGGCGCACACCGTCCAGCTCCGGCAGCGCCGAATAGGCCGTGGCGAGATACGGGTCGGCGTGGCTCTGCAGCGAGACCGTCCACGGGCCGGTGTCCATCCACACGCTCATGGAGTCGTAGCCGCGCTGGTAGCTGTCTGGCGAAAACCCCGACGACTGCCCGGTGGTGATCTGGTAACCGCCGTAGGGCGTCTCCTCGCCATGGCGCCAGCCCATGTTCGCGAGCCGGTCCATGTGCCGGTCGAGGGCCCACGACTCGTGGCTGCGCACGCGGCCGCGCAGATCCAGCAGGAACGGCCAGTCACCGGAGTCGACCGCCAGCACTCGGGCGAGCGCCGGCTCGTCGCTCAGTGCGTCCCCGAACGCGGCGCCGAGCTGTGTCTGCGACGCGGGCAGGGAATGGTGCTGCATGCCGGCGGCAGTGGTGGTGCCTTGCACCTCCGTCAGCGCAGCGCGGACGTCGAGGAGGCCACGCCCGTGGGTGGCAGGGTCGTACCTTGAAAACGACCGGTCCGCGGTTTCCAGCAACCGGTTAGTTACCTTTTCAGGTGAAGCTTCTACTCCGGTCACTTTCTCGTGATAACTGTTCAGTACCGCTGCCGAACCGGCCACCAGTCCCATGGCGGCGAACGAGCCGGAGTATCGGGCGCTGTCACTGCCATTGCCCAACGCTCCCGGCACGGCGACCCCCGGGGCGACAAGAAAGCGGTCGCGTGCAGCAGCCGTGGGCGGCACGTCGGCGTTGGACGGTCGGCGGTTGTTGCGGGCCACATCGCCGACGATCAGCAGGTTCTTGAGAGTGGTCTCGTCGAAGTGACGGGTCGCATCAACGCTGTTGCCGCGGAGTTCATCCCGACTGGGGACAGGGACGACCGCGATCCTCTTGGCGTCACGAATCGCGCGACCAAGATCCCCGGCTTCGTCTGTATCCGTAACAACGGTGTGGATGGCGAGGATGTCTGCATGGTGTTCTGTCGCATGCTTGATGCCGTCAAGCATGTCTTCCGGCTTGATGGTGAGATCGAAGGCGCCGCCCCGCTGGTCGTAGCCATCCGGTTGGACCACGCCGACGCCAAGGATGTCAGCGTCGCGGGCCACTCCGAATTGTCGGCCCGCCGCGAGGCTTGCCACGGCGTTGGCCGGATTGACCGCATCCTCTTCTGCTATGCCGGCCAGGAAAGCGCCACCGTCTTCATAAAGGTATCGCGACTCTTCGTGCACGCGGGAGCGTGAGCCGTTCCCCGACTTGAACTCCCGGTGATCTCTCCCAAGGTCGGTACTCAGAACGGCGATGGTCTGGCCCTCGCCGTAGTTACCGGGCTCTACCACCGTCTCGTCGTGCAGCCGGGATCGAGGGACCACGTTGATGTGCCGCAAATGCCCATCGTCACCTTCGAATCCGGGCAGGGAGCGGGACCCGCCACCACTGGAGGAGCACGCGGCGAGGGCGAGAGTCGCGAGGGCAAGGGGCAGGGCGAAGCGCAGCGAGCAGGGCGTTGTCATGGGCACATGCCTTCCGCAACTGGCGGTCCGCCGGGAACCTGCACGGCCGGACGGGCCGGGCTATCAACAGCGTTACATCCCCGGGGCCTGGCACCGCCGCTTGTTGTACTCGCGCAGTTCCATGCCCGTAGTCTCGAATTTGAGCAAGGACGTGCGAACCGTCTGTGCGCTAGCGCACCAACAGCAGGTGTCGCCAGAGTGCGCCGTTTGCCAGGCGGTCGGAGGAGGGCTGACAATAACCAGTCATAATAGCGCCGGTGCGCGGTGAGTGCGGAACTGCATCACCGTTCAGAGGTGTCAGGGGCGGTACGCTGTGGGTTGAGGACGATGGCCATCATCAAGGATTACATGACTGACTCGCAACGCTTCTGCACGGCGATCTCCACCTGTCTGCGCGATATCGACGACATCCATCGGCCAGGATTCCCGGTGGATACCTCGGGTCTGCGGGACGCGGCCGTGCTGGTGCCGCTGGTGGAGCGCCGCGGCGGGTTGCAGGTCATTCTCACGCGGCGCAGCGAGGCGTTGACCAAGCATGCCGGTCAGATCAGCTTCCCCGGCGGCCGTGTCGACCCCGGTGACGCCACGCCCGTGGCCGCGGCGCTGCGGGAGTGCCACGAAGAGATCGGACTGCTGTCCAGCGGCGTCCATGTGCTCGGCAGGCTGCCGCGTTATCCCACGATCAGCGGCTTCATGATCCATCCGTTCGTCGGGCACGTGCACAACCCCGGCCGGCTGCGTGCAGAGCCGAGTGAGGTTGCGGAGATCTTCGAGGTGCCGCTGGCGTTCTTTCTCGATCCGGCCAACCACCAGCCCCATCACGTGGAGGTGGACGGCGAAACCTACCGGCTGCATGCCATGCCCTATGGCGACTACTACATCTGGGGAGCCACCGCTGCGATTCTGCGCGAGCTCTACCAGCGTCTGCACGCCGGTGCGCCCGACGTGTTTGCGGATACCATGGCGCCGGTCACGCAGCAGGTCAGGTAGCCGCGACGATCCGGTTACGGATCACTCCGACGCCCTGGACGCCGCACTCCACGATGTCTCCGGGCTGCAGGTAGCGTGGAGGGTCCTGGGCAAAGCCCACGCCGCTGGGCGTGCCGGTGGCGATGATGTCACCGGGCTCCAGGGTCATCACGCGGGAGAGGATGGCGATGGCCTCCGGGATCCGGAACAGCTGATCGGCCGTTGTGCCCTCCTGTTGCCGTTCGTCGTTGACGTCGCACCACAGTGCAAGGGCATGCGGATCCGTGATCTCGTCCGTGATGACCGGGCCCATGGGACAGCTGCCGTCCAGGCTCTTGCCCAGGAAGAACTGCTTGTGGCGGAACTGCAGATCCCGCGCCGAGAGGTCGTTGACCACGGTGTAACCGAAGACGTGCTCCAGAGCCTGTTCCTCGGGGATGTTGCGCCCGCCAGCGCCGATGACCACGCCCAGCTCAACCTCCCAGTCGAGCTGTGTGGTCAGTGAGTTGTCCAGGGGGATGTCCGTGTACGGGCCGGTGACACTGCTGGTGGCCTTGGTGAAGACCACCGGGTGATCCGCCCGCTGGAGTTCCTGCCCCTTGGCACGCTGGGATTCCGCCGCGTGGTCGGCGTAATTCAGGCCGAGGCACATTACGTTACGCGGCGGGCGGGGAAGTGGTGCGATGAGCTGAACGTCCTCCTTGCGCCAGACTTCGCCGAGACCGGCCTGTAGCTGATCGGTTTGCCGCTGACGGGCGGCCGCATCGCCGCGAATGAACGCGAGAAGGTTGACTGACCAGTCTTGATTCCGTGGCGCCAGGAGAACGGAATCACCACTGAAAATGCCCCAGCGCTCGGAAATACCGTCATGAACTGATACATACTGCATAGGGACTATGCTCCCGGGTTGTGCTCTGGCTTTCGTCACGGAGTATACTGGACGCTGGATTTGCTGTGGGTTGCCGCAGCCAAACGTATGAAATGTCATGGAGAAATGCATGCTCTCTGACCGCGCCCCGAGTCACTGGCTGGTCGCGTTGATTTTCTGCTCGTTTCTGGGCGGTCCCGCCGTCTCCGCCGATGACACGCTAGAAGGTGACTCCGTGGACGAGAGGGATGCCGGGCGTGAAGAGGAAGACGCCGAGCGGATCTCCAACGACAGGAATGTCTACGAGCTGCCGGATGCCGATGTTGACGTGGTCGGTGAGGTGCGGACCGTTATGGCCCGGCAGGAGGACACGCTGCTCAGCATCGCTCGGCAGCATGGTGTTGGCTACCAGGAGATTCGCCGCGCGAACCCCGGCGTGGACATCTGGCTGCCGGGCGAGGGCACGCCGGTGACGATACCCACGCGATTCGTGCTGCCGCCCGGTCCGCGTGAAGGAATCGTGGTCAATCTGCCGGAAATGCGCATGTACTACTATCCGGAGCCCGATGCCGACGGCAAGCGGGTGGTGGAGACCTATCCCATCAGCATCGGGCGCATGGACTGGTCAACACCCATCGGCGAGACGGAAGTGACCCTGCGCCTGGAAGATCCCGCCTGGTTCCCGCCCGACTCCGTTCGTGAACGCGCGGAGTCGGAAGGGCGGGCATTACCCCGGCGCGTCGATCCGGGGCCGGACAACCCGCTCGGGCGTTATGCCATCGGGCTGGATGTTCCGGGCTATTTCATCCACGGCACCAATCGGCCGGCCGGTGTCGGCATGCGCGCGACGCACGGCTGTATCCGCATGTTTCCCGAAGACATCGAATCCATCGTCTATCGCATCGGTCGCGGCACCAATGTTCGTATCCTGAACCAGCCTTTCAAGGCCGGCTGGTCCGAGGAAGGCGATCTGTATCTGCAGGCCTACCCTGGACTGGATGAAGATGAGGACGAGCTGGCGCAGAAGGGTGTAACGCCGGTGGTGGAAGTCGTCGCAGAACGGCTCCGGGAACGTGCCGCTCGGGTGGATTACCCGCGCCTCAAGGAAGTGGCCGCGGAAGCCAGCGGGCGCCCGAAATCGATCACCCGTGAGCCGGTCAGGGAAGATCTGGCGCAAGCGGACTAGCGGGCCGGGCGCTGTACGGAACCCTCCCGACCGGAACGATGCACATAAAAAAACCCCGCCATTGGCGGGGTTTTCGGGGAAGACGTGCCAGTTACTTCTGCATGGACTCTTCGAACATACGGTCGATCTTCTCGTCGAGCTCTTCGATCCGCTCTTCGTTACGGTTGGCCTTGTACTCGGCAGCCTTGGCAGTGCCTTCGGCTTCCAGAGCAGTCTCGCGAGCCTCGTTAGCCACGTCCAGCGCTTCGCTGGCCTGGGCCTGGGCATCTTCGACCATCTGGCGGGTCTCGGCGTCGTCACCCTGGGCGGCGCAACCGACGAGCACGCCCATGGAGAGGCCAAGCGCGGAGAGCTTCAGCAGAGATTTAAGGCTGTGCGACATCTTTTAACTCCTTTCGCGTTGTTGTCTTGCCGAACAGCTTGAACGGCAATCGCTGGTCATTCTAGAGCCATTGCGACGTTAAATAAACAAACGGCGCTATGGCCGGATCACTATCTGACACACTACGTACAACCAAAATAGAGGGTGAAACCATAACGCTACCCTCAGAAGTAATCCTAACAGTGGTGTATAGACCATGCGCGGTGTTGCGTATCGGCGACATGCCCATGATTCCGCTGTCGCTGGTCGTCAACGGTCGTAGGAGGAGAGCAGTGCGGTGATGTCTTCTTCAGCGGTAATGACGACGCGGGTACCCACATCCACGAACCCGGCCAGTTCGTCCATTTCGTCGTTCGTGACGGCCACGCACCCTTGGGTCCAGTTGGCGCGGTTATGTAGATTACGATCGCCATCGCCGATGCCGTGTATGCCGATGTGCCCGCCCACTGACGTGCGCTGAGGAGGTAATCTGCGGTCACGCACGGCGTCGATGACCGAGAAATACTCTTCCTGTTCCATCAAACCCTGATTGTAGGCCATCCGGGCGTGACTGAAATGGGGGAAATCCAGCCCGAAGAAGAGGTGGAAATCGCTATCCTCGTTGATCCAGGCCACACGGAACTCACCCAGTGGCGTGGTGCGGTCGCCACGCTGGCGCAGTTCCGACACGCCGCCGCGGCCAATGGCAATACGCGGGAGGTGGAGGACTTCGTATCCGTCTTCGAACACCCGGATCTCCTGGCGCTGGGTGTCCACCAGAACCCAGGCGTCGCTGGCGCTGACAGTGGCCGAAGTGAAAATGAGAAGCAGAGCAGTGAGCAGCCGGGTCATTGATCCAGGTACCTAGTCGAGTGCCAGTACGTCATCCGCGGAGAACGGCCAGTCGAGTTCGCGCCCGTCGCGACGCTGTCGTAGAACCGGAATCCGTTCGCCGTATTGAGCCATCAGGGCTTCATCATGGGCAATGTCGATCTCTTCGACCGTGACGCCGTCCACAGGTAATACGTCGAACAACAGCCTGGCGGCATCCTCACACAGATGGCAGCCAAGCGTGCCGTAGAGCACGAAGGGCGGACGGTGGCTCTGTTGCTGATGTTCGTCTACCATGCGATTCCTGATTTCGAGGTACATGCCCGAGGTGGGGCGCTCTAACCATAGCAGCGACCGGCCCCTGGCGGGAATACGGATCCATGGCCATGTCGACCCAGCCAGCAGACCAGACGCAGGCGCCGGCCGCACTTGATCGGCGACTCAGTGTCGCGCCGATGATGGACTGTACCGACCGTTACGCACGGTACCTGCTGCGGCTCGTGACCCGGCGGACGCTGCTCTACACCGAAATGGTGCCGGCCGCCGCCATCGTGCACGGCCGCGTCGACCTGTTCCTGGCGTTCGACCCGCGCGAGCATCCCGTGGCGATCCAGTTCGGCGGCTCTGAGCCCCGGGAGCTGGCCGAGTGTGCGCGCTGGGCACACCGTTACGGTTACGACGAAGTGAACCTGAACGTCGGTTGCCCCAGTGACCGGGTGCAGTCGGGGCGCTTCGGCGCCTGCCTGATGGCCGAGCAGGATCGGGTCGGCGGCTGCGTGGCGGCCATGGCCGACGCCTCCCCCTTGCCGGTGACCGTGAAAACCCGCATCGGCATCGACCACATGGATTCCTGGGCGTTCCTGCGCGATTTTGTCGGGGCCGTGGCCGAGCGCGGTTGCCGCAGTTTTGCCATTCATGCCCGCAAGGCGTGGCTGCAGGGGTTGAGCCCGAAACAGAACCGCGAGATCCCGGCGCTGGATTACGACCGTGTGTATCGGTTGAAGGCGGCTTTTCCCGAGCTCGAGATCGCCATCAACGGTGGCGTGACCACACTGGATGCCGCCTGCGAGCATCTGCAGCGGGTGGATGGCGTCATGATCGGTCGTGAGGCCTACCACAACCCGTACATGCTGGCCGAGGCGGATCGGCGGGTGTTCGGCGATGCCCTGGCGCCCCGGTCACGCCGGGACGTGCTTGACGCCTATCTGCCGTTCGTGGAGGAGCAGATGCGCCAAGGCGCTCCGCTCAACGCCATGAGCCGCCACGTGCTCGGGCTGTTCCAGGGGGTGCCCGGAGCGCGGGCATGGCGTCGCTACATCAGCGAGAATGCCCATCTCCCGGGCGCCGGACCGGAAGTCCTCGAGTCGGCTGCCGCCCGGGTGCAGGATGGTGGCAATCGCGTCGCGGGGTGATGGTCCGCGCTACAGACGGAAGAAGCGCCGCGCATTCGCCGTGGTGGTCTCGCTCACGACATCGACGGATTCCCCGCGATGGTGCGCGACGGCGGCCGCAATGTGCGGGAGAAACGCTGGCTCATTCCGCCCCTTTTCCGGCTTCGGGCGCAGATCCCTGGGCGCCAGGTAGGGTGCGTCGGTTTCGACCATGAGTCGCTCCGCCGGAATATCACTCACGATCTGCTGCAGCTCCCGCCCGCGGCGCTCGTCGCACAGCCAGCCGGTGATGCCGATGTGCAGGTCCATGTCCAGGTAATCCCACAGCGCCTGGCGGGTATCGGTGAAACAGTGAACAACGGCATCGACGAGGTGGTCGCGGTACTCGGCGAGAATCGCGAGCAGGCGGTCGTGGGCGTCGCGTTGATGGATGAACACCGGCAGCCCCAGTTCGGCCGCCAGTTCGAGCTGCCGCGCAAACGCTGTCTCCTGAGCGGGGCGGGGCGAGAAGTCGCGGTTGAAATCAAGTCCGGTCTCGCCGATGGCAACTACACCCGGTGAATCCGCCAGCGCACGCAGGGTGGCGCCGGTTTCCTGGTTGTAGGCCCTTGCGCCGTGAGGGTGAACGCCGGTCGTGGCGTACAGCACGCCGGGGTGGTCGCGGCTCAGCGCCTCGGCCTTCTCGCTCTCCCGGACGCTCGTGCCGGTGACGATGAGGGTCTCCACGCCCGCCTCACGGGCGCGGGCGATGACGTCGTCCCGATCGGCCTTGAAGGCGTCGCTGGTGAGGTTGACGCCGATGTCGATGAGGCTCATGAAACAGTCCCTGCGGTGAATTGCGGGCCGCGTATTATGGCGTGGAACGGCCGCACTGTCAGGCCGTGACCGTTTGGCTCCAACGCAAGACCTGTACAATGGGGTGACGCGCGGTTCACCAGGCGTGATGTTTCGACAACAACCGAGGAGATGGCATGTCGCAGCAGCCCGATTACGACACCATGGCGATGAACTGGATCGGCGACTGGGCCGGCCGCAGGGCCGCTCTGACGCCGCACCGGACGGCCATTCTGGATGCCGACAGCAACACCCGGCTGAGCTACGCGGACGTGAACGCCCGTGCCAACCGTGTCGGCGCCTGGCTGCTGGACGAGGGCGGCCTGAAGCAGGGTGACCCGATCTGCATCGTGACCCGCAACCGCGTCGAGGCACTGGATCTCTACATGGCCTGCGGCAAGATTGGCACCATTCTCGCGCCGCTCAGCTACCGGCTCCGGCCCCGTGAGCTGAATGAATTGCTGGAGCGCATCCAGCCGCGGGCACTGGTCTACGAGGACGTGTTCGACTCTCTGGTGGACGGACTCCAGTTACCTGACTCCGTCGCGACGCAGGTGCGGATCACCGACGGCGACGACAGCGGATTCCTGCCGCTGCTGGCGCACGCGGAACGGGACATGAACAGACCGCTGGCTCAGGCCGATCCGTTTCTGTATATCCATACCGGTGGCACCACGGCGACCCCCAAGGTCTGCATCGTGCCGCACCGGCAGATGCTGTGGAACGCCCTCGACATGATCGTCACCGGCGGCACGCTCATGGAGCAGCGCCAGCTGATCACGTTCCCGCTGTTCCACGTGGGCGGTTGGAACTCGTTGACGCCGGTCTTCCACGCCGGCGGTTATTCCGTACTGACACGGCAGTTCGACCCGGGGCAGGTGCTGGACGTGATCGAGGGCGAGCGGATCACCAACTTCGGCGGTGTCGAGGCGATGCTGCGCTTTATTGCCGAGCACCCGCGTTTCCCGGAGGCCGACCTGTCATCGGTCACCGGCATTACCAGTGCCGGCGCGCCCTGTTCTTCTGAGGTGATGGACCCGTTCTATGCACGCGGCATCCCGGTGGTTCAGGCCTACGGGCTGACCGAGGCCGGTCCGTCCAACTTCATGTATGGCGGCATTGACCAGGAGCTGGAGACCATCCGTGCGCACAATCGCAGCATCGGCACCAGCATGATCCACTGCGACTTCCGTATCGTCGATCAGGAGTCCGGTGTGCCGGTCCCGACCGGTGAGGTCGGGGTGCTGCACATGCGCAGCCTGCACAACTTCGGCGGCTACCTGGGTCAGCCGGACCGCACCCGCAAGGCCCTGCTCGACGACGGCTGGGTGGACAGCGGCGATCTGGCCGTTCAGGACGAAGAGGGCAACGTGCGCATCATGGGCCGGGCCGACAACATGTTCATCAGCGGCGGCGAGAACGTCTCACCGGAGGAGATCGAGACCGTCCTCCAGGAGCATCCGGCCGTCGCCCAGGTGTGCGTGGTGGCCATGCCGGATCAGCGCTGGGGCCAGGTTCCGGTGGCCGCCGTCGTCCCTGCCGATGATGCGCCGGACGGGGATCTCGAGCCGGACCTGCGGGCGCATTGCCGCGAGCATCTGGCGGCGTTCAAGGTGCCGTCCCGTTTCGCGGTGGTGGAGAGTATCCCGGTCACCGGGGCGGGCAAGATCGATCGTAACTCCTTGGGCAGACAACTGGAATCCTGACATGGCAACGCAGGCGCACGGGCGCGTTCTCATTATCGCGGGCTCGGACTCCGGCGGAGGTGCGGGTATACAGGCCGACATCAAGGCGGTGACTGCACTTGGTGGCTACGCCATGACGGCGATTACCGCCCTGACGGCCCAAAACACCGAGGGCGTGCACGACGTCCTCCCGGTTCCGGCCGCATTCCTGCGGCGACAGATCGGTGTGGTGGTGGATGATATCGGTGTGGATGCCATCAAGACCGGCATGCTGCACGACGCAGATACCATCGACTGTGTAGTCCGGTTGATGCAGGAGGCGGGCGCCGGTGTGCCGCTCGTGGTGGATCCGGTCATGGTCGCCCAGAGTGGCGCCAGCCTGCTCGACCCCGGCGCGGTGGGTGCCATGGTGGAGCGGCTGCTGCCCCATGCCACGCTCCTCACCCCCAATCTCCCGGAAGCGGAGGCGTTGCTCGGCAGGGCGGTCCCCGGGGAAGCCGGGATGGAGGCGGCCGCCCGTGAGTTACAGGCCATGACCGGCGGCGCGGTGCTCCTCAAGGGAGGGCACCTGCAGGGAGACGCCTTGCTGGACGTGCTCGTCGGGCCCGATGGGCGCACGCGACGGTTTCACCACGCCCGTATTCACACCCGGCACACACACGGCACGGGATGCACGCTTGCATCTGCCATTGCCACCGGCATCGCGCAGGGATTCCCGCTCGACCATGCGGTCGCCAGGGCCCGCGACTATCTGCTCGAGGCCATCCGCACGGCGCCCGGACTCGGAGCCGGCGACGGCCCGGTGAATCACTGCCACACCGTCCGCAGCAGCTGAGACCTGACAAGATTTCCGAGCAGATTAGTAGCCGCCGGATGCGTCTCCGGACGAGTCGTTGGGCTGACCGTATCGGCGCTCCACGTAGCGTTCGATGACCGCCTTGAAGTCATCCGCCACATGGTCGCCTTTGAGGGTCACCGTTTTCTCGCCGTCTTCGTAGACCGGCGCGACCGGCCGCTCACCGGTGCCCGGCAGGCTGATCCCGATATTGGCGTGCTTGCTCTCGCCGGGGCCATTCACCACACAACCCATGACCGCCAGGCTCATTTCCTCCACGCCGGGATAGTGACGTCGCCACTCCGGCATGCGTTCACGGACATACGTCTGTATCTCGCCCGCCAGCTCCTGGAAAACGGTGCTGGTGGTGCGGCCACAGCCCGGGCAGGCGGCCACCAAGGGCGTGAACGCGCGCAGCCCCATGGTCTGCAACAGCTCCTGGGCGACCTGTACCTCCGTCGTACGCGCCTCTCCGGGCTCCGGCGTCAGTGACATGCGAATGGTGTCGCCAATGCCCTGTTGAAGGAGCACGGCCAGAGCTGCCGAGGAGGCGACGATGCCCTTCGAGCCCATTCCCGCCTCGGTCAGCCCCAGGTGCAGCGGGTATTCGCATCGCCGGGAAAGGTCCTGGTACACCCCGATCAGGTCCTGTACGCCGCTGAGCTTGCACGAGATGATGATCCGGTCGTGGCCGAGCCCAATTTCCTCCGCACGTTCCGCACTTTCCAGGGCGGAGACGATCAGCGCCTCCTTCATGACATCGCGGCTGTCCAGGGGGCGGGGCGCTGCGGCATTCTCGTCCATCATGCGCGCCAGCAGGTCCTGGTCGAGACTGCCCCAGTTGACGCCGATGCGAACCGGCTTGTCGAACCGGCAGGCGGTCTCGATCATCTGCGCGTACTGGGTGTCACGGCGGGCGCCCCGGCCGACGTTGCCCGGGTTGATGCGGTACTTGGCCAGAGCCTCGGCACAGGCGGGGTGTCGCTCCAGGAGCTTGTGTCCGTTGAAGTGGAAGTCCCCCACCAGCGGGACCTCCAGCCCCATTGCCTCGAGCCGGTCGCGGATATGGGGGACGGCGGCCGCGGCTTCCTCGGTATTCACGGTGATACGGACCAGCTCGGACCCGGCGCGCGCGAGATCCGCCACCTGAATGGCCGTGCCGACCTCGTCGGCGGTATCGGTATTGGTCATCGACTGGATGACCACCGGGGCTTGACCGCCCACCACGACGTTGCCGATGGACACTGGAACCGTTGTGCGCCGCTTGGGCTGCTGATCTTCAACCATGGACTGCCGACATCAGTTGCTTGGGGAGGGACGGATTCCGGCGGACAGCCGGGGCCCTGACTGTGGTACCGTGCCCGCGGTGCGGGAGCCGGTGCGCAATTCCGTGACGCGCTCCGTATCCGGCCCTTCCGGGCCGCGTTAATCTCAGTTCGCAATGATACAGAAGATGCAGGGGTTTGCCATGGACACGACAGTGACACAGCGATGCTGTGCAGGTGTCGCTGCCATTGTGCTCGGGCTCGTGGCAACGGGTTGTACTATGGTCGGTGACGATCAACGCAGCGAGATCCTGCGCCTGAACCATGAGGCACTCGAGGCGGAGATGGAAGGTGATGATGCCGCCGCCCGCAATGCCTATCGTGCGTTGCTGGAGTTGGACCCGGAGCGCCCCCGGGCGTGGTTTCAGCTTGGCAACATTGAGGCCGGCAAGGGGGAGCTGGATCAGGCTAGTGCGGCGTATCTGGAGGCGCTGGGCCTTGACCCGGATTACCAGGAGGCGCGCTACAACCTTGGTCTGGTGTATTTTCGCAAGGGTGCGGAGACTCTGGAAGAAGCCAGGGATGCTATGCCCGAAGACAGCCACAGCCACGCGACGGATATCTATCTGAGCTGTCTGCTGGCGCGCGTGGTGCGCAACCCCGACATCGAAGTGCCGTGCCCTGATCTGCCCTGATCCGATCCGTACGTCGGCCGCACGCGCAGAGCCGCCGGACTCGGCACGTCACGGCGTGCTGAGGGCCGCCGCGCCGCAGAGCTGGTCATCGGGCATGAGGCCGCCCCGGATGAAGGCGACAGCCGCTTCCATGACGTCGTCGGGCGGCATGGTTCCTTCCCACACCGCGTAGCGCAGGCCGAGAAACGATCCCATCCCCATAAGCGCCCAGGCCTGACCGTAGGCGGAGCCGGAGCGAACCTGCCCTTCGTCCTGTGCGCGCTCCAGGCGCGCCGTGTAGACACGCGCCATCTGCTCGTAGTATTCGCGGTAGATAGACTCGTCGATGAACTGTGACTCCAGCACCACCCGGTAGAGGTTCTTCTCTTCCATGGCGAAGCGCAGGAACGCTTCCAGGCCAACCCGTTCGATTTCGACCCGGTCAGTAATGCCGTGAGTCGCCCGAGTGAGAGTATGGCGGAGCTTGCGGTTCATGAACCGCACCAGTTCGCGAAGAATCTCTTCCTTGGAATCGTAGTAGATGTAGAACGTCCCTTGGGCAACACCGGCCCGGCGCGTGATGCTGCTCACGGACGCTGAATGAAAGCCCTTCTCGCCGAACTCCGATTCCGCGGCGGAGAGGAGTTTCTGGCGTGTCTGCTCGCCTCTGGCGGTTACGGGCTTTCGGGTTGCTTTGGCCAATGCGCTGCATCCTCTGAACAGGGATCGTTCCGTCGACGACCGTCACGTGAACCAGCAGAACCGTATGGAAGCGCGATCGCGCTGTCAAACCGCTGCTGTCGGTATCGATGATACATGACTCAATCGTCAACTGGCAGGGGCTGCCGTGTAGCCCCGGCCGGACCCCGTCCGGTGGTGTGATACCTTGTAGCGCGTTGACCACGGCACGCGGGGCGACTACGTGAAAGCACTTCAGGATCTGCTGGCATTGATGGCAACGTTGCGGGACCCGGAGCGTGGCTGCCCGTGGGATCTGCAGCAGGATTTCCATTCCATCGCGCCTTACACGCTCGAGGAGGCGTACGAGGTGGCGGATGCCATCCACCGGCAGGCGCCAGACGACCTCCGCGACGAACTTGGCGACCTGCTGTTTCAGGTGGTATTTCACGCCCAGATGGCACGCGAGCAGGGCCTGTTTGATTTCGAGGCTGTGACCCGCGGTATCCACGACAAGATGGTCCGCCGGCATCCACACGTCTTCGGGGATGCTGTCAGCCGCGGCGGCAGGCCGCCTTCCTGGGAGGCCATGAAGGAGGCCGAGCGGCGTGAGCGGGGTGACGGTGCCCGGCAGTCGGCCCTGGACGGAGTTCCCGTCACGCTGCCGGGACTGACCCGCGCAGGCAAGATCACCCGGCGTGCGGCACGGGTCCATTTCGACTGGCCATCGGCAGACGGGGTGATCGCAAAGGTCCGCGAGGAGCTGGAAGAACTCGAGGAGGCCCGGGCATCCGGTTCCCGGGAGGCGGTGGAGGACGAGTTCGGTGATCTGCTGTTCGCCTGTGCGAATCTCGGTCGACACCTCGGGGTGGACCCGGAACGGGCGCTCCGCGGAGCCAATGCGAAGTTCGAGCGCCGGTTCCGGCGCATGGAGCAGCAGCTCGCGGACGAACAGGTGGATCTTGCGGGCAGCGACATGGCCACCAAGGAGGCGGCCTGGACGCGGGCGAAACAGGCGGAGAAAGGAGAGACGAACAATGGGTAACGCGCTGCGAGCGGCGGTGGGGGGAGCACTCATGCTGAGTGCGGCGACGCTGTTCGCCTTCGACGAACCTCGCGGGGAGTCCGGCTGGTATGCCGGTGCCGGCGCGCGCGTTCTAAAGCTCGACGGCTGGCAGGAAGGGTACGGTCCGTCGGTGCTGTTCGGCTGGAAACTCCCCTACCAGCATGCGGACACGCCGCGCTCGACCATCGCCCTGGAGGGCGAGTTCGCCGGGACCACCGAGAGCCTGTCACGGCGCAGCGGGGACGGGCGTGAGGAGGCTGACGTGGTGCAGGCGGGTGCCTATCTCGCGCTCAATACGTTCTTGGGCGAACGGTTCTTTCACCGTGTACGTCTGGGCGTGGTCGCCCGGGAGCTCGATCGACCCGACAGCACGCGGCTGCAGGGACGGCTTGCGTTCGGTCTCGGTGCGGGCGTTCGCCTGGGGGACAGTCTGGACCTGCTCGTGGACGCCCAGACGCAGTACTGGAGCTGGCCCGACAATCTCCTGCACGAAGCAGGCGTCACGGCCCGCTGGCACTTCTGACTGCGGAAGGCCCTGAGGCTCAGTTATCGACCCGGTCCACCCGCACGATCACGCCGAGCACCGGATGGTCAATGTAGTGCAGCTCCCCGCTGCGCATCCGGCGACCGTCCTGCAGCGTCACCACCGGCTCCATGTCCTCGATGAACACGCCGTGGAGGCGGTCCAGTGGCCCGGCCTCGCTGCGCTCCGGGTCGACCCAGCGCAGGTCAAGGTGGACGTGAAGGTAGCGCTCCCGCGCCACACGCACCCATCCGGACAGCCCTTCGGGTGGACGGGCGGGCAGGGCGGCGCGCTCGGGTTGCTCGCCGTTGTCGCCGTCGGCGTTCTCTTTCTCGTCATCTTTGCCGTTGGCGCCCGCGGGCAGTTCGTCATCACCCATGCCGGGCATTTCCGTGCCCAGGGGGAGCGCGATGGCGGCGGCCTCCTGGCGGTCCAGGCCGGGCTGGATCCAGGCGGTATGGACGAGAACGTCGTAATGACCGGACTCCCCGAGCCGCCGGGCAACGGCGGATAGCTGCCTGTCGTCGTCGGCCCGGCGGTAGACGTCTGCGCCGGGCGTGTCCACGTCGTTGCGCAGTTCCGCATACCGCTCGTGCACGGCAGGTGCAGGGCGGGTGGGCCAGCGTTCTTCGTCACCGCCCGACTGCTTGAAAATGATCATTTCCACCCGGTACTGCTCTTCGTCTTCGTCTTCATCCGCAATGGCGGGAGCGGCGAGCAGCGACCCGAGGAGGGCGAGCAGTAGCACGCGAAACAGCGGCTGGCGCGTCATGCGATGGTCTCCAGATGCAGTGATTCCCTGTCAGGGGCCAGTGTGCCCGTTGCCGCGTCTCGCGGCCAGTGACGGCAGAGGGCGACGCTCATGCCGCCTCCCGGATTCTGAGCCGGCCAAGCAGGTCCTCCATGACGGAGAACCGGTCCGCGTGCTCGGGCATCTCGGTGAGGACGCGGAGGCGGTGCTGACTTTCGAGCTTGTAGCGGTCCGGCTGGCCCTGGATGAGTTCCACCAGCGTTGCCGGGTCCACCAGCGCTTCGTCGCCGAAAACAAGCGTCCCGCCTCCGGGGCCGGCCTCGACCCGGACGATGCCGAAGGTCTCGGCGCGCAGTTTCAGCGCCGTTACCCGGAACAGGTTCTTGACGGGATCCGGCAGCAGACCGAAGCGGTCGATCATCTCCACCTGCAGGTCCTTCAGCGCCGTCTCATTGCGGGCGCTGGCGATGCGCTTGTACAGCACCAGACGGGCATGGACGTCCGGTAGGTAGTCGTCGGGGATGAGCGCCGGCAGCCGCAGGTCCACTTCGGCCCCGTGGTGCGCCGTGTGCTCCAGCGCCGGTTCCTTGCCACTCTTCAGCGCTGTCACCGCCCGTTCCAGCAGGTCGTTGTACATGCTGAAGCCGACCTCCGCCATCTGCCCGCTCTGTTCGCCGCCGAGCAGCTCGCCCGCGCCGCGGATCTCCAGGTCGTGGCTGGCCAGCGTAAAGCCGACACCCAGGTCCTCGTGGGCGGAGATGGCGTCGAGCCGTTTCACGGCGTCGGCGGTCATGGCGCGCCGGTGTGGCGCGATCAGGTAGGCGTAGGCGCGGTGATGGGAGCGCCCGACGCGTCCGCGCAGCTGATGGAGCTGGGCGAGCCCGAAGCGATCGGCGCGGTTGATCACGATGGTGTTGGCGTTGGGAATGTCGATCCCCGACTCGATGATCGTGGTGCATACCAACACGTTGTAGCGCTGGTGGTAAAAATCGAGCATCACGCGCTCGAGATCCCGCTCCGCCATCTGCCCGTGGGCAATGCCGACCCGCGCCTGGGGCACGAGATCCTCCAGCTGCTCGGCCGTCCGCGCAATGGTGTCCACGTCGTTGTGCAGAAAGTAGACCTGTCCACCACGTTTGATTTCGCGCAGGCAGGCCTCCTGGATGAGCGTGTCGTTCCATTCGTTGACGAAGGTCTTTACGGCAAGCCGGCGTGCCGGCGGCGTGGCGATGATCGACAGATCGCGCAGCCCGGCCAGGGACATGTTCAGGGTGCGCGGAATCGGCGTGGCCGTCAGCGTCAGGATATCCACCTCGGCCCGCAGCTGCTTGAGCTTCTCCTTCTGTCGCACGCCGAATCGGTGCTCCTCGTCCACGATCACCAGCCCGAGCTGCTTGGCGTCGATGCCGCCCTGCAGCAGCCTGTGCGTGCCGATGACGATGTCCAGCGTACCGTCGGACAACGCCGCCTGGGTCTCCCGGGTCTCCCTGGCGCTATTGAACCGTGACAGGGAGCCGATGCGGATGGGCCAGTCCGCAAACCGGTCGCGGAAGTTCTGGTAGTGCTGCTGCGCCAGCAGGGTGGTGGGCACCAGCACCGCCACCTGCTGACCACTCTGCACCGCAACAAAGGCGGCGCGCATGGCGACTTCCGTCTTGCCGAAGCCCACATCGCCGCACACGACACGGTCCATGGGCTGGTCCGAGCCAAGGTCCGCAACCACGGCGTCGATGGCGTCCTGCTGGTCCGGCGTTTCCTCGAACGGAAAGGCTTCGGCGAAGGTGGCGTAGTCCTCGGCGGCGCTATGCAGGGACTGCCCCTTGCGCGCGGCCCGCTGTGCGTAGACCTCGAGCAGCTCCGCGGCGACGTCCCGGGCCTTCTCGGCGGCCTTGCGCCGCGCCTTCTCCCACTGCTCTCCGCCGAGCTTGTGCAGGGGCGCCTGGGTCTCCTCGGCCCCGGTGTATCGGCTGATCAGGTGCAGTGATGACACGGGCACGTAGAGCTTGTCGCCGCCGGCGTACTCCAGGGTCAGGAATTCCGTGGGGAAGTCGCCCACGTCCAGCCGCTGCAGGCCCTGGTAACGGCCGACACCGTGGTCCTCGTGGACCACGGGCGCCCCGATGTTCAAGTCGTTGAGATCCTTGATGATCAGCGACGGATCGCGCTCCTGCTGGCGGCGCCGGCGACGCTGCTGGGCGCGGTTACCGAACAGCACGGCCTCGGGAATGACAGCGATGCCAGCCTGCTCGATCAGGGCGCCATCCTCCACCGGCGCGATGGTCATGGCGGTCTTGTAATCGCCGGCGGCGAAGGCGTCCCACGAGGGCACCGGCTCGGGCTGGATGCCGTGTCGCGCAAGGGCTTCCATCAGCGCTTCCCGGTGCCCGGGCGTCTCGGCGATGAACAGGCTGCGGCCGTTGAACGCCGTCAGGAAATCATCGACCAACCGGCGGTCGGGCTCGTCCTTGCGTGCGTGCAGGGTCAGGCCGGGGAGGGGGGCGGCGTCGAAGCGGACGCGCCCCGGTTTCGGCCCCTGAGCCAGTTCCTCGTCGGTTTCCTGGTAGCGCCGGATGCCGGTCATGCGGTCGAGCTGCTCGCCCACGTGGTCAGGGGCGAGGAAGAGCTGATCCGGCGGCAGCAGGGGCCGGTCCTGATCGTGGCCGCGCTGCTCGTAACGGCCGAGGATCTCCTGCCAGTAGCCGTCCACCGCCTCGGCGACCCCCGCCTCGGTGTACAGAATGGCGTCGTCCGGGAGGTAGTCGAACAGGGTGGCCGTGTCCTCGAAGAACAGCGGCAGGTAGTACTCCACGCCGTTCGGCATGACGCCGTCGCTGACGTCGCAGTAGACGCGGCTGCGCGTTGGATCGCCTTCGAAGAACGCGCGGAACCCCTTGCGGAAGCGGGTAATGGCGTCGTCGTCCACCGGGAATTCGCGACCCGGGAGCAGCCGGATCTGATCCACCCGCTCCACCGTCAGCTGGGTTTCCGGGTCGAACGTGCGAATGGTGTCCACCTCGTCGTCGAACAGATCGATCCGGTAGGGCTGCGTGCTGCCCATGGGGAAGAGGTCCAGCAGCGCGCCGCGCACCGCGAACTCGCCGTGCTCCATGACTTCCGGCACGTTGCGGTAGCCGGCCTGCTCTAGCCGCCGGCGCATGTCGTCCCGGTCCAGGCGCTCGCCGGCGCGCAGCATCAGCCCGGTGGCGTCCAGGTAACTGCGCGGCGCCAGCCGCTGCATGAGCGTTGGCACCGGGACAATCAGCACGCCCTGGTGCGTCTCGGGCAGGCTGTAGAGCGTCGCCAGTCGTTGCGAGACGATGTCCTGGTGCGGAGAGAACACGTCGTAGGGCAGCGTCTCCCAGTCGGGGAAGGGCAGGATGGTGGTTTCGCCGCTGGTGTAGAAGCGCAGCTCCGTCTCCAGGCGCTGTGCGTCCTGGGATGTTGCCGTGATTGCCAGGATCAGGCGTTCGCGGCGCTGGAGCAGGCGGCTCAGCGCCAGGGCGCCGGCGCTGCCGGGCAGCCCTGTCCAGGTGACCTGCCTGCCGTCACGGGGAGGAGCGGGGGAAAGGGGATTCTGCAACGTGTCACTCATGCGCTGTCGTATCAGTCCGCGGTCAGGTGTCGGGCCGCCAGTTCGCGACGCCGTTCGTAGGCGTCGCGGGCGATGGCGACGTCTTCCAGAAACAGGTGCATCTCGTCAGGGGTGAGCGCCTGCGGCCCGTCCACCAGGGCGCGTTTCGGGTCCGGATGGAAGTCCACCAGGATCATGTTGGCGCCAGAGATCACGCCCTGGGCGGTGGCGTGCATCATGTCCATGATCCGGTCCGGACTCGCCGCCCGCGACCCCACCGAATGCGACGGGTCGATGCACACCGGCATGCGGGTCAGGCGCTTCACAACGGGGACATGGGCGAAGTCCACAAAGTTCCGGTGCGGGTCGCCCATGTTGGTCTTCATGCCTCGCAGGCAGAAGATCACCTGGCTGTTGCCCTCGGTCGCCAGGTACTCGGCCGCGTTGAGGGACTCCTCCAGGGTGATGCCGAAGCCTCGCTTGAGCAGAACCGGGAAGCGCGTCTGCCGGCCCGCGAACTTCAGCAGCTCGAAATTCTGCGTGTTGCGCGTGCCGATCTGCAGCATGACGCCGGTGGGGTTGCCAACAGACTCCAGCGCCCGCTCGATCTCCTCGATATGCCGGTCGTGGGTAATCTCCATGGCGATGACGCGGATGCCGTACTTGCCGGCGAGTTCGAACACGTAGGGCAGGCATCCGGCCCCGTGCCCCTGGAACGAATAGGGGTTGGTGCGCGGCTTGTACGCGCCCATGCGTGCGCAGGTCTGGCCGTGCTGCTGCAGCACCTGGAACATCCGCTCCACGTTCTGTGGGTTGTCCACGGCGCACAGCCCCGCGAACACGTGCAGGTTGTCCTGGCTGAACTCCACCCCGTTGTAGGTAAAGGCGGCTTCGCGTTCGTCGTCCCGATGGCGTCCGAGGATGCGGTAGGCGTCCGAAATGCGGATGACCCGCTCAACGGCCGGCAGGCAGCCCATTTCGTCTTCCTGGAGAGCGGCAGTGTTGCCGATCAGGTAGACCTCGGACAGCACCTGTTCGGCGCCATGAACCCGATGCACGCGGTGCTCGATACCCTCCAGTTCATCCAGGTAGGTCATCAGCCGCTGGTAATCGGGGTGGTCGGTGGCGATGTTCGGTTCCAGGATCAGAATCATGGGTGGTGTCCTCAGTCGTTCGCGTCCGGGGGCGCGTCGAGACTCAGCGCCGGTACAACCGGACGAGGTCGTGATAGTGATCCACGCGGCGGTCGCGCAGGAACGGCCACATCCGCCGGACGGTCTCGCTGCGCTGCATGTCGAGCGTTGCAAGCAGGACCTGGTCACCGTCCTCGTCGGCCCTCGCGAGCAGCTCCCCCTGCGGCCCGGCGACAAAGCTCGTGCCCCAGAACGTGGCGCCAGCCGCAGGGTCGGCCGGATCCGGTTCCCGCCCGTGCCGGTTGCAGACCAGCACCGGCAGGCCATTGGCAACCGCATGCCCCCGCTGAACCAGCATCCAGGCATCGCGCTGGCGCTTTCGTTCGTCCCGGTCATCCTCGTCAGCCCAGCCGATGGCCGTGGGGTAGAGAAGGATCTCTGCGCCCGCCAGCGCCATGAGCCGGGCGGCTTCAGGGAACCACTGGTCCCAGCACACGAGTACGCCGAGGCGGCCAACGCTGGTGTCGACCGGCTCGAATCCGGTATCGCCAGGCGTGAAGTAGAATTTCTCGTAGTACCCAGGGTCATCCGGGATATGCATCTTGCGATAGTGGCCTGCCAGTCGGCCGTCACTGTCCAGCACCACTGCGGTGTTGTGGTACAGCCCCGCCGCTCTCCGCTCGAACAGCGAGCCGACAATAACCACTTCAAGTTCCTTTGCCAGGTTACTGAGAAAACTGGTGGTCGGCCCTGGGATCGGCTCGGCCATGTCGAACACGGCCGGGTCTTCCTGTTTGCAGAAATAGGGGGTGCGGTGGAGCTCCTGCAGCAGCACCAGCCGGGCGCCACGGCCGGCCGCGTCGCGGATGCCGCGCTCGGTGCGTGTCAGATTGGAGTCCGGGTCGTCGGTGCAGGCGTGCTGCACGAGACCTGCGGTCAGATGAGCGGCGGACGCCATGCCGTCTCCGGAGGCGGTGAATGGGCCAAGCATTGTACTCAAATTGCGGATTCGGTGGCAGTCCCCGGCGCAGCGGGGAGCTGCATGGTGGCGCAATGCAGGGCGCCGCCCTGGGTGATCAGGGTGCGTGCATCGAGGCCGATGATTGCACGCTCCGGGAATAGCCCGGCCAGCGTATTCAGGGCTGCGGCGTCCTGCGGAACGCCGTAGGTGGGCACGAGCACCGCGCCGTTGATGATGAGGAAGTTGGCGTAACTCGCTGGCAAACGGCTGCCTTCGGTGTCGTGCACCGGTTCGGGCCAGGGAAGCGGCACCAGGTCGTACGGCTTGCCATCGGGCGTGCGGAATGAGGCGAGTTCAGCGGCCATTGCCTGAAGAGGCTGGAAATGCGGATCGTCGGGGCGGTCACAAGAGGTGTAGGTGATCGTCCCGGTATCCGTGAAACGCGCGAGCATGTCCACGTGACCGTCGGTATCGTCGCCCTCCAGCCAGCCATCGTTCAGCCAAAGCGTGCGTGACGCACCGAAATGCGCCCGGAAGAGCTGTTCGTAGTCGCTGACGCCCAGTTCGGGATTGCGCCCGGGGTGAAGCAAGCAGCGACGCGTGGTGAGAATGGTGCCGGCCCCGTCACAGTCGATGGCGCCGCCTTCCAGCACGCGATCCACGGCCTGATACGCGGCGCCGGGAAACGCGCCCGCGGCATGCAGCCGTGCGGTGAGGCGGTCGTCCTCGGTGGCCGGGTACTTGCCGCCCCAGCCGTTGAACCGGAAATCGAGGCAACGGAGGGCATCGCCAGCGAGCACGGTAATGGGTCCGTGATCCCGGGCCCAAATGTCATCGGCAGGCGCGGTGTGCAGATGGAGGTGATCGTCCGGAACCCCGCGGCTCCGGAGCTGCTGCCGGACGTGCGATGCCTTCGCCGCATCGGGGACGGCGATACAGAGCGGCTGAAACCGGCCAATGGCCGCGGCCAGCTCCTCGACCGAGGACTCCGCGGCAGCCAGGCGTGCGCCCCAATCGCCGCCTGCGCGGGGCCAGGTGAGCATAATGGCTGTCTGGAGTTCCCACTCGGCGGGAAGACGGGGCGGTGTGGTCACGGGTTCAACGCTGCCGTACGGCTCTGAGGACGCGGTCGTATTCGAAGTAGACGCTGAAACCGTCGTAATCCCAGCGCGTAATGGGCGGATCACCCACGGAGTCCCTGCGGGTCTGCGGCTCGCCGAGTCGGTGCTCCACCTGGTCTTTTGTCAGCCCCCGTTGCAACTGCTCGTCGAGTTCGCTGTCGCCGTCACGCAGAGCGTCCAGCAGCAGCGTGTCCGCGGCTACAGACTGCACGAGGCCAAGCGACAGAATCAGAGCCACTCCCAGGGTGCGCACGATTGCGGGCATCCGTCCTCTCCATGCTGGACGCGATCAGGAAAATGTCCGGAAGACTATAGCACCGGGGCCTGAATGGACCAACGCCGGCCGACCCAGCGGGTATCGCCGCAACGGGATGCTGCTAGAATGCGCGCTTTCCGCAATGGTCCAAGGTCTGTTTGATGCGATTCGCGCAGCCCCTGACACCCGGTGTTCTCGAGCGGCGGTACAAGCGGTTTCTTGCCGATGTGCGCCTGGAAGACGGGTCGCTGATCACGTGCCACTGCCCGAACACTGGATCGATGCTCGGCTGCAAGGAGCCGGGTTCGCGGGTCTGGCTCAGCCGCTCCGACAACCCGAAGCGCAAGTACGCGTTCACGTGGGAACTCGTCGAACTCCCCGGGCGTGCACTGGTCGGTATTCACACGGGGCGCGCCAATGGCATGGTGCGCGAAGCCTTGGAGCAGGGGCGTATCCCGGCGCTGGCCGATTACCCGGTCATCAGGCCGGAGGTGCGGATCCCGGAGTGGCGTACGCGCATTGATTTTCTGCTGAGTGGGCATGCTTCCACGGCCGACGCGTACGTTGAGGTCAAGAACGTAACCGCTGCCGTGGAAGAGGGCGTGGCGCTTTTCCCCGATGCAGTGAGCGACCGCGGGACACGGCATCTGCAGCACCTGCAGAAGCTGGTGGCGGAAGGGTGCCGTGCCGCGCTGATATTCTGTGTGCAACGGGATGACGTGACCGAGGTGCGCCCCGCCGATCGCATTGACCCGGCCTACGGACGGGCGCTGCGGGAAGCCATCGCCAATGGGGTCGAGGTTCATGCCCTCGGCGCTGATGTGAATGAACAAACGATCGAACTGCGCCGCCGGTTGCCGGTGGTGTGTCCGACATCCGAGCTGTCGCCAACGTAAGGAAACTGCGCATGTTCCGTCCGCTGGAACTGTTTATCGGCCTGCGCTACACGCGAGCGAAACGCCGTAATCAGTTCGTGTCCTTCATATCGCTGAGTTCCATTCTGGGAATCGCCCTGGGGGTCACTGCGCTCATCACCGTCATGTCGGTGATGAACGGGTTCGAGCGCGAACTCCGGGACAAGATTCTCGGCATGATCGCCCATGCCACCATCGAGTCGCGCGATGGCGGCATGGAGGAGTGGGAAACAGTCGTCGAGCGCGCCGAAAGGCATCCGGAAGTGGTCGGTGCCGCGCCCTATGTCACCGGCGAGGTCATGATGACCCGCGGCGGGCAGGTCAGCGGCGCGCAGCTCCGCGGTGTGCTCCCCGAGATGGAGGGCAATGTCTCCCGGGTGATCGAGAATATCGACGGCGATGCCGCGCGGCACCTGGAGCCGGGGGAGTACAACATCATTCTTGGCTGGGCGCTTGCGCGCGAGCTGGGCGTGCGTGCGGGTGACCGGGTGACCGTGGTGACGCCGGAGGCGCGTGCGACGGTCGCCGGCATAGTGCCACGGCTCAAGCGCTTCCATGTTGCCGGCACCTTCGACGTGGGCATGTACGAGTACGATCGCGGCGTGGCGCTGGTGCATATCGGTGACGCAGCGACAATCATGCGGCTGGGCGAGGGCGTGTCGGGCGTGCGCCTGCAGTTCCGGGACCTCATGGATGCGCCCTGGCTGGCATCGGAAGTCGGCCAGGAGCTCGGCGGTGGCAGTTACCGGGTCCGTGACTGGACCCGGGAGCACGCCAGCTTCTTCCATGCGGTGCAGACCGAGAAGACGGTGATGTTTGTCATTCTGACACTGATCATCGCCGTGGCGGCGTTCAATATCGTCTCCACCCTGGTCATGGTCGTGAACGACAAGCGCAGTGATATCGCCATTCTGCGCACACTCGGCGCGAGTCCCGGGAGTGTCATGGGGATATTCATGGTGCAGGGGGCCATCATCGGTGTCTTCGGCACCATTCTGGGCGTCGCCGGGGGCGTGGCACTGGCACTGAACGTGGAGACCATCGTTCCGGCAATCGAACAGCTTCTCGGTGTTGCGTTCCTGGCACCGGACATCTACTGGTTGAGCGATCTGCCATCGGATCTGCAGACCACCGATGTGGTCCGCATTGCCGGTGTTGCCCTGGTGCTGTCGCTGTTGGCGACCATCTACCCCGCATGGCGGGGAGCACGAACCGAGCCAGCGGAGGCGTTGCGGTATGAATGAACAGCAGTCAGGGGAAGCCGTTGTTCGCTGCAACGGCGTCAGCAAGGTGTTTCACGAGGGGCCGCGTGACGTGCGTGTGCTCGACCGCGTCAGCCTGAGTATCGCGCGGGGTGAGCAGCTGGCTATTGTCGGCCGTTCGGGCTCCGGGAAGAGCACCCTGCTGCAGATTCTCGGCGGGCTGGACAAGCCGACGGAAGGAGACGTGCACGTGTGCGGACAGTCCGTGTATGCGCTGGGAGCGGGCGAGCGTGGACGGCTTCGCAATGAAGCGATCGGTTTCATCTACCAGTTCCACCATCTGCTGCCGGAGTTCACGGCGCTGGAAAACGTGGCGATGCCCCTGTTGATCCGCAAGGCGGGGCGGGCTGAAGCCAGCGCTGCGGCGGCAAAGGTGCTGGAACGCGTCGGTCTCGGGCACCGTCTTGAACACAAGCCCGGGGAACTCTCGGGTGGGGAGCGGCAGCGCACGGCCATCGCCCGCGCCATGGTGACTGAGCCGGCCTGCGTGCTGGCGGATGAACCAACGGGCAATCTGGACCGCCATACGGCGGAAGACGTCTTCACGCTGTTGCGGGAGCTCAACCGGGATTTCGGGACCAGCCTGGTGGTGGTGACCCACGACATGGAACTGGCCGGACGGATGGATCAGACCGTGACCATCGATGATGGGCGGCTCGTTCCGCCAGAGGCGGCGTCTGCGTCAGCGTGATTCGCGCGCGGCGAGGCGGGCGGCGCGTTTTTCCTTTCTGCGCCGGAGGTGACGGCGGATGTTCAGGCGCCAGAGCAGGTGGATCAGGCCGTAGCCCGCGAGAGACGCGCAGAGGCCGCACAGCACACTGCCAAGCAGCAACGGCTGCCAGATGTTGACCAGCTCCGTCCAGTACCACTCAAGGGTGGGCTCGAACGTGCCGTCGCGTGTCCCCTCGCCCATGACCAGCAACCCGATCCGGTACTGGAAGTACAGCATCGGCGCCATGGTCAGTGGGTTCGAGACCCAGACACCGGCCAGTGCGATCGGCATGTTGACGCGGAACAGGATCGCCAGCGCCGCGGAGGGAATCATCTGGAACGGCATGGGCATGAATGCCATGAACAGGCCCACGCCCAGACCGCCCGCCAGCGAGTGGCGGTTCAGGTGCCACAGGTTCGGATCATGAAGCAGACGCCCGAACACGCGGAGCCGCTGATGGCCGCGTACGACTCTGGAGTCCGGCAGATACCGTCGAAAGAACTTTCTCGCCACGCGTGATACTTTGAGTCGTCGCCTGTTCGGGGCGATGATAACGTGATTACGGCCCGTATGTCCGGGCTGCAGCCAGGAACGGCAACGGGGGCAAACTCACGGATGAGTCCTGCCACGGCCGCCTGCGGCGCATTCGTCGCCGGGGCGATCCTCTTTCATGTCAGCACGGGGCTTCCCGACAGCGCCGGGTGGCTGTCGTTGCTCGCCGGAGTGATGCTGCTGCTTCGCGGCCGTCGCTGGCTGGTGCCCGGGCTGTTCTGCGCAGGGGCGCTCTGGTCGGCTTGGTCGGCTGCCGCCGCGCTGGATTATCGGCTCGACACGCCCGGGAACGTTGTCCTGGAGGGCGAGGTAGCCGGGCTGCCGGCCTCCGGTGACGCGCGGCGTCAGTCATTCCTGGTGCGGGTGGACCGATCCGCTGACGGCCCGGAGGTGCGGCGGGTGCGGCTGCATTGGTACGGCGCCGGTCAATCGGTGCGCACCGGTGAGCGCTGGCGGTTCGAGGCCGACCTCCGCGCCCCCGCCGGCGCGCTGAACCCGGGCGCATTCGACGGTGAGCGCTGGCAGATCCAGAAGGGCATCGATGCGTCGGGAACCGTGACTCGCGGGGAACGAATCGAGGTCCATTCAGGCGCAAGCCTGGATGGGGTGCGCGGTTTCCTGTCAGCGCGTCTGCGCGCCGTGGTCAACCATGACGCGGCCGGTGCCATGCTGGTTGCTCTGGCCGTTGGTGATCGCCGCTTTCTGGATGACCAGGTCTGGGCGACGCTTCTGGCGACGGGCACCAATCACCTGGTGGCGATTTCGGGGTTGCATGTCGGGCTGGCCGCAGGGCTGGGGCTTGTGCTCGGCATGACCCTCTGGCGGTGCGGCGGCCGAACGGCCGGGCGTATCCCGGCGCGTGTCGCCGGCGCAGTGCTGGGGCTTGTGACCGCTGCGGTCTATGCCGCTCTTGCCGGGTTCACCATTCCGACGCAGCGCGCCCTGATCATGCTGGCGGTGACACTGTTTGCGGTGTTCGTGCGGCGGCCGGTGCGGCCAACGCAGGTGCTCTGCATTGCGGCGGTTGCCGTCCTGCTGGTGGATCCGCTGGCGCCTCTCGATCCGGGGTTCTGGTTGTCGTTCGCGGCCGTGGCGACGCTGGGCCTGCTGCTCTGGGGGCGATCGCCCTCCGGCGGGGCCTGGGTATGGCTGACCATCCAGTTCCGTCTTGCACTGGTGCTCGCACCCATGACGCTACTCCTGTTCAGTCATGTCGCGCTTGCGGCACCCGTCGCCAACCTGGTGGCGATTCCTCTGGTCGGCATGTTCACGGTGCCGCTCGTGCTAGTTGCAGCCATGACCATCGTGCCGTTTCCTGCCATTGGCGCGTTCCTGGCGGACTGGAGTGGCTGGCTGCTGATCCTGTTCCTGGGGTTTGCCGAACGCGTGGCCAGGGTCGCCGACCTTGTCCCCGTCCCGACGGTGGGTGAGGGGGGTGTTGCCTGGGTGCTGCTGTTGATGGCCGTGGTGCTGGCGATGATGCCGGCCGGGATCCCCGGGCGGATTCTGGCCATGCCAATGCTGGCCGCCGCTTTGTGGCCCGGGAGTATGGGCGGTGATGCGCGCGTACAGGTCACGACGCTGGACGTGGGACACGGACACGCAAGCGTCATCCAGAGCGGAGGCGAAGTGGTGGTCGTTGATTCCGGTCGCACCGGACGTGAAGTGGCCGCCTTGCTCACACGAACGGGGCGGGCCGACCGGCTGGTTCTCACCAGGGATCGCACGGGTTACAGGGGTGGCGCGGAGGAGCTGCGCATGCCCCCGGGGGCGACGGTTCACGACGCCCTGGAAGCCCCCGGAGCGTGTTCCGGCGGCGCGCGGTGGGGGGCGGGCAGCGGCGAGTTCCACTTCCTTGATCCGCAGCTTGATGTGACGGCCTGCGTCCTGCTGGTGGAGTCGGACGGTCGCCGTATCCTGATCGCCGCCGGTATCCCGCCGGGGGCGCCCGTCCGGTGGGAAGCCGCGGGCAGGGTGGATGCCGTCGTGCTGCCGGCCGGCGGGCATGCCGACGCCGTGACAGAGGCGATGCTCGAGGCACTGCAACCGGAACTCGCCGTGGTGTCGGTCGATGCCGGCAATCGTTATGGCCTGCCGCATCCGCAAGCGCTGGAGCGCCTGCGGGATCATGGTGTCCGGTTGCTGCACACCGGCCACCACGGGGCGGTCACCATCACGCTGCAGGCCGGTTTGCCCGCGGAGACCGCGAGGGATCGCGCCGGCTGGTGGAATCGGCGCCGGCCCTTCGGTCAGGGGAGGTAATCGTTTATCATGCGGCCTTCGCGCGGGGATGCCCCTGGCCCATGGAAAAGGAGAACAACTCGGCGTGCTGGAAATGATTGCGGCTGGCGGATGGGTGATGGTGCCGATCATCCTCTGCTCTATTCTCGCGTTGGCCATTATCGGCGAGCGAATCTGGGCCTTGCAGAAGCGGCGGGTCCTGCCCCCGCACCTTGTGGCGCACGTCTGGAATCAGGTGCGCAGCGGAACGCTGGACAGCCAGCAGCTGCGGCAGTTGCGTGAGCAATCCGCCCTGGGCCGGGTGCTGGCGGCAGGGCTGAGCAACATGCGCAGCAGCCGCGAAGTGATGATGGAGTCCATCGAGGATGCCGGCCGCCACGAGGCCCATCGCATGGAGCGCTTTCTGAACACGCTCGGCACCATCGCCTCGATTACACCGCTGCTGGGCCTGCTTGGAACCGTGATCGGCATGATCCGGGTTTTCAGTGCCATTACCGCCCATGGTGTCGGTGATGCCGCCAACCTGGCGGGCGGTATCTCCGAGGCGCTCCTGACAACCGCAGCCGGCTTGATCGTGGCCATTCCGTCACTCATGGCCTACCGCTATTTCCGCGGTCTTGTCGATGAGCACATGGTGGAGATGGAGCAGGAGGCCATGAAGCTGGTCGAGGTCATCCAGGGTCAGCGCGACCGCAGCAGTATTGAAGGTGGTACGCGGTGAATCTCCGCCCCCGACGCCGCGAAGAGCCGGAGATCACGCTGACCCCGCTGATCGACGTGGTGTTTCTAATGCTGATCTTTTTCATGGTCAGCGCCACGTTTCTCAATGAGGCCGACATGGAACTGAGCCTGCCCGAGGCGTCGCTGGATCCCGGGGAGCGGGCCTATTCCCCCATCGAGCTGGCCATCAGCGCCAGTGGCGATTACTACGTCGACGGCGAGGCGCTAGTGAATCAGCAGACCGACACGGTACAGCGTGCGCTGGAACAGGCCCTGGACGGCCGGCCCGACGCCCCCGTCATTATCCGTGCTGACGGACGGACTCCGCACCAGTCCCTGGTGACCGCGCTGGACGCTGCCGGGCGTGCCAGTATCGAGAACATTTCCATTGCCACCGTGCCCGAGGACGACTGATTACCATGCTGTCGATGACCAACCCGTTCACGACGCAGGCCTGGGGCATCTACGGACGACTGCTCGGTTACGTGGGACCGTACTGGAAGCTCGGCTCGCTGGCCGTGGTCGCCATGGTGATCGGGGCAGCCTCCCAGGCGGCGTTCGCCGGGATCATCCAGTACATGGTCGACGAGAGCTTCATCGAGCAGGATGATCTGGCCCGGCAGCTTGTGCCGCTGGCGTTGATCGTGCTGTTTCTGATCCACGGTACCGCCCATTTCGTGTCCGACTACGGTATCGCGTGGGTCGGCCGCTATGTGGTCAAGGACATGCGCCAGAATGTGTTCGACCACTACCTCTGCCTGCCGGCGCGCTTCTTCGATCACAGCTCGCCCGGCATGCTTCTGGCCAAGCTGACCTACGACATCGAGCAGGTGGCGCGGGCGGCGTCCCACGCCGTGGTTGTCTTCATCCGGGACTTCTTCACCGTCATCTTCCTGGTCGGCTACATGGTCTACATCAGCGGCTGGCTGGCTCTGATCTTCTTCGGCCTGGGGCCGGTGCTCTACGGCATCATCAACTACGCCAACAAGCGCTTCCGCAAGACCAGCCGCCGTATCCAGGGCTCCATCGGCAACGTGGCCCAGATCGCCGAGGACGGCATTCGTGGGCAGACGGAAGTGAAGGTCTTCGGGGGCCACGGCTACGAGTCCGAGCGCTTCGAGAAGATCAACGAGCGCAACCGCAGTCAGCAGATGCGCTACATCGCCGTGAAGGCGGTCAGCCAGCCGCTGGTCCAGTTTGTGGCGGTGGTGGCGCTGTCGATCATCCTCTACCTGGCCACCATGGACGTGGTCATGGAGGAGATCACGCCGGGGGCGCTGATCTCCTTCGTCGCCGCCATGATGCTGCTGATGCCACCGGTCAAGCGGATCGTGGGCGTCAACGCCGAGATCCAGCGCGGCATCGCGGCAGGCGAGAGCGTATTCGGAATCCTCGATGAACCGCCCGAGGACGATCACGGCACTGTGCCCCTGGAGCGCGCCGAAGGGCGGATCCGGTACGACCACGTGTCGTTTGCCTACAATCCGGAAGACGGTGACGTCCTCAGTGACGTCACGCTCGACATCGAACCCGGTCAGACGGTCGCCCTGGTGGGGCGCTCGGGCAGTGGGAAGACCACACTGGCGAGCCTTCTGCCGCGCTTCTATGAGCCGACGGCGGGCCGGATTCTTCTGGATGGCCGGCCGATCAGGGATTATCCGCTGCGCGACCTCCGTCAGCAGATGGCGCTGGTGGGGCAGCAGGTGGTGCTGTTCAACGACACGCTTGCCAACAACATCAGCTACGGCATGCCGACGCCTCCAGGCGACGAGGAGATCCGCGCCGCTGCCCGCGCGGCCAACGCGGAGGAGTTCATCGACAAGCTTCCGAATGGCTTCGAGACACTGGTCGGAGAGAACGGCGTGCTGCTCTCCGGCGGGCAGCGGCAGCGTGTGGCGATTGCCAGGGCGCTTCTGAAGAATGCGCCGATCCTGATACTGGACGAGGCCACATCGGCTCTCGACTCCGAGTCGGAGCAGCAGATTCAGTCCGCCTTGGATGAACTGATGACCGGCCGCACGACCCTGGTCATCGCACACAGGCTCTCGACCATCGAGGATGCTGACCGCATCGTGGTGCTGGATCAGGGGCGAATCGTCGAGTCCGGCACGCACCGGGAGCTGATCCAGCATGAAGGCCACTACGCCGCCCTGCACCGGATCCAGTTCAGTGAGGAGTAACGTGTGATGCCGATTCGCCACACCGGGCGTGTCCGTCATTGCTACCAACGGGGGAACGCATGACGGGGTTTCCGCAGTTCTGGCTCCGCAATACGCCCAAGTCGCTGGTACTGCTGCCCGCATCCTGGCTTTACCGGATCGTGGCGTTCGCTCGACGCAGCGCTTATCGCTGGGGGGTTCTTGGCCGGGAGCGTGTGGGTGTACCGGTACTGGTCATCGGCAACATCTTCGTCGGTGGCACCGGCAAGACGCCACTGGTGTTGTGGATGGTCCGCTATCTGCGGTCCATGGGGAAGCGCCCCGGCATCATCACCCGCGGTTACGGCGGGCAAGCGAAAGAGTGGCCGCAGGTCGTCCACGAAGACAGCGACCCTCTGGACGTGGGCGATGAACCGGTGCTGCTTGCCCAGCGTGGTAGCTGTCCGGTGGTGGCAAGCCCCGACCGCGTGGATGCGGCCCGGACCCTGGTGGAAGAGTTCGGCTGTGACGTGGTGGTGTCGGACGACGGGCTTCAGCACTACCGCCTCATGCGGGATATGGAGGTGGTCGTCATCGACGCGGCCCGTGGGCTGGGCAACGGCCACTGTCTGCCGGCGGGCCCCCTGCGGGAGCCACGCAGCCGGCTGCGGACCGTAGACTTGCTGGTGGCCAACGGCGGCCCGTCGTGGCTGACCCCTTATTACTTCACCCTGCGCCTGAACCAGGCGGTCGGGGTCACCGATGGCGAGCGTTCCCGCAGCCTGACGGAGTTTGCAGGCGAGCAGGCGCACGCCATTGCGGGTATCGGCAACCCCGATCGCTTCTTTGCGGCGCTTGGCCGTTACGGCATCGAGGTGATCCAGCATCCGTTCGCCGATCACTACCCGTTTGCGGAGAAGGACATTACCTTCGATGACGACCTGCCGGTTCTCATGACCGAGAAGGATGCGGTGAAGTGTCGTCCCCATGCGGGTGAGCGGCATTGGGCCGTGCCGGCGGAGACGGTTCTCACGGCGGAGACCGAGCGTGCCATGAAGGCGCGCGTGCGTGCTGCGCTGGAGCGGTTTCAGTCGGGCAGGAAGAGGCGGTTCGGGGCATGAGTTTCGTCGTGGTCATCCCGGCGCGTTACGCGTCCACCCGGTTCCCGGGCAAGCCGCTGGCGGATCTCGCCGGTTGGCCGATGGTCAGGCACGTGGTGGAGCGTGGCAGGGAGAGCGGGGCAGAGCGGGTCATTGTCGCCACGGACGATGCGCGGATCGAATCGACCTGTCGCGACCTCGGCGTGGAGGTCGTGCGCACGCGTGCGGATCATCCGTCCGGCACCGACCGGCTTGCCGAGGTGGCCGAGCAGCTTGGGCTCGATGACCAGGATGTGGTCGTGAACGTGCAGGGCGATGAGCCCCTGATGCCGCCAGCATTCATCCGGCAGGTTGCCGAGGCTCTGACGCAGAACCCCGAGACACCGGTGGCGACGCTGGTGACGCCCTTGCAGTCCCTCGATGAGTTGCGCAACCCGAACGTGGTCAAGGCGGTGCGTGATCGCAGTGGACACGCACTCTACTTCAGTCGCGCGCCGATCCCGTGGGACCGCGATCACGGCGGCACGCCGGCTGACCTTGCCGGCTGGTGGCGCCACCTCGGCATCTACGCGTACCGCGCGGCATTCCTGCGCCGTTACCCGGCGCTGGAACCCGCTCCCATTGAAGCGACCGAGTCCTTGGAACAGCTCAGGGTCCTCTGGCACGGTCTGCGGATCCACGCCGGAGCGGTCAGTGGAGACGCCGGGCCGGGTGTTGATCGCCCGGAGGATCTCGAGCGCGTCAGGCAGCACCTGCTTGATGGCACCGCAAAGCGCAGCAACGAAGGTTGAGGCAATGAGTGAAGCCAGGCATCTGAAGGTCCTGTTCGTCTGTCTCGGAAACATCTGCCGTTCGCCCTCGGCCGAGGGTGTCTTCCGGCGTATGCTGGCGGACCAGGGGCTCGATCACGTGGTCGAGACGGATTCGGCGGGAACGCACGCCTACCACGTGGGTAACCCTCCGGATCAGCGCTCGCAGATTGCGGCCAGAAAACGCGGCGTTGATATTGGCGATCTGCGGGGCCGGCAGGTGAACCGCAGTGACTTCGAGTACTTCGACTATGTACTCGCCATGGACCGGAGCAATCTGGAGATTCTGCTCGCGGAGGCCCCTGACCGCTACCGTGGAAAGGTGCAACTGTTTCTGGAGTACGCCAACAGCGCCGACGAGGATGAAGTCCCGGATCCTTACTACGGCGGGGACCGCGGGTTCGAGCACGTCCTGGATCTGATCGACGAGGCGTCCTCAGGTCTGCTGACTGAGATCAGGCGGGCCCACCAGCTGTAGGCCACGGCCACCCTCGGTGGCCGTGGCCCGTGGGTCTCGGACTAATCGCTTCGACGGGTGGTGTCGGAGTCTTCGGGCCGGGGCGCCTGCGTGTCCTGCGACGCATCTTCCTCGACCGTGGCCGGCGCTTCTTCCTTCGCCTTGGCAGCCGACGTCTCCCGTTCCTGCTTCTTCTCTTCGACCTTGGGCGCCTCAGCGGCGTCATCGTCCGCCACATCGTCCCGAGATGCCGCGGTTACGTCCTGAACGGTGTCGTCCGCGGCGGCAGGCTCCGTCACGACGGCCTCGTCCTGGTCGCCGTCGTCAATCGGGGCGGGTACCGATGTCGGCTCCAACGTCGTGTCGGTGTCTGCAGTCGCGCCATCGCCTACCGTCTCCGCGGCCCCGTCGGAGGCCGCCGCCGTATCGGGCTGCTCGGCTACAGGGGCTTTGTTCTCGGACTCAGGCGCTTCAACGGCCTCGCTGGAACCCGCGTTGTCGGTATCAGGGGCGGGCGCCTCAACCGTGGCCGCCGTTGCCGGTGCGGCTTCAGCGGCCTGTGTCGCAGCCGGGATGCGCGGTCGTCCGTCCCGTTGGCGCGGATCACGCTTGGTCTGTTTCTCACGCCGTTGCTGCGGTTTCGACTCAGCTTCCGCCTTCGGTTCGTCTGAGCCGGTCTCAGGCGTCGTATCAGCCGTGCCGCTGTCTTCAGGCGTGGTGCCGGACGCATCATCGGTCTGGTTCTCGCCAGTGCGGCCGCGGCGCCGACCGCGTCCGCCGCGACGACGATTGCCACGGGGTTTGTCCCCGTCGCCCTCGTCCGGCGTGGCCTGTGCGTTGTCATCGGCGGCAGCAGCGGTGGTCCGGGCTTCATCGTCGTCGGCTGCAGTGGCGACACTCGGCTTGTCATGCTCGGCCGAGGCACTGATCGCCTTGCCGCTGGACTCCGCTTCGGTCTTCGGGGCATCGCCAGAGGCGTTCCCGACTTCGGTGTCATCGGACTGCTGCACGTTGCCTTCGCCGTCCTGCGGCGTACCTCCGCCGCGACGCCGGCGCCGGCCACCGCGGCGACCACGACGGCTGCGCCCAGAGCGCTGCTGCTCGTCACCGCTCTGCTCGGTTTGCGGGGCCGGCTGCTGGTCCTTCTTCTGTTCCTGATCGGTAGTGGCGGCAGCGTCCTTGGCCGTGCCCGCATCGCCCGGTTTGGCGGCGCTTTCGGTCTTGGCGGTACTGCCCTTACCGGCGGAGGGCTTCGTCGTGCCCCGCTCGCCGTCACCGGACTGCTGCTGGGACGAACGACCACGGCGGTTGCGATTCCCGCCACGGCCCCCACCGGCCTGACTCTTCTGTTCGCCCGACTTGCGCTGTTGTCCGCCGCCACCGGTCTTGGCCGCTTTGCCCCGTGTGCTCTCAGCTTCATCGGCCTGTTGCGCCTGCTGCCCATCGGTGGACGACGGCTGCGGTTCGCCGCCAAAGACGGAGCCAAGCCAGCGGAAGAAGCCGGACAGGCCGGAGCCGCTCGCCGGGCCGGTGGGCTGGGAAGGTGCCGTCGGTGTCTTCGGGGCCGTGGGCGTAGACTCCGGTTCCGGGGCGACCGGGGCGGGCGGCGCCGCGGGCGCGATGGCCCGAACCGCCGGTTCTTCGGCGCGGCGCTTCTCGGCAGTGGAGACCTGATACCCGGTGTCTTTGGTCTCGGAGGCGAGGCGGTAGCTGATGTCATCGGCGGACCGATCATCGCCACGGATGCGCTCAACGGAGTAGTGCGGGGTTTCCAGGCTGCGGTTGGGAACCAGGATGACCTGCACGCCGTGGCGCGACTCGATCATGCCAAGCGTGTCCCGCTTCTCGTTGAGCAGGTAGGTGGCCACGTCCACCGGCAACTGCGCCAGAACCTTTGCGGTCTTCTCCTTCATCGCCTCTTCTTCCACCAACCGCAGCACCGACAGGGACAGCGACTCGACGCCGCGGACCGTGCCCTGGCCGTTGCAGCGCTGGCAGACTTCCTGACTGGTCTCGCCCAGGGAGGTGCGCAACCGCTGACGCGACATCTCCAGCAGGCCGAAGCGGGAGATCCGCCCCACCTGCACCCGCGCACGGTCCATCTTCACGGCCTCGCGAAGCCGCTGCTCTACGTCGCGCTGGTTGCGGTTGGGGCCCATGTCGATGAAGTCGATGACGATCAGGCCGCCCAGGTCGCGGATACGCAACTGCCGGGCGATTTCGTCCGCCGCTTCCAGATTGGTGTTCAGCGCCGTTTCCTCGATGTCGCTGCCCTTGGTAGCGCGCGCCGAGTTGATGTCGATGGAGATGAGCGCTTCGGTGTGGTCGATGACGATGGCCCCGCCGGACGGCAACTGGACCTGGCGGTCGAACGCCGACTCGATCTGGCTCTCGATCTGATAGCGCGTAAACAGCGGAACGCTGTCGTCGTAATGCTTCAGCCGGGAGCTGAACTGTGGCATCACCTGCTTCACGAAATCCTGCGCCGTGGCATACACGTCGGCGTCATCAATGAGAATTTCGCCGGTGTCCGCGCGCAGGTAATCCCGCAGCGCCCGGATGATGACGTTACTTTCCTGATAGATCAGGAACGGGGAAGGGCGCTCGTCGGCGGCCCCCTTGATCATCTCCCAGAGCTGCAGCAGGTAGTTGAGGTCCCACTGCAGTTCCTCGATGTTCCGGCCAACGCCGGCCGTGCGCACGATGAGACCCATGCCTTCGGGAGTTTCAAGCTGCCGCAGAGCGTCCCGGATCTCGTCGCGGTCATCACCCTCGATGCGGCGGGAGACGCCGCCGGCCCGCGGGTTGTTGGGCATGAGGACGAGATAACGTCCGGCGAGGCTGACATAGGTCGTCAGCGCGGCCCCCTTGGTGCCACGCTCTTCTTTATCTACCTGGACAACGACTTCCTGGCCTTCCTTGATGACATCCTTGATGCTGGTGCGGCCATTACCGTTGCCACCGTCTCCCTGGTAGTAGCTGCGCGCGATCTCCTTGAAGGGGAGAAACCCGTGCCGCTCCGACCCGTACTGGACAAAAGCTGCCTCAAGACTGGGTTCAACCCGAGTGATTTTACCCTTGTAGATATTGGACTTCTTCTGCTCCCTTGCCGGGGTCTCAATATCCAGATCGTAGAGCTTCTGTCCATCGACCATTGCCACCCGCAACTCTTCGGGCTGGGTGGCATTGATGAGCATTCTTTTCATACGTTGCGAATCTCCGGCGCTCAACCATGACTTCCGCCTGGTGCACGCGTCCGGTCACGATGCGACGGTGCGGCGCACCACGAGGGTGCGCGCACGAACGAGTCGGCTCGGAAAAGAGCAGCGCGGCAAGGCGCAAGACGACCAGGTTCTGCGTCAACAGTCGGAGCGAAGCCATGGGAGCGGTTCTCTGTGGGTCGCCCCGACCAGCGGGACCACCATGAAACCAGCGATAAAATACATCCGACATGCGGATGATGCGTTGTTTCCAGTTACTTCCACCTTGCAGGGCCGATGATTCTTCTCCCGCAAGGAGTCGCAAATATAGCAGTGTCAACCAGCTGCATCAAACGGGGGGTTGAGCTGGTAAACTACCGCACACCATGACTTCCTCATCCAGTGCACAAGGGCGTAACGGCGTCCGCCACGTCGACGTCGACAGCGGGTCCGCCGGGCAGCGGATCGATAACTTCCTCGCGCGTGAGCTGAAAGGTGTTCCCCGTTCGCGGGTGCACCGCCTGCTGCGCAAGGGCGAGGTGCGTGTAAACGGGGGGCGTGTGCGTTCCGGTGCCCGCCTGGAGGCCGGAGACCGGGTACGCATCCCGCCGGTATCGGTGGATGCAGGCAGACGCGCCGAAGGCGACCAGCCGCCGAAAGGCATGCAGGAGCGCATCGGCGCGGCAGTGCTGCATGAGGACGATCGCCTGCTGGTGCTGAACAAGCCCTCGGGCATCGCCGTCCACGGCGGCAGTGGAGTGCCGTGGGGCGTCATCGAGACCCTGCGGGCGATGCGACCCGGCACGGCCTTCCTGGAGCTGGTGCATCGGCTCGATCGCGAGACCAGCGGATGCCTGCTGGTGGCGAAACGACGCAGCACCCTGCGCACGCTCCATGAGGTGATCCGGGATGGCGCACTGGAGAAGCGCTATCTTGCGCTGGTCAAAGGACGTCTGCCCAAGCACCCGCTGCCGGTCGAGGCGCGTCTGGATCGCAACGCCAGGCGCGATGGTGAGCGCACCGTGCAGGTCAGTTCGGCGGGGCAGGCTGCCCGTAGCGTCTTTCGGCGCTCGGAAGTCTTTCACGAGGCGACGTTGGCCGAGGTGTCCATCGCTACCGGCCGGACGCACCAGATCCGCGTCCACGGCGCATACGCCGGGCATCCGGTGGCAGGTGACGGGCGCTACGGCGATCAGGAGTGGAACAAGACCCTGCGCAAGTACGGGTTGAAGCGGCTTTTCCTGCACGCCAGCGGCCTTCGGTGGAAAGACCCCGACAGCGGCGCCGAGCACGTTTATCATGCCGAGCTACCCGACGAGCTGCGCGGGATTCTGGTGCGGCTGGAGGAGTCGCGGCCATGATGGCGCCGCTCGGGCGTCCACGGGACATACGGTAAACAACTGACGGGAGTAGGCACTGATGCAGGATGATCGTTGGGAGCGGGAGGCATTGCGAGAGGTCGCCCTGGAGGGAATCCGCGAGCGGCGCCGATCCCGGCGCTGGGGCATCCTTTTCAAGGCCTTGTTTCTGGGCTACCTGTTCGTGGTTCTCGCGCTTGTGATGGGGTGGTTCCCCGGTACGTCCGATGCGCCGCCCGGGCCGCATGCGGCACTGGTGGAGGTGGACGGAGCGATCATGCCCGGAGGGGAGAACGATGCGGAGACCATCGGCGCTGCGCTGCGGCGTGCGTTCTCGGACGAGGACTCGAGAGGCGTGATCCTCAAGGTCAACAGCCCGGGCGGCAGTCCGGTGCAGGCCAACCGGATCAACCAGGAGATTCGTCGGCTCAAGGAGGAACACCCCGAGACGCCCTTTTACGTGGTGGCCGGCGACATGTTCACCTCCGGTGCGTACTACCTTGCCGTGTCTGCGGACGAAATCTACGTGGACCAGGCTTCCCTGGTTGGCTCCATCGGCGTGCTGATGAACGGCTTTGGTTTCCACGAGGCCATGGAGCGCCTGGGGATCGAACGGCGACTGCACACGGCGGGCGACAACAAGGCCTTCATGGATCCGTTCTCCGAGGAGGATCCGGACGATGTGGAACGCCTCCAGCGCCTGCTGGATGACATTCACGGTCAGTTCATTGCTGCCGTGCAGGAAGGGAGAGGCGACCGGCTGGCCGACGATGACCGGATTTTCTCCGGTGATGTGTGGACCGGTACGGAGAGTATCGAGCTGGGACTGGCAGACGAGATCGGCAGCGTTCAGTACGTAGTCCGTGACGTCATCGGTGTCGAGCGTACCCGGGACTATACGATCCGTCCCAACATCCTGGAGCGGTTCGGCCGGGGTGTGGGTGTGGCAATCGGCGACACGGTCGCGGAGAAGCTGATCGGGCCTGCACCCTTCGAGTGAAAGGCATGATCGATGCTGCTCAGGGGAGAGCAACCCCCTCCTCGTGCAGCATGGTTACAAGCCGGATCAGGGGCAACCCGACCAGCGCGGTCGGGTCTGCCCCTTCCAGGCGCTCGAACAGCGCAATGCCCAGCCCCTCGGAATGGAAGCTGCCGGCGGCATCGTACGCCGGTTCGCGCGCCAGGTAGCGTTCCACGGAGTCGCGTGTAAGACGCCGGAAACGAACCCGGAACGGCACGACATCGACCTGGCTGGAGCCGGTCGCCGTATTCAGTACGCAAACACCGGTCAGGAACGTGACGATGCGCCCCGAGGAATCCAGCAACTGCTGAACTGCCGCTTCGTGATCGGCCGGTTTTCCGAGGATCCGATCACGCAGAACACAGGCCTGGTCGGAGCCGATGATGAGGCTGTCAGGGTGGCGTTCAGCCACCGCAAGGGCCTTCTCCTCGGCGAGACGGGTGACGTAACGGTCCGCCGTCTCATTCTCGCCCACGCGCTCATCAATATCCGGTGTGTCGGTGGTGAATTCGGGCAGCAGCCGCTGCAACAGATCCACGCGATGGCGGGAGCCCGAGGCGAGAACAACCCGTGAGTGCACCATGACATCTCCAGAACAGAATCGAGGGACGGACCGCTATCACGGGCGCTCCGCGGCGACGAACGACCGGACTGACCGTGTACGAATTGGACCGTCGGTGGCGAACGGCGTCAAGTCGTGGCATACCGTGTCGGCTGCTTTGACAGGCCCCGGGCTCGGGGATACCATGCGCGCCTTATGACCGGCAATTCGGTGCCCTCCAAGGTGGATCTGGTCCTGTTCTCGAAACAGGGCAGACAGATCCGTGCGTCCATGCCGGTGGCGGACATGCCGAGGTTGACCGGGTTGCTGGCAGACGCGTCCGGGACTGCGGAACTCGATCTGCAATTCGGGCTGGACAGTGGTCGGCGCGCCGTCGTCCACGGGAGCATCAGAGCGACGGTGATGGTCACGTGCCAGCGTTGCCTGGAGCCAATGGCTCTGGCGCTTGAGCCACAGATCAACGTGGCGATGGTTGGGCGTGAAGATGAAGCGGATTCGCTCCCGGAGGAGCTGGATCCGCTGCTGTGCCCGAGTGGCGAGGTGGTGGTGGGTGAGTTCGTGCAGGATGAGCTGATCCTCGCGCTCCCCGTTATACCGCGTCACGAGAACGACGTCTCCTGTGTGCCGTTGACGGGAGATTCGCCTGGCGGCGACGGTGTCGCGCCGGAAGAAGTGAAAGACAATCCGTTCGCTGTGCTGAGTACGCTCAGGGAACGTGGCGGTGATCAAGGTTCAAATCAGGAGTCATAGAGATGGCAGTGCAACAGAATCGTAAGTCCCGTTCGAAGCGGGGCATGCGTCGCTCCCACGACGCGCTGAGCGAGCCGACGCTGTCGGTGGAGCCGACCACGGGCGAGACCCATCGCCGGCATCACATCAGCCCCGAAGGTTATTATCGCGGTCGTAAGGTGCTGGATACCGATAACGACTAGGTTGACGAGCCCACCGCCGACGTCGTCCGTCACGCTTTTGGCTCGCGCCAGTGGCCGGCTGGTGGTTGACTCACGGCAACAGGATCTTTCGAGTCGATGGCCAAAGCCGTAACGATCGCACTGGATGCCATGGGCGGCGACCACGGACCCGGAGTCGTGGTGCCGGCTGCTCTGCAGGCGCTCGAACGCCACGACCGGTTGCGCGTTGCCCTGGTAGGTGATGCCGACACCCTGCGCGGCGAAATGAGCCGTGCGGGGCATGCCGAGCATCCCCGGGTGTTCGTTGTGCCCGCGAGCCAGACCGTCGGCATGGATGAATCACCGTCTCAGGCGCTGCGTCTGAAGAAGGACTCATCCATGCGGGTCGCCGTGAACATGGTGAAGGACGGCGATGCCGATGCTGCCGTATCGGCCGGCAATACCGGCGCCCTCATGGCCACCGCGCGCTACGTCCTCAAGACCCTCCCCGGAATTGATCGCCCCGCAATCTGCACAACCATGCCGAGCATTGGCGGTTTCTCCCGCATGCTCGACCTGGGCGCCAATGTCGACTCCAGTGCCGAGCACCTGTTTCAGTTCGGGGTCATGGGAGCCGTTCTCGCGGAAGCTCTGGATGGTGTGGAGCGGCCGCGCGTCGGTCTCCTGAATATCGGCGAGGAAGAGATCAAGGGTAACGATCAGGTCAAGCAGGCGGCGCAGATCCTCAACGAGAGCGGGCTCAACTACATCGGTTACGTCGAGGGCGACGACATATTCAAGGGGACGGCGGACATCATTGTCTGCGACGGGTTTGTCGGCAATGTCGCCCTCAAGACCAGCGAGGGCGTGGCGCATATCATTGCGCACTACATGAGCGAGGAATTCCGCAGGAACCCTCTCACCAAGCTGGCCGGGCTCGTGGCGCTGCCAGTGCTGCGGCGTTTCCGTCAGCGTATCGACCCACGCCAGTTCAATGGTGCAAGCTTGCTGGGTCTGCGTGGTATCGTGCTGAAAAGCCACGGTGGCGCAGACACGACGGCGTTTGCTCACGCAGTGGAGACTGCGATGCTTGAAGTCGACGCGGCAGTGCCTACGTTGATCGACGAGCGCCTGGACCAGCTGCTTTCAGAAAGGCAGGAATCGTGACGTACGCGAGGATAAAGGGGACGGGGAGTTATCTCCCGGAGAAGATCCTGACGAATGCGGAGCTGGAGAAGCTGGTGGACACCAGCGATTCCTGGATTCGCGAACGCACCGGTATACGCGAACGTCGCATCGTCGGTGACGACCAGACCTGTCGCGATCTTGCAGTGATCGCGGCGAGCCGCGCCCTGGATGCGGCAGGCCTGCAGGCTTCCGATATCGACCTGGTGGTGCTGGGCACCTGCACGCCGGACCGCATCTTCCCGAGCACCGCCTGCCTGATCCAGACCGAGATGGGCATCCGTCCGGGGGCTGTGGCATTCGACGTGTCTGCCGCCTGTTCCGGGTTCGTGTACGCGCTTGACGTGGCGAATCGATTCATCGCGACGGGGGGCGCCAAACGGGCACTGGTGATTGGCTCGGAGACCATGAGCCGCATCATCGACTGGACGGATCGAGGCACGTGCGTACTCTTTGGCGACGGTGCCGGCGCGGTGGTGCTGGAGGCGGATGAAACCCCGGGTATCCTGTCCACCCACCTGCACGCCGACGGCGGTTTCGAAGACCTGCTCAACGTGCCCTGGGGCGTCTCGCAGGGGTATGACGAGCTCGAGGGCAGTGCCGGCAAGCTCCACATGCGCGGCAACGAAGTCTTCAAGGTTGCAGTGCGAACCCTGGGCCGGATCGTCGACGAGACGCTGGAGGCCAACGGCCTTCAGAAGCAGGACGTGGACTGGCTCATCCCGCACCAGGCGAATATTCGCATCATCCAGGCCACCGCCAAGAAGCTCGGACTGCCCATGGACCAGGTGGTGCAGACCGTCGGTGAACACGGGAATACCTCCGCGGCATCGATCCCGCTGGCGCTGGATACAGCCGTGCGCGATGGGCGGATCCAGCGTGGTGAGCTATTACTACTCGAAGCGTTTGGGGGCGGTTTCACCTGGGGCTCGGCACTGATCCGGTACTGAGCCCGTGGCCTCCCGGCACACCATAGCCCGATAAAGGACAAGAACCGGCATGACCAGCACAACCGCTTTTGTCTTTCCCGGCCAGGGGTCGCAATCCGTCGGCATGCTCGGCGAGCTGGCCGAGCATACCAGCGTTGTCGCCGACACCTTTGCTGAAGCATCCGACGCCCTGGGCCGCGACTTGTGGGATCTCGTACGCAACGGCCCTGAAGATCAACTCAACAGTACCGACATTACGCAGCCCGCCATGCTTGCCGCAGGCGTAGCAGTCTGGCGCGCCCTGCAGGAAAAGGGGGCGCCCGCGCCCGCCTATCTGGCCGGCCACAGTCTCGGTGAGTACAGCGCACTGGTCTGCGGCGGCGCACTGGCGTTCCCGGAAGCGGTGGCCCTGGTGGCCGAGCGCGGGCGCCTGATGCAGGAGGCCGTACCGCAGGGGCAGGGCGCTATGGCGGCGATTCTGGGGCTGGATGACGAGCAGGTTCGCCAGGTCTGTGCCGATGCCGCCCAGGGCGACGTGGTGGAAGCCGTGAACTTCAATGCGCCCGGCCAGGTGGTGATCGCCGGTGGCGCCAGCGCGGTTGAGCGTGCCGTCACCGCCGCCAAGGCGGCCGGCGCGAAGCGCGCAATGCCGTTGCCCGTGAGCGTGCCGTCGCACTGCGCCCTGATGGAGCCCGCGGCGGAGAAGCTCGCACAGCGCCTGCGGGATGTTGCAGTGCAGGCGCCGGCTATCCCGGTGGTGCACAACGTCGACGTCGCGCCCTGCGACGATCCGGACGGCATCCGTGACCGTCTGGTGCGGCAGCTCCACCGGCCGGTACGGTGGGTGGAGACGGTGGAGTTTCTCGCCGGGCACGGTGTGGGCACGCTCGTGGAGTGCGGACCCGGAAAGGTGCTCGCTGGCCTGACCCGGCGCATCGACAAGTCGCTGGACGCGGTTGCAGTATTCGATCCGGACAGCCTGAACAAAGCACTCGATCAGGGATAACAATCATGACCAATGAAGCACGTACCGCTCTCGTGACGGGCGCAAGCCGCGGCATTGGCCGGGCCATTGCCGAGAGCCTCGCCGAGGCGGGGCACACCGTGATTGGTACCGCGACCTCCGACAAGGGTGCGGACGCAATCAGCGCCTACCTCAAGGAGGTGGGCGCCAATGGCCGGGGCATGGTGCTCAACGTCACCAGCCCCGACAGCGTCAATGACGTGCTCGCCGCGATCACGAAAGAACACGGCACCCCCACCATCGTCGTCAACAATGCCGGCATCACCCGGGATAACCTGATGATGCGGATGAAGGATGACGAATGGGATGACATCATCGACACGAACCTGACGTCCGTCTACCGCGTGTCCAAGGCGTGTCTGCGTGGCATGATGAAGGCGCGCTGGGGGCGCATCATCAATGTTTCGTCCGTGGTTGGATCCATGGGCAACGCCGGCCAGGCGAACTACGCCGCGGCCAAGGCGGGGGTTCAAGGGTTCACGCGCTCGTTGGCGCGTGAAGTCGGTGCGCGCGGAATCACGGTGAATGCCGTGGCTCCGGGTTTCATCGACACGGATATGACCCGGGCACTGGGTGACGAGCAGCGGGAGGATTTGACGAAGCAAATCCCGTTGGGCACATTAGGCCGCCCGGATCATATCGCCTCAAGTGTTGCTTTTCTGGCCTCGGATGCCGCCGAGTACATCACCGGGCAGACGCTGCACGTGAACGGCGGCATGTACATGGGCTGATAGGCAAAGGCTGGTCTTTTCGGCGGGCCCAATGGTCTGACGAAAGGCCATACGCTGTGGTAACAATAGGCCGCATTGCATAGAATACGCCGGCAGATATAACTGGACCGGCCATAATCGGGAGTAAGGGTTTATGAGCAGTATCGAAGAGCGCGTCAAGAAGATCGTTGTCGAGCAGCTCGGGGTAAAAGAAGAGGAAGTCACCTCGGAAGCGTCTTTCGTTGACGATCTTGGTGCCGATTCCCTCGACACCGTCGAGCTCGTGATGGCCCTGGAAGAGGAATTCGAATGCGAGATTCCCGATGAAGAGGCCGAGAAGATCACGACCGTCCAGCAGGCGATCGACTACGTCCAGAACCATCTGGGTAGCTAACGCTCTCCGGCAACATGCATGTCGGCAGGCTCGTGAAGGGTGTCGGGTAACCGTCACCCTTCACGCGTTTCTAAAGGAAGCGAGGATATGGCCTTGAATAAACGGCGGGTGGTTGTGACCGGCCTCGGCATCGTCTCTCCGGTCGGGAACAACATCAGTGAAGCCTGGGGTAACATCTGCGCCGGTCGCAGCGGGATTCGCCCCATTGACCGGTTCGACACCGAACACTTCGCGACCCGGTTCGGGGGCACCATTCAGGGGTTTGATGCCAAGGAACACATCAACCCGAAAGATGCCCGCAAGATGGATCCATTCATCCATTACGGTATTGCGGCCGCGAACCAGGCGCTCAGTGATGCCGAGCTGGATGTCACCGAGAGCAATGCGGAACGGATCGGGGTGGCCATCGGCTCGGGTATCGGCGGGATCAACTGGATCGAGAACGGCCACAAAGCCTATCTCGATGGCGGTCCCAGAAAGCTGTCTCCGTTCTTCATCCCGGGCGCCATCATCAACATGATCGCCGGACACCTGTCGATCATCCACGGCATGAAGGGCCCGAACATTTCCATCGTCACCGCGTGCACCACGGGGACACACAACATCGGCGAAGCGGGCCGGATGATCGCCTACGGTGACGCGGACGTCATGGTAGCGGGTGGTGCCGAGTTCTCGACGACCCCCACCGGCCTCGGTGGTTTCTCGGCCGCCAAAGCGCTCTCCAGTCGCAACGACGACCCGGAAGGGGCCAGCCGTCCCTGGGATACCGACCGTGACGGCTTCGTCCTCAGTGACGGAGCCGGCGTGGTGGTACTGGAAGAGTATGAGCACGCGCGCAAGCGTGGCGCCCCTATCTACGCGGAGCTCGCGGGTTACGGCATGAGTGGCGACGCCTACCACATGACGCAGCCTTCCGAAGGTGGCGAAGGAGCCGCCCGTTGCATGAATGCGGCGCTCCGCGATGCGGGTGTCAACGCCGACGAGGTGGGTTACGTCAACGCCCACGGAACCTCCACCATGGTGGGTGACGTCGCCGAGACCAAGGCGATCAAGCGTACGTTCGGTGATCACGCCTACAAACTGGCGGTGAGCTCCACCAAGTCGATGACAGGCCATCTGCTCGGTGCCGCGGGTGGGGTCGAGGCCGTGTTTACCCTGTTGGCCATGCGCGACGGGATTCTGCCTCCGACCATCAATCTGGATAACCCGGCAGAAGGGTGCGATCTGGATTACGTGCCGCATTCGGCACGGGAGCAGGCCATCGATGTGGCCATCTCCAATTCGTTCGGTTTCGGCGGCACGAACGGCACGGTGCTGTTCCGCAAACCTGAGTGAGCGAGAGCCATGTACCTGGTGGATGGCGCGCCCTGTGAGCATCTGCCGGTCGATGATCGTGGGCTTCAGTTTGGCGATGGTCTCTTTGAGACCATCGCCATCGTGGCCGGCGAGCCCCGCCTGCTGGATCAACACCTGAGCCGCCTCGCCCGCGGAGCATCCGCACTTTCCCTCCCGACTCCTGACCATGAACGTATCCGTGCCGAGGTCACCCGCCTGTCCGCAGCCGAGCCGGGATGCGGCGTGGTGAAAGTGGTCTGGACCGCGGGTTCGGGTGGTCGCGGCTATGCGCGCCCGGATTCGGTGCTGCCGCGCCGTATCATCAGCCGCCATCCTGCTCCGCAGCACCCCGCGTCTCACTGGTCCGATGGGATCAGCGCATGTGTGGTGACCATGGCGCTCGGCGATCAGCCGCGCCTGGCCGGTATCAAGCACCTGAACCGTCTGGAGCAGACACTGGCACGCATGGAGTGGCACGGGACCGGCGTGGCCGAAGGCCTGATGTGTGACCGGGACGGTAGATTCATCGAAGGCACGATGAGCAATCTGTTCCTGGTCGTCGGTGAGCACGTCGTGACACCCCGGCTCGACAGAAACGGGATAGCGGGCGTCATGCGCGAGGCGATCATGGCCAGGCTTGCGGCCGACGGCATGCCGGTCGCCGAGCGTGAAGTGTGGCCGACGTCCCTGCTGGCGGCGTCGGAAGTTTTTGTGTGCAACAGCGTCAACGGCGTCTGGCCCGTGCAGGCGATCGACGGGATCGGTCACTGGCAGGCGGGGCCTATATCGCACCGGCTGCAGGAGTGGCTGGACAGGGAAAAGCTGGCTTGCACACCTGCCAGCCGGCATGAGCAGAGGACGTGAAGAGCATGATTCGACGGATTGCCAGAATCGCTGGCGTGGCCCTGGTATGCGTTGCGGTGGTCGTGGCGGGGATTGCCATCGATTACCGCAACTGGCACCAGACTCAGCTTCATCAGGACGAGTCACCGAAAACGGTGGAAATCGACTCAGGGAGCAGTGTGCGCAGTCTGCAGCGGCAGCTGGAGAACGACGTTGGCATGGAGCGCCCGCTCTATTTCCGCCTTTACTCCCGGCTGTCGGGCAAGGCCCAACGGCTGCAGAGCGGAGAGTACGGCTTACCCGCCGGCATGACGGCCCCACAGCTATTGCACCGGATTGCCAGCGGTGACGTCATTCAGTATCGCTTCACCGTCGTCGAAGGCTGGACGTTCCGGCAGCTTCTGGCGGCCATGCAGGCTGACCCGCGAATTCTCGACACCTTGGATGCCCCGGACGACACTGAAGTCATGGCGGCTGTCGGCAGCCCCGACAAGGAGCATCCGGAAGGGTGGTTTCTACCGGAGACCTACAACTACACCCGTGGCACAACGGACCTGGATCTGCTTCGCCGTGCCCACCGCGCCATGCAGCGGGAGCTTTCATCGGTGTGGGATAACCGCGTCGACGGGCTGCCACTCGACTCCGCTTACGAGGCGCTGATTCTCGCGTCGATCATCGAGCGGGAAACCGGTGCACCGGAAGAGCGGGGAGAAATCGCTGGCGTGTTCGTACGCCGCCTGGAGGACGGTATGCGTCTGCAGACCGACCCGACCGTGATCTACGGCATGGGGGATGCCTACGATGGGCGGATTCGCACCCGTGATCTGCGCACTGACACCCCGTACAACACCTACACGCGCCATGGGCTGCCGCCTACGCCCATCGCAATGCCCGGCCGCGCCTCACTGCAGGCATCGGTGAATCCGGAGCCGGGAACATCCATGTACTTTGTGTCTCGCGGCGATGGGACACACGTATTCTCCGAAACGCTGGAGGAACACAATAGCGCCGTGCGGCGTTACATTCTCGGTCAGGGGGGTGATGACTGATGGGCTCAGCCGGAGGGCTTTTCATTACCCTGGAAGGTGTCGAGGGTGCAGGCAAAACCACGGCGCTGGAGGCGATTTCACGTCATATCAGCAATCTGGGGATGACACCTTTAGTGACGCGTGAGCCCGGTGGAACCGGCATCGGCGAATCGATCCGTGGCATGCTTCTGGAACATGCCGATGATTCCATGTGCGCGGATGCCGAGGCGCTGTTGATGTTCGCCGCCCGGGCCGAACACGTTCACAAGGTGATTCGCCCGGCGCTCGCACGTGGCGAATGCGTGCTTTGCGACCGCTTTACCGATGCCACCTATGCGTACCAGGGAGCGGCGCGAGGACTTGGATACGACCGCATTGCCGCACTGGAGCAGTGGGTTCAGGGCGATCTGCGCCCGGACCTGACGCTGGTACTCGATCTGCCTGTCAGCGTCGGTCGCTGGCGGGCAGGCGAGCGCGGTGACCCGGATCGATTCGAGCAGGAGCAGGACACGTTCTTCGAGCGGGTCCGTCAGAGCTACCTGGAACGCGCCGCAGTGGATCCGGAGCGGATGAAGATCGTGGATGCGTCGGCAGATCCCGACACGGTCGCCCGCGAGTTGAGCAGCATTCTTGATCACTGGCTTGTGGCAGGCAACTGATCCATGACTGAGAACGGCGGCGACGTACTCTATCCCTGGCAGGACGCGGCCTGGGCATCCGTGCGTCAGCGAATGCACGGTGGTCGTCTGCCTCACGCATTGCTGTTGATCGGCCCGGAAGGACTGGGGAAGCGGGCCCTCGCCCAGCGGCTCAGCAGGATACTGCTGTGTACCAGCCCGGGGAGTGACGGCGCGCCGTGCGGATCCTGTCAGGGATGCCAGCTGATGGCGGCAGGCAGCCACCCGGATCATCACCTGCTGGAGCCGGAGGAGGGCAGCCGCGTCATCAAGGTGGATGCGGTACGCGAATTGAGTCGTGTGCTCGGCATGAAGAGCCAGCTTGGCGGTGAGCGGATCGGGATCATTACACCTGCTGAGAGCATGAATACCAACGCCGCCAACAGTCTGCTGAAGACACTTGAGGAGCCGCCTGAGCGGACCACGCTGATCCTTGTCGCGCACCGGCCCGCCCAGCTGCCCGCAACCATTCGCAGCCGCTGCCAGACGGTAACCATCCCTGCGCCCTCGCACGCGGTCGCCGCAAGCTGGCTTGAGGCCCGAGGGCAGGGTGAAGCGGTCAAACTGCTGGGCGTGGTCGGCAATGCGCCACTTGCGGCGCAGGCGCTGCATGAAAAGGGTGGTACGGAGTCGCTGCAGACCCTTCTGGAGCAGATGCGCGGGATTGCGGAAGGGCGGCTCAGCCCGGTGGATGTGGCGTCCCGCTGGGGAAAGGACGACGTTGACAGGGTGACGCGGCTGCTGCTGGCGGTCATCATGGATCTGATCCGGGTGCAGGCGACGCAAGCCGAAGCGCGAATCAGTCGACTGAATCAGCTGCCTGCCGCGCTAGACTCGGATGCAGTCCATGATTTTCTGGACGAGATCATGGAGCAACGGCGCCTCGCGGATCATCCGCTCAACCACCAGTTGGTGCTTGAGCGCCTGTTCATCCGCTGGAGTCAGGTCTGCGCAAAGGAGGGAGCACATGGCTGACGGAACGCAGTCCAAGGGAGGGCGGCAAGGCATCCTGTCGCTCACAATCAAGGACAAGCACGCCCTGTATGCCGCCTACATGCCGCACGTTCGCAACGGCGGGTTGTTTGTTCCGACTTCGAACACCTACCGCCTTGGTGACGAGGTCTTCATGCTCCTCACGTTGATGGAGGAGTCGGAAAAACTCCCCGTGGTCGGCAAGGTCATCTGGATTACCCCCCAGGGTGCCCAGGGAAATCGTACGGCCGGCGTCGGGCTGCAGTTCAGTGACAAGGACGGCGGGCCCGCCCGCACCAAGATCGAAACCTACCTGGCCGGCGCCCTGGAGTCGGAGCGCCCGACTCACACGATCTGATCGTTGAAAGAGCAACCGTAACCCGTCTCGACCAAAGGAGTTTTCATGGCGTCGATGCCGCTCGTTGATTCCCATTGTCACCTGCACATGCTCGACGCCGACGCGGACCACCCAAGGCCTTACCTGGACGAGGCCCACCGCCAGGGCATCGGTCATTTCCTGACCGTCAGCGTCGACCTGGACAGTGCCCCCGAACTGCTGGCGCTAGCCGAACGTTATCCGCAGGTGTCCGCATCCGTGGGCGTACACCCCTGCGGCAAGGAGCTGCGTGAGGTCGATCCCGAGGCGCTGGCTGCCATGGCCGATCATCCCCAGGTGCTGGCGATCGGTGAAACGGGTCTCGACTATCTCTGCACCGGGGAAGCGGATAGGGACTGGCATCATGAGCGTTTCCGTCGCCAGGTTCGCGCTGCACGCATCGCCGGCAAACCGGTGATCATCCATTCCCGTGGCGCGCCGGAGGACACGGCCCGCATTCTGAAGGAAGAGGGTGCCGACGAGGTCGGGGGCATCATTCACTGCTTTACGGATGACAAGGCGGCGGCCCATCGGTACCTGGATCTCGGCTTTCACCTGTCGCTGTCCGGGATCCTGACATTCCACCAGGCTGACGCCCTCCGCCAGGTCGCGCGGCGGCTGCCGGCCGACGCGCTGCTGGTGGAAACCGATTGCCCATACCTGGCGCCGGTCCCGCATCGCGGGAAACAAAATCAGCCGGCCTGGGTCCGGGGGGTGGCCGAGTGCCTGGCCGAGATTCGTGGCGAAAGCCTCCATCAAGTGGCGGAGTACACCACCACCAACTTCTATACGCTGTTCCCGTCGGCGGAGCCGCCGCTCCAGGATGCGGTGCTGTGATTCTCCCGGGAATGCAGCGACTTATGACGTCTTTCTACAACGACGACGCAAGCGCCTCGGCCCGGTTCACTGCGTGATCCAGCTGGCTCGCGGACAGGTAGAAATGAGGGGAGAACCGTACACCGCCACCGCGGGCGGCACAGAGGATGCCGTCGGCCATCAGCGCACGGTATAGCGCTTTGCTGTCCGCCTGCGGTGCCCGGAACACAATGATTCCGGAGCGCCGTGCCGGCGTCCGGTCACTGACGATCTCCAGGCGCCCGCTGTCGCGAATGCGTTCGGCAAGGTGCTCCGCATTGGCCAGCACCGCGGATTCCACTGCATCCATGCCGATTTCGTCCTGAAGAACCGCGAGACTGGCCTCAAGCCCATGAACCGCCATCAGATTCGGACTGCCGCACTCGAAACGCCTGGCGGATCGGGCCGGCTCCCATTCGTGGGTGTCATAGTTGCCGGCATCTTCAACCATGTGCCAACCATACTGGGTCAGTTGCAGGGAGTCGCGCAGCGACGGGCGACAATAGAACAGGCCGAGCCCCTCGGGGCCGAGCAGCCACTTGTGGCCATCGGCGACTACGAAATCCGCATCAACGCTGTTCAGATCGAACCGCAGCGCGCCGAGCTGCTGGATTGCATCCAGGCAGAACAACACACCACGTTCCCGGCACGCCGACGATAACCGCTCCAGATCCATGCGCAGCCCGGTGCCGTACTGGACGGCGCTGACCGACAGCAGCCGTGTGCGCGCATTCAATACAGACAGGAGTGCGTCTTCCGGTGACGGGTGTTCGGCGTCGTACAGATCCACATCCCTTATGACCACGCCCTGATCCGTCAGTGACTCCCAGACGATCCGGTTCGACGGAAACTCCGAGCTGTTGATGACGATCTCGTCGCCGGGTTCCCAGGCAATGCCGTAGGCGATGAACGAGAGCGCCTCGGAGGTGTTCTTGACCAGCGCCACGTCGCTGGAGGCAGGCGCCCCGATGAGGTTGGCCAGCCGCTCGCGCAGCCGCTGTTCCGTCTCCAGCCAGCGCGGGTAGTTGGCAGAGCCATGCCGGAGGTTCTCCTGCGCAAACGCAGACACGGCATCGGCCGTGCGCTGCGGCCAGCCACCGACACCGGCGTGATTGAGGTGGACGATGGCATCGTCCTGCGGGAACTGGGGATGAGGCATGCTGCATCTCCGGACATATTGTCTGCAATGGTCGAGTATGGTGATGGTACCGAAGAAGCTGGCCGTCAGCACCGATCATGGCTGAAAACCATGCATGGCAACGTCTGCAGCGGTGTCGCTGTACGGCTTTAAGGACTTCTCGCGTGCCCGGATTGGCGCACAGGACTGCGTATAAGAGAGATTATGTTAAATCGCATGGGCGCCTAGCTACAGACTTCAGGCTTCACCTTTACACGCGTCTCTCCCCCAGCCACTCAACCAGCTCCTCCAGTGGCATGGGCACTGCGATGCCGAATCCCTGAGCCATATCGCAGCCCATTTGTCGAAGGATCTCCTGCGTCTCCTTGTTCTCGACACCCTCGGCAACCGTTGTCAGTCCGAAACTCTTCGCCAGCAACAGAGTCGCTCTTGTCACTTCCGCTCCGGCTTCATCCTGATTCAGGCGGCGCACGAACATTTTGTCGACCTTCAGTGTCGAGACTGGGAGCTGTTTCAGGTAGGCCAGTGAGGAATGCCCTGTCCCGAAGTCATCAACCAGCAAGGCGATGCCCTCTTCTGCGAATTCACGCAGGCGCGGAATAACCTCATCAGGGTTGAGCATGATCGAGTTCTCCGTGATTTCCATCTGCAGCGTACAAGCGCTTCAACGCCGGTGACCGCGCCACTCCCCAAGTCAATCTTCGGCTGATAGTTGAGAGAGAGCTGTTGCCGTTCCAGGGCCTGCTGGACCTGTCCGAGCAGGATGACTGATCGGCGTTCCTCCGCATCAAGGCGATCGCTGCTGCGTGCAAGATCAAGCGATCGGTGCTGTGCACGTGCAACAGCCACCCATGCTTTGGCGATAAGGTGATGGGAGCCCCTGTCCTCGATGTCATCATGACCAAACGACACCATCCCTGCACACGCGTCCAGGTAAATGGGTGTGGCGTTCAGGACGAATGGCTGACGGATGGCCGTTACCGCATCCCGAGCGGTCGCTTCCGCCTGGTTTTCAGAGCATTGCAAAAGCATTGCGAAGTGCTCGTCACCGATATGGAAAACCTTGTGAAACTGGTTCTCCGGGGCCAGTTCAAGGCGGTCACAGATGCTGCCAAGCAGCGCGTCATCTGCGAGCACTCCGAACGTAGTTACACTGTCGTGCAGGGTGTCCAGACGAATGAGAATGAGATGCGTTTCAGTCTGCCGCTCTACCGCATCGGCGATTTCACGCTCGAGCGCTTGCCGGTTCGGCCGGTTTGTTGGCGCGCTTATCAGGGCCCGCTGGTTTGCGCGGTGGGCTTGAGCACGAACACGATCAAACAGACCGCCAAGCAATGCTCCCAGGGCTGCGTAGGCAGCCATGCGCATTGCAGGCTCAAGCATGGCGTCCACGCCTGTGGGGGGGTGCTGGACGGATGGTAACAGGCCAACGATCAGGGCCGCGGCGAGCCCTGTGGCGAGCCCTCCTCGCAGTCCGAAATAGGCAGCACTGAGCAGCACCGGGATCAACATCAGGTAGATGAACTGGCCTCCCGAGAGGTCGATCAGCGTGCCGCTGACCACCATCAGAAGAAGGATCGCCGCAGACTGCCGCAATCGCCACCGCGGAGAGAGCGCGGCGCCGCCTGCCGGGCGATCTGCTTGCCGATGTGCCGGTTCGGGCGGATGCAGTTGGGTCTGTTGTTGAAAGATTGCGTCAATCTCCGTTGGGATCCGGGCGAATCGTGCGCCCCTCCTGGGAGCCGGCGGTCGGCAACAGAACAGTGAAGATGCTGCCCTCGCCGGGGGCGCTCTCTACCGTTATCGCGCCACCCATTTGTTCGACCAGTCCTTTCGTGACGGCAAGACCAACCCCGTACCCCCTCTGGCCAGAGGCACGACCATTGTCGGCGCGCACGAACATGTCGAAGATCTCGGATTGTTTCCCGGAGGCGATGCCGATACCGGTGTCGGATACGCGAATCTCGATGCGGTCCTGTCCACAGCCAACGGCGGACAATTCGACTCTGCCCTCAGGCCGGGTGTACTTGATTGCATTGCTGAGCAGGTTGTTCAGAACCTGGAGAAGCCGTGTGGGGTCGCCGGACACTGGCCCGATTGCGGGATCGCACTGCACGGTGAGCTCCACATTGGACCGTGCTGCGGTCGGCTGCAGGAAGGTGACGGCCTCCTGCAGCAGTCGCGCCAGATTGATCGGGACGTCCTGCAGCGCCAGTTGCCCGTTATCGGATCTCGCGAACTCGAGGACATCGTTGACCAGTCTGAGTAGCCGGGCACCGCCTTCCCGGACCTGCTGAACGTGTTCACGCTGCCTCATGGTCAGCGTCTCTTCCGGGTCGGATTCCAGGAGTTCTGCGAAGCCGATGATCCCGTTAAGTGGAGTTCGTACCTCGTGACTGAGGCGGGCCAGGAAGAGCATTCGCGTCGCGTTCTTGCTCTCGGCGTCCTCAAGCGCCTGGCGCAGTTGCTCGTTGGTGCTCGCCTCCGCGGGCTCGCTCGCGTCGTGGCGCAGGGTGTCCGGGATGACGAATGTGGTCTCGCTTTCTCTGGCGATCCGCTCCTGACGGGATATGTCGGCTTCTACTTCGAGCAGTGTTCCATGCCTGCAGATATGAGTGATCCGCAGCCTGCAGTGTTTAACCGTCTCATCTTCAAGACGCCGCAGGGTGGCAGCGATTGCATCGTGGCAGTTCTGATGCGTAAGTGACCAGACATCCAGGGCGTCGAACTCCTGCTGCCCCAAGCCCAGCAGTTCCCTGTACGCCGGGTTCATGCCGCTGATTGCCCCGTCCCGTGTCAGCGTGGCAACACCCGTTGCAGGAGCTCCGGACGATTCTCTCCAGTCGTGCATGCACCACCACTTATCCGCCTTTTTGGGTAGATTGCCTACGTCTTGGACGTAGGGGTTTACCCTGGTTTTGTGCTCGGCTGGCACGAAACCTGCCAGTTATCACAGGCTATTTCAAGGCGAACTGGGTGTTTCTGCCTATGCGTTCACAGGCTATCAGGGGGGCGCCGAGACCATCCCCAGGCGGATGGCTTCATGGACCAGTCCGACCATATTGCTGACGCCTAGGCGTCGCATGATCTCGGCCCGATGTGTTTCCACCGTCTTGACGCTGACGCCAAGCCGCTCTGCTATGCCCTTGGTTCGATAGCCGCTGGCGACCAAACGGAGGACTTCCCGCTGTCTTTGCGTCAGTGATGGCTCTGGGGATGGAAGCACGGAGTCCTCCACTGGGCGCCGTGCTTTCAGTGAAGGCCCATCGTCCAGCGGAGGATAAGTGAACAGTCTGCCCTCTGCAGCGTGGTGGATCGCCTGTTTCAGTTCTGCGATGCCGGCGTCTTTGTAGAGGAAACAACAGGCCCCGGACTGGAGCGTCCTGCGGATAAACGCATTGCTGACATAATTCGACAGTACGACGGTCGCGACATCGGAAGACGTCCGTTGGAGCATGGCTGATTGCGAGGAATCACCGTGTGCGTAGATCGCTGCGTCCACCAGGGCAACATCCGGGTGCTCAGTGATCGCAGCTTGTACCAGTTCATGACCTGACCCCGCCTCTGCGACCACTACCAGCCCTTGTAACGATTCGATTAGCTGTGTCAGTGCGTGACGGACTAGACGGTGATCGTCGGCAACCAGCACACGAATGGATTGAGTGCCGTTCATGGCTTATCAACACACTCCTCAACGCCGGGCGAAACGCCTGCGGCATGTAATGACGGCCCTCCCAACATGAGCCGCGCCTGATAGACATCCTGGGACGATACGGATACATCGCTAGCGCGAAGGTACAAGGGTTACTCGAAGTCAGGTATCAGTGTTAACCAGCAAGGGAAACCCCTAGTTACCCCATCGCTTCGATGGTTCGCCAGTGGCCAGCAAACCGATCCTTCGAGCCTCTCGAAGCAAAGAGGCACTGTCTCCTACATTGAGGTGAGCCATGATGCTGCGGCGGTACTCCATCACGACCTGATCATGAACGCCCAGTGATCGCGCAATGGCAAGCGTTGTGTCGCCCTGTTCAAGGCGATCGAGAATACTGCGATCCAGGTTTCCCAGGCCTTCGAGCGCGGGATCGCCCTTCTCCAGGTCCAGATGCTGGAGAAACTCGGCGAGAATCGCTCTGAAGATGGTTGGGCACATGAACGTTTCTCCGGCAGCCGCACTATGGACGCCGTCTTCCAGCTCCTTGTGCCCGGCGTCTTTGAGGAGAAACCCGGTGGCGCCGCTTTCCAGCGTCCGGGCAACAGCTTCGGCTGTCGGGGGCACTGACAGGACAACATATGCGGGCCCGTACTGCTGCCCGAGGCAGAAGGATGTTGGCAATCTCGCCCGATTCCAACCAGGGAGTTCCCTGTCCAGTACAACGACATCAAGTGCAGTTGTCACAACCAGTTCCTCCACCGTCCGGTAGCGTGAGGCTTCCGCGATGACGTCGACACAGTCCTGTGCTTCAAGAATCCGGCAGATACCTTCCCGTAGCAGCTCACGCCCGTCTGCCACAAGAACACGGATGCGGCCGGACTGCTGTCGCTGTTGCTGCATGGACGTGCTTCTCCGCTCTTACGGAAGATAAGACCACGGGGCATGCGGTAGGTTACTTCTGGCATTCAATGCTATTACCAGGCGTCTTTCAAGGCTGCCTGTCTGCGGACGAGGGTCCAGCCTGCCACGCCATGGCGACGCCTGGGAAACCGTCACCGAACGCCGCCCGGCGTATACTGGCCAATGGGCCTCTTGCGGGAGTGAACGACCTTGCGTTTCCCGAGTGGCATTCGACGGAGTGGGTTGTGGTCGCTGGCACTGCTGGTCGGCTGTCTCGGTACCGTCGAGGCGGATCCGGAGTTCCGGGCGACACGGGCTGCCGTCGAGATGCCAAGGGAAGCCAGCAGTATCCTGACCGATCTCATGACCGATGAAGCGCGGGCCAACGAGGTTCTTGATCATGTTGCCAGTGTGTTTGACATCCCACGCGCTCACATCGGGATCGGCTCCCTGGTGGTGGATGGCTACCAGGAATCGGAAGGCGAATACATGCTCCAGGTCGATCTTGAGCCTGGATACCGCTATTGCCGCAGTCGTGTTTATGAATATTATTATGCGGGCTTTGGTGCCGCAGCCATGGATGCAGCACCTGAGGGTATCGATGTGCTGGCCTATCTCGCCGAGGGCCGCCTCGGGCAACCAAGCTTCTTCAAGGTGGAGCTGGAAGTTCTTGTTATCAGGGAGGATCTGTTGAGCACGCCAACGGCGGAAGCGGTGTGCTCCGAGCCCAGGCAGCCTTTCTATCAACGGCACTGGGGCGGCTGCTGCTGACTACCACTCGACCTGTACGCCGGGCGCAATGCCGTGCGACGCCGCAGCCCCCTCCTTCATCTCCAGTGCAGCAATCACCGGTCCGGGCGGCCGCGTGAGACCGCGTTGACCCGGCTCCATGCGTGAGACGCCGATGACGCGGTGGTCCGCATCGATGAACACGATATCGAGCGCCACGTGGACGTTGTTCATGTGAAACGCCGGGGTGACCGGCTCCTCGAACAGAAACAGGATCGGGTTCCGTTCTACCGCGTCCGCGCACAGGTGCTGCATCCCGGCGGCTCTGTGCCGCTCTGTCGCTGCTACTTTCACGTCGATGGGATGATCAGGGCGCGTACTGACCAGCAGCTCCCCGGGAGGCATGGCGTCCACGGCGTCCGTGGATGACTGGCACTCGGGCACCTGGGCAGTCAGCGCGAGGCATCCGGCCAACGCGATCACCCCCGCGACGATCGCCCACAAAAAGAGGGCGCCGAAGCGCCCTCTTCCGGTTCGGTCAATGACCATTCACCGTTGGCCCTCTAGCCGAAGATGCCGAACAGCCCGGTGGCATTCGCGAACACGAGAATCACCGCAGCCGGGGCAACAAAGCGGGTGGTAATCAACCACACTTTGAACAGTGGGCTGTTCTCGTTGACGCCAAGCTCCCCGATGACGCTGGACAGTCGCATGCGCCAGCCGACGAAGATGGCGATGAGGAGGCCACCCAGCGGCAGCATGATGTCGTTGGAGACATACTCGAGCGAGTCGAAAATGCCCATGCCCGGCAGGATGGTGACGCCACTCCAGGCATTGAGGGAAAGGCCACAGGCAATACCGAGAACCCAGATCAGCCCGGTGATGATTGCCGCGGCCTTGACGCGGCTGCCGTCCTTCCGGCGCTCGGTCAGATAAGCTGTTGCCGGTTCAAGAAGTGACATCCCGGACGTGATTGCGGCTACCGACAGAAGAACGAAGAACAGCAGCCCGAGCATGTACCCGAACGGAATCTCGCCGAACACGATCGGCAGAGTGATGAAGACCAAGCCTGGCCCTTCACCGGGCTCAAGGCCGGCGGCAAAGACGATCGGGAAGATGGCAAGGCCCGCGAGGATGGCGGTGATCGTATCCATGCCCACGATCCAGCCGGCACTCTTCGGGATGGACTCGCGCTTGGGCAGATACGCGCCGTAGACCATGATTGCGCCCATGCCGAGGCTGAGCGTGAAAAACGCCTGGCCCATGGCCGTCAGGATGGTGCCACCTTCCACGACCGAGAAATCGGGCTGGAACATGAACGCCATGGCTTCCTGAAATGCCCCCGAAGCTGCCATGCCATACCCCACCAGGAGGATGAGCAGCACGAAGAGCAGTGGCATCAGAATCGTCACAGCCCGTTGCAGGCCCTTGCGCACCCCCATGGCGACGATGCCAAACAGGATGAGCATGAACAGCGTATGCCACCCCAGTACGGACCAAGGGCTCGCCAGCAGGGTTTCGAACAGGTGGGCCGAGGAATCGCTGGTGATTCCCTGGAAGCTCCCCAGCAGGGATTGCAGCACGTAGAACAGCGCCCAGCCACCGACCACGCTGTAGAACGACAGGATCAGGAAACCGGCGGCGACACCCAGCCAGCCAAGCAAGGCCCACTGCGTGGACCGTCCCTCTTCCAGAGAAACGGAGCGCAGGCTGTTGATCGGGCTGCGTTTCCCGCGGCGGCCGATGGTGATCTCCGCGATCATGATGGGAAGACCCACCAGAAGAATGCAGAGGAGGTAAATGATCACGAATGCGGCACCGCCATTCTCTCCCACGAGATACGGGAACCGCCACAGGTTACCGAGGCCCACCGCCGATCCGGTCGCCGCGAGAATGAAGATCAAGCCGCTCGACCATTCACCGTGAATGGAGCTACGTGTTTCCGACATGATTTGTTATTCCTTGTGTTGCCACCAGAGCACTGCGGTGTTCAGTCTGCCACCGGAATCGCTGCCGAAAAACCGGGAACGCGTTGTCAGTGGGATTTCCGCCTGAGTCGGTCTCGCCGCCGAGTCGCATCAGCCCGACCGGCGCTCCGCGACGAGCATGGCCCGGTCGCGGAAGCCGACAAAGGGGTCTCCCAATGTCCCCTCCTCCCGATACACGATTGGCTTCAGGCCCGGAAACAGCTGCAGCAACTCACCATCCGCGAGCAGGAAGTCGGGGTTGGAGGGCCCGCCCGTAGATACCCGCGTCTGGCAATAGGTCTGGTAGAAAAGCAGCCCCCCGGGGCGCAGGGCGGATGCGATGGCATCGCATAAGGGGCGGTGCAGGAACGCGGAGACCACGATCACGTCAAAGGTGTCCGTTTCCGGGGGCTGCGCAATCACGTCGCGAACGCGTGCGATTACCGGCAGGCCTGTAGTGTGAGCGTAGCTTTCAATCAGCCGGCTGCCCACTGGAGACAGGTCCCACGCCTCGGTCGTGATTCCGTGTCGGCCCAGTACGTAAGCATTGCCGCCAAGCCCGGCTGCAAGATCCAGCCCTCGGCCCTTGGTGGGCAGCAGGTGAAGGTTGTCCGTGAGTACCTGGGCCGCACGGGCGTCGGTGGGGCTGGCCGTCCGGTAGCGTGCGTCCCACTTGTCACGAAGGTTGGCTGTCATGGCTGCAGCAGTCAGGCCGGGGATAGAAAATGGTGCGGGAGGCGGGACTCGAACCCGCACGGCTTGCGCCTCAGCATTTTAAGTGCTGTATGTCTACCAGTTCCATCACTCCCGCCAGGTGCCGGGCAGCCAGCCCGGTCGAACTCACCGTGCGGTTCGGCCGGGTTTCCCGGTACCACGCGCGCCGGCGCTGGATATAAGGATGGAGGCTCGGGCCGGAATCGAACCGACGTACGCGGATTTGCAGTCCGCTGCATCACCACTCTGCCACCGAGCCTTGACGGGGCGTATTCTAACACGGTGTCCGACCTTCGCCACGAGCTCGTAAGGCTGGCAACGGGCCGGTGGTCACCGCTTAAACAACAAACCCCGGCACGGGGCCGGGGTTGCGGAATCTGGAGCGGGAAACGAGATTCGAACTCGCGACCCCAACCTTGGCAAGGTTGTGCTCTACCACTGAGCTATTCCCGCTGAGGCCGATGTATTCTAGCCACCACGCGTCGGGTGTCAAGCCTTGTCGCTGCCCTCCCGGGGCTCGCCTTCCAGAACCAGCCAGGCGGCTCGCAGGTAGACGATCATCGACCAGAGGGTGAGAACCGCCGCCGCGTAGAGCAGAAGCAGACCGGTCATCGTTGTGGGCACGCCTGCCACCGGCGCGCTGTAAATCAACAACAGGATGGCGATCATCTGCGCGGCGGTCTTGAACTTGCCAATGACGTTGACGGCGACATTGGCGCGTTTGCCAAGCTCGGCCATCCACTCCCGCAATGCGGACACGGCGATCTCGCGACCGATGATGACGGCTGCCGGCAGCGCGAAGAATGCCGACGGGTTCTCTGCTGTCAGCGCCACCAGGGCCACGGCGACCATGAGCTTGTCCGCCACGGGGTCGAGGAATGCACCGAACGCCGATGTCTGACCCAGCCGCCGGGCCAGCCAACCGTCCAGCCAGTCGGTGAAAGCGGCCAGCGCGAAGATGATAGCCGCAACGAAGTTTGACCATTCGACGGGGAGAAAGAAGATGATCCCGAAAATCGGGATCATGACGATGCGCGCCAGGGTCAGGCTGTTGGGTAGGTTCATCTCCATGACGGGCTCAGTCCTTCCGGTCACCGTGGAACGTGTCATAGATGCGTTGAGCCAGTTCCCGACTGATCCCCGGCACGCGCGCCAGGTCATCAATACCGGCTCGGGAAACGGCCTTCAACCCACCGAATTGCTTGAGAATCGTCTGGCGCCGCTTGGGCCCCAGGCCCGGGATGTCTTCCAGGCTAGAGCTGCGCCTGCTCTTGCTGCGCCGGTTGCGATGCCCGGTGATGGCAAACCGGTGGGCCTCGTCCCGGATCTGCTGCAACAGGTGCAGTGCCGCGGAATCCGCGGGCAGTATAACCGTTTCGCCCGTCTCTGCGACAAACAGCTTTTCCTCGCCGGGGCGCCGGTCCGGCCCCTTGGAAATGCCGATGATGGGCACCCCGTCCACCTGCAGTTCTTCCAGGACCTCCATGGCCTGTTTGACCTGTCCGGGGCCGCCATCAATGACGAGCAGATCGGGCAGTACACCTTCGCCCCGCTTGAGGCGCGTGTAACGCCGCTCCAGCGCCTGGCGCATGGCTGCGTAGTCATCCCCGGGTTCAATGTCGGAGATGTTGAACCGGCGGTAGTCGGACTTGACCGCCCCCTCGCGGTCAAAAACGACACAGGAGGCCACCGTCGCCTCGCCCCGCGTGTGGCTGATGTCGAAACACTCCAGACGCTCGGGCAGCGCCTCGAGATCCAGAGCCTGTTGCAGCGCTTCCATGCGCCGGCCCTGCCCAGCCTGGCGTGCAGCGCGCGTGCGCAGGGCGGTGCGCGCGTTGGTGACGGCCATCTCCAACCACCGGCGGCGCTCAGAGCGGACATTGTGCCGGATGTCCACGGCGTGCCCCGCGTCCTGCGAGAGCGCCTCTTCCAGAAGTGTCTCTTCGGCCACGGCCGTGTTCACCAGGATCTCGCGCGGTGTGTCGCGCCCGAGGTAATACCGCGCAATGAAAGCGGAAAGGACCTCTCCGGGCTCCGTTTCGTCCGGCGTTTTCGGGTAGAACGTCTTGTTGCCCAGGTTCTGGCCATGGCGGATGACAAACACCTGCACGCACGCAGTGCCCTCTTCCTGGATACAGGCCACCACGTCCAGGTCGCCTTTCTCGCCGGTAATGGCCTGCTTCTCCTGAATGCGGCGAAGGGTGGCGATGCGATCGCGGAGCCGGGCGGCCTGTTCGAAATCCAGTGCCTCGGACGCGGTTTCCATCTGTGCGACCAGCCGGTCGATGACCTCGCCGCTCTTCCCTTCCAGGAACATCACCGCGTGTTCCACATCCCGCGCATACTCTTCGGGAGAAATGTAACCGACACAGGGTGCCGTGCAGCGCTTGATCTGGTATTGCAGGCAGGGGCGCGAACGGTTGGCAAAGAACGTATCCTCACACTGCCGGACCGGGAACACCTTCTGGAGGTGGCTGAGAGTCTCGCGCACGGCGCCGGCGCTGGGAAACGGACCGAAGTACCGGCCGGCCTGCCGCCTTGCACCGCGGTGAAACCCGAGACGGGGGAACGTCTGGGTTGCCGACAGGAAGATGAACGGGTAGCTCTTGTCGTCGCGCAGGAGCACGTTGTAACGGGGGTTGTGCTCCTTGATGAGGTTGTTCTCGAGGATCAGGGCTTCGGCTTCGGTATGGGTCACCGTAAAGCTGATGTCCGCCACCTGCGCCACCATGGAACGGGTGCGCGGATTCTTGACGGATTTCGTGAAGTAGCTGGCGACCCGGCGGCGCAGCTTGCGCGCTTTGCCCACGTAGATGACCGTGCCGTCCTTGTCGAGCATGCGGTACACGCCCGGCTGTTCGGGCAGCGAGCGCACCAGCGGTTGCGGGTCGAACGGCGTATCACTCATGAACGAAGGCGATCAGGACATCTGGTCGATCATGCCGTGGCGGATGGCCAGATGGGTCAATTCCACGTCCGTGTCCACGCCGAGCTTCTCATAGAGGCGGTACCGGTACGTGCTGACGGTTTTCGGGCTGAGGCACAGAGTGTCGGAGATCTCCTGCATTTTGTAGCCTTGGGTGACCATCATCATCACCTGAATTTCGCGCTGGGACAGTTTGTCCAGACCCTTCCCTCGGCTGCCGTCGAAGCCGGCCAGCGCCATCTGCCGGGCGATTTCGGCGCCGATGTACCGCTCGCCCCGTCCAACCGAGCGAATGGCCCCGACAATTTCCTTTTCATCACAGTCCTTGGTGATGTACCCCATGGCCCCGGCTTCCATCAGCCTGCTCGGGTACGGCTCTTCAACGTGAATAGTCAGCGCTATGATCTTGAGGCCCGGAGAGATTCTGAGAAGCTTGCGGGTGGCTTCCAGACCACCGATACCGGGCATGCTGACATCCATCAGCACCACGTCGGGCTGGCGTTCACGCACGAGCTGAAGGGCGTCCTCACCGCTCGCGGCCTCGCCGACAACATCGATATCCTCCGCATCATCAAGCAGCCGGCGGATGCCGCTGCGAACCAGCTGATGATCGTCGACAAGAATGACCTTCATTCCAATCCAAACCTCGTCTGCCGAAGCAGGTCAACACCGAACACGTTCCCTGTTCAGGGGGGCAATACTGACGCTCCATCATACGCCATACTCTCGATTTCGTCTCACTGTGGGCTGATAACGACATTGGCCTGCGCCACCACACGGGATGCCCGAAGATGACTGATTCCAGTAACAATGTGCCCGTTCAGCCGCTTTACCCCGATGCCGGCACGCCGGTCCCGCTGCCGCGGCTTTACCTGGATGCGCCGCTGCCTGATCGCGGACGCTTCGGGCCCTGGATCTACGGCAACTTCGTGGCAACGCTGGATGGACGCATCGCGCTGGCGCATCCGGAGACCGGTCGCCTTGGCGTGACGGCGAGCATCGGAGACGCCCGGGACTGGCGGCTGTTCCAGGAACTGGCGGCACGTGCGGATGTGCTGATCACCAGTGGCCGTTACTTGCGCGATCTTCGGCTTGGTGCGGCGCAGGACGTTCTGCCCCTCAGCTCGAAACCGCCCTTCGTCGATCTCGCAGAGTGGCGAGTGGAGCATGGTTATCCACGTCAGCCGGACGTCGCCGTGATGTCCGGCAGCCTCGACTTCCAGATCCCCGAGGCGTTGTTCCGGCAGGGGCGACGCGTCACCGTACTGACCGGAACGGCGGCGGGCGATGAGGCCGTGCACCGCCACGAACGCTCCGGCGCCCGGGTCATGCGCATATCGGCTGGAGGCGCGGTCAAGGGAGACGATGTGGCACGGACGCTTGGTGACATGGGGTATCGGCGGGCGTATTCGGTGACCGGGCCGTACGTGCTCCACGCTCTGATGCAGGCCGGCGCGCTGGATGCCCTCTTTCTTACCCAGCGACACCGGATCGTTGGCGGCGAAGACTACAGCACGATCACTGCGGGCCCGGTGCTGACGCCCCCGGCGGATCTGCAGTTGCAGTGGCTCTACCTCGATGCCGCAACCGAGACCGCGCCGGGGCAGCAGTTCGCGCGCTTCAGCCTGGAATACCCCCCTTCGTCAGCGCACGCGGATCCATGATGCGCTCCAGCTCAGCACGGTCCAGGTCGGTCATCTCCTCGGCAACGTCCAGCACCGAGCGCCCTTCGGCGTAGGCGGTCTTGGCCACCTTGGCGCCGAGCTCGTAACCGATGACGCTGTTCAGGGCCGTAACGAGAATCGGGTTGCGCGCCAGCGCGTCGTTCAGGCGTTCCTCGTTGACGGTGAAGCCGTCGATGGCGCTGTCTGCCAGAAGCATGGCTGCGTTGGACAGCAGATCAATGCTTTGCAGCACATTGTGGGCAACCAGCGGCAACATGACGTTGAGCTGGAAGTTGCCCGACTGGCCGGCCATGGCGACGGCGCCGTCGTTGCCCATGACTTGGGCGGCGACCATGGCGACCGACTCGGGGGCCACCGGGTTGACCTTGCCGGGCATGATGCTGGAGCCGGGCTGCAGGGCCGGCAGTGCGATCTCGCCCAGCCCCGCCAGCGGGCCGCTGTTCATCCAGCGCAGGTCGTTGGCGATCTTCATGTAGGCAACGGCCAGGGCGCGCAGCTGGCCGGACAGCTCCACGGCGGTGTCCTGGCTGCTCAGGCCCAGGAAGGTGTTGTCCATGGGGCGGAACGCCAGCCCGGTCCGGTCGGCCAGGCGATTGGCGAAGCGGCCCGCGAACTCCGGGTGTGCGTTGATGCCCGTGCCCACGGCCGTACCGCCCTGTGCCAGCGCCCGCACGCGGGGCAGCGTGTCGCTGATCCGCTCCCGCCCCTGGCGGATCTGGGCGCTCCAGCCGGAGAGCTCCTGGCCGAGCGTGACCGGCATGGCGTCCATGAGGTGGGTGCGGCCGGTCTTGGTGACTTCCGAGAGTTCCGAAACGCGCTTCTCGATGGTCTGTTCCAGGTGCTCCAATGCGGGCAGCAACCGCTCCTGGGTTTCCAGCGCGGCGCTCACGTGAATCGCGGTCGGGATCACGTCGTTGCTGCTCTGCCCCATGTTCACGTGGTCGTTGGCGTGCACCGTCTGGCCCGAATCGCGGGTGGCCAGATGGGCGATCACCTCGTTGGCGTTCATGTTGCTGCTGGTCCCGGAGCCGGTCTGGAAGACATCCACCGGGAAATGCTCGTCGTGGGCGCCTTCGGCCACGGCCAGGGCTGCCGCGACGATGGCGTCGGCGGTCGCGGCGTCCATGAGACCAAGATCGCGATTCACCTCCGCGGCGGTCGCCTTGATCAGACCCAGCGCGCGAATGAACGGCCGCCCCATGGGGATGCCGCTCACGGGGAAGTTGTCCACTGCGCGCTGGGTCTGAGCGCCGTAGAGCGCGCCAGCCGGGACGTGCAGTTCGCCCATGCTGTCTTTTTCAGTGCGGTACTCGGCCATCTCTCGATCCTCCGTGGGCATGCCGGCGTCAAACGCCAGGGGCCTGGGTGAAGGGCGCCAGGGTGATCATTCCGTCACCGCGCCCGGGGGCGTAAATCGTGCCCGAAGCAGCGACATGATCCAAGGCTCACGGTGATCTTTTTGGTCAGGCTGGTAGAATACGGCGCCATCGAGGGACTGCCTGCGTCCGTTCAGCGGGCGCCCAGGCCCGAAGCACGACCGACACACCCAGCGGAGCCAGCATGGAACTCACCCGACTCACGGCCCTCTCCCCCGTGGATGGGCGCTATGGAACCAAGGCACAAGCCCTCCAGCCCATCTTCAGTGAATACGGACTCATCCGCCACCGCCTCATCGTCGAGGTCCGCTGGCTCCAGGCGCTGGCGGCGGAGCCGGCAATTGCCGAAGTGCCGGCGCTGTCAGGCGCGGCGTCGGCGCGACTCGATGCGCTGGTGGATGGTTTCGACCCGGAGCAGGCGGCGCGGGTGAAGGCGCTGGAGGCCACCACCAATCACGATGTGAAGGCGGTGGAGTACTACATCAAGGACACCATCGCCGATGACGCGGAACTGGCGGCCATCAGCGAGTTCGTGCATTTCGCCTGCACCTCGGAAGACATCAACAACCTCGCCTACGCGCTCATGCTGGAATCGGCGCGCACCCGGGTGTTGCTGCCGGCGCTGGACCGCGTCGAGGCGGCGGTCTCGGAACTGGCGCACGTCAATGCGGACGTGGCCATGCTGGCGCGCACCCACGGCCAGCCCGCCTCCCCCACCACGCTCGGCAAAGAAATGGCGAACGTGGCCTACCGACTGCAGCGTCAGCGCGCCCAGATCGCCGGCGTGCCGGTGCTGGGCAAGATCAATGGCGCCGTGGGCAATTACAACGCGCACCTGGTGACCTACCCGGAAGTGGACTGGGAAGGCTTCGCACGGCGTTACGTCGAGAATCTGGGGCTGAGCTGGAACCCCTATACCACGCAGATCGAACCCCACGACTATATCGCGGAGCTGTTCGATGCCTGCGCGCGGCTCAACACCGTGCTCATCGACTTCAGCCGCGACATCTGGGGCTACATCGCCTGGGGCTACTTCAAGCAGAACCTGGTGGCCGGCGAGGTGGGATCATCCACCATGCCCCACAAGGTGAATCCCATTGATTTCGAGAACGCCGAGGGCAACCTCGGGATGGCCAATGCCGTGTTCAACCACCTCGGTGCCAAACTACCCGTCTCCCGCTGGCAGCGCGATCTCACCGACTCCACCGTGCTCCGCAACCTCGGTACCGGCATCGCCTACTCCCTCATCGCCTACGAGGCGCTGCTCAAGGGCACGGGCAAGCTGGCGGTGAACCATGACCGGATCGCCGAAGATCTGGAAGCGAACTGGGAAGTGCTGGCCGAAGCCATACAGACTGTCATGCGCCGTTACGGCATCGAACAGCCCTACGAGAAACTCAAAGCGCTGACCCGCGGGCATCGTGTGGATGCGGCAGGCATGCAGGCCTTCGTTGACGGGCTGGACCTGCCGGAGGACGCCAAGGAGACGCTGAAAGCCCTGACTCCCGCCCGGTACGTCGGTAATGCCGCCGAACAGGCGCGCCGCGTCTGAGCGCAGGCGGGATCGATACCATGACACGGCGTATCACCTCTGCCCGGGAATCGATCGACGCTGTCGCGGAGCTGCTGGCCTCGGCGTGTGCCACCGTCGATATCCTGAGCCCCGGGCTTGATCCGGTTCTTTTCGACCGCGATGAGGTGGTGGCCGCCGTTCGGGCGCTCGCCGTGCATGCGGGGCGTCGAGCGCGCGTGCGCCTGCTGCTTCGTGACAGCACCACCGCCGTTCGCAGCGGCCACCGCCTGGTCGGCCTGGCACGGCAGCTGACCACCGCCGTGGAGACCCGCCGACTGGCCGAGGAAGACGCCAGGGACGAAGCCACTTGGGTGATCGTCGACGCACGCGCCATTGCACAATGGCCCGCGCCGGGGTATGACGGAACCGTGGCTTCGGACTCCCGTGCTGCGGCGGCACGGGCTGGTCGACTGTTCACGGAACGCTGGGAGCGGGCGGAACCGGATCCTGAAACACGGCGCCTAACTCTCTGAACAAGCGATAATCACCAATGGAGATGAGCCTATGGATGCGCGGGCGTCGTGGTGGTACCTGCTGGCTGATCACGGCATTCTCCGGGCCGCGCGAGGAGCAGGCGCCGCGCTTCTGATCCTGATGATGACGGCAGTGGCCGTCCGGGCAGACGGTATCGAATCCGTTGAACTGCAGCACCGATCGGCGAGCGCCGTCATTGATCAGGTTCGTGCCCTGGTGGGGGATGACGCGACCCTGATTGCCGATGGTCACTCCATTCTCGTACGTGGTGACGCAGACGCCGTGTCAGCGGTACGCAGTGCGGTGGAACAACTGGATCGGCCGGCGGTGCCCGTTCGGGTGACGCTGCGCGCCGGAACGCCCACTGACATGGCAAGAGCGGGCGTGGCGCCGCAGCGGGATGGCGTTCGCACCTACGGCACCCGGACACGGAGCCAGGACGATTCCGAGCAGGTGATCACGGGGCATTCCGGTGAGCCGATGCAGATCCGTGCCAGTGAAGAGCAGGGCCGGACCCGGCGGCAGCTGCTTCTCGGCGGTGACCGTCCCGGCTACGCGGAAGAGCGGGAGTACGTCACCGCAGAACGCGGCTTCTTCGTGCGCCCGGACGTGCAGGGAGAGCGCGTCACCCTGACCCTGGCTGCGACACGGCAGGCATTCGAGCGTGACGGCGAACGCCGGGGCCAGGACGTGACCACCTCTGTGAGCGGCGGTACGGGCGAGTGGCTGCTAGTGGGGTCATCCGGGCAGGCGGAGCAGACCGAGGAGCGAGGTCGTCGGTACACGACCCGGCGCTCGGAAGAAGGGATTCAGTGGTGGATACGGGTCGACCGGCTGGACCAGTGACCTGCTCTCGCGGGCCCTTCATTTATCCCACAGATCCAGCAACCTCTCCCGGTTCAGGGCCAGCCACTGCAGCGCGATAATGGGCATTGCGTTGTTGATGATGCCGTTGTCGAGCATGTCCATTGCTTCATCAAATGGAAGCACGTGGGCGCGGATATCCTCGTTCTCCTCGTCCAGACCGTGTAGCCCGCCGGCATCCGAGGCGTCCACGCGCGCGCAGTACAGGCTGACCAGCTCCGACGACATGCCCGGGCTCGGGTAGTAGTCACAGATACGCATCAGCTCCTGCAACTGAAGCCCCGCCTCTTCCCGCGCCTCCCGGTGTGCCACGTCGGCCACCGCCTCCTGCGGTTCCGCAACGCCGGCGACCACTTCCATCAGCCAGGCGCCGTTCGGGGCGTCAATGGCCCCGATGCGGAACTGCTCCACCAGCACCACAGCATCCAGTGCGGGATCGTACGGCAGCACGGCGGCCACCCGCCCGCGGCGCAACAACTCCCGGGTCATCTCCGGTGTCATGCCGCCGGCAAACAGGCCGTGCTTCAGCCGGTAGCGTTCCAGCTTGAAGAAGCCGTTGTAAACAACCGTGCTGTCGATGATTTCGAAGTGCTGGCTCATGGTCGCGTCTCGTCAGTTCGGGCGTCGGAACAGGGCCAGGCTCTCTACGTGAGCGGTGTGCGGGAACATGTCCATCACGCCTGCACATCCCAGCCGGTATCCGTGGTCGTGGACCAGTGTCCCCGCGTCCCGCGCCAGAGTCGCCGGGTTGCAGGAAATATACAGAATGGTGTCCGCACCCAGGTTGCCCACTCTGGCGATGACCTCGGCGGCACCGGAGCGCGGCGGATCCAGCAGGATTTTGTTGAAAGGCCGATCCAGCCACTCCGGGGTTTCGTTGTCCGCGGCAAGGTCTGCCACATGGAACCGCACGTTGTCGACGCCGTTGCGGGCTGCGTTCTCCTGGGCGCGCTCCACCAGTTGCCGGTCACCCTCGACGCCCACCACCTCGCCGGCGCGCGCCGCCAGAGGTAGGGAGAAGTTCCCCAACCCGCAGAAGAGATCGAGAATCCGGTCCTGCGACTGCGGCTGCAGGTAGTCCAGCGCCCGCTGCACCATGCTGGTGTTGATCTCGTGATTGACCTGGGTGAAGTCCGTGGGCTGAAAGACGATCTCCGCCTCATCGGGCGCCGGGTGGTATGCCAGCCGCGGCGATGCGGGCCAGATGGGCGCAACAGTGGTCTCGTTGCCCGGCTGTTCGTACACAGCGAAGTCGTGCGCCTGGCCGAAAGCGGTCAGCTCCGCGTAATCTGCCTCCGTAAACGCGCGCAGGTTCCTGAAAACCAGCGCAATGGTCGTCTCGCCAATGGCCACTTCAATCTGTGGCAAACGATCACGGCATGACAGGCGTGCAATGAGGTCGCTGAGGTCGGTGAGCCGTGCCGCCACCCGTGGATCGAGGACATGGCACTCCGTCATGTCAGCAACATAGGGGCTGTGCTTCTCGCGGAACCCGACCAGCACCCGCCCCTTCGCCGGTACGTCCTTCACGGCCAGCCGCGCCTTGCGGCGGTACCCCCAGATGGGCCCGGTCAGGGGCGGCAGGATCTGGTCAGGCTCCACTCCACCGATGTGGCGGAACTGCTCCAACAGCACGTCCTGCTTGAAGCGAATCTGCTGTTCCGGGGGCATGTGCTGAAGACTGCAGCCGCCGCAGACCCCGAAGTTTGGGCAGCGCGGCTCGATGCGCTCCGGCGACGCCTCCAGGACGGCTTCCACGCGCCCCTCGTCGAAGCGGCGGTGGCTCCTGGTGTAGCGCATGCGTACGGTCTCGCCCGGCAGCGCGCCATGGACGAATACTGTCTTGCCTTCCACGTGGGCAATCCCCCGGCCCTCGTGGCTGAGCGATTCCACGGTCACGTCCACCGGCTCCATCGGAACCCGGGAACGGCGGCGGCGTTTACCCATTGCCCGTCTCCTCCAGCGCCTGCCTGGGCCACGCCTCGAGGAAGGCCTGGAAATGGGGGCGTTGCTCGGCTTGCAGCGTCTCCCGCACCAGTGCGCACTCCCGCGCGTAGGCGGCGCGGTCGAGATGGCCGCGCAGGAGTTGGAAACGCAGCCAGACCAGGTAGGTGTTCAGCACGTCGGTCTCACAGTAGTCGCGGACGGAGTCGAAGGCGCCGTCCTGGATGGCCTGATGGACCTTGCCGCCGTCCATGCCCATCTTGCCGGGAAAACCACAGAGCGTGGCGATTTCGTCCAGTGGCGCATTGGCACGCGGCTGGTAGCCGGCGATCATGTCCATGAGGTCGGTGTGGCGCTCGTGGAACCGGTTGAGGTAGTTGTTCCAGCGAAACCCCTGCTCCGTCGCCCCGGTCTCCCAGTAACGGGGTGCACTGAGTCCGTGCTTGAGGGCGCGGTAGTGCAGCACCGGCAGATCGAAGCCGCTGCCGTTCCAGGACACCAGCGTCGGGGTGAAACGGTCGATGCCGTCGTAGAAGCGCTGGATCAGGTCGGCCTCGTCGTCACCACCCCCGCCCAGGGACCACACCTTGAAGCGGTCGCCACTGCGCATGGCGATGGAGATCACCACCACGCGGTGGAGGTGCAGGCGCAGAAAGTCCGAGCCGCCGGTTTCCTGTCGTCGCAGCGCGAAGCCGGCCTCGGCAACGGCATCGTCGTCAAGCCCGTCCAGCCCGTGTAGACGCCGCAGCCCTTCCAGGTCCGGCACGGTTTCGATATCGAAAACGAATACGGTCATGGGGTCAGTCCGGGAAGACGCCGGACGAGAGATACCGGTCGCCGCGGTCGCAGACAATGGTGACGATGGTGGCATTCTCCACCTCGGCGGAGAGTTGCAGCGCCGCGAACAGCGTGCCGCCCGACGACACGCCGGCCATGATGCCTTCCTCGGCGGCCAGCCGCCGGGTCATCTCTTCCGCCTGCGCCTGGCTCACGTCGATGATGCGATCGACCCGCTCCGGCTCGTAGATTTTCGGCAAATAGGCCTCCGGCCACCGGCGGATGCCCGGAATCTGGGAGCCGTCGTCCGGTTGCACACCCACGATCTGTACGTCCGGCGCCGTTTCCTTGAAATAGCGTGACGTGCCCATGATGGTGCCGGTGGTGCCCATGGACGAGACGAAATGCGTTACCGCGCCCCGGGTGTCGCGCCAGATCTCGGGGCCCGTGCCCTCGTAATGGGCGCGCCAGTTGTCGGGGTTGGCGAACTGATCCAGAACCCGCCCCCGTCCCTCGCTCTGCATGCGTTGGGCGAGGTCACGGGCCTCTTCCATGCCCCCTTCCTGGGAGACCAGTACAAGCTCTGCTCCGTAGGCGCGCATGGAGGCGCGGCGCTCCGCGGTCATGTGCTCGGGCATGATCAGCACCATCCGGTATCCGCGGATGGCTGCTGCCATGGCCAGCGCGATGCCGGTGTTCCCGCTGGTCGCTTCGATCAGGGTGTCACCGGGCCTGATTTCACCCCGTTCCTCTGCGCGCCGGATCATGCTCATGGCGGGCCGGTCCTTCACCGAGCCCGCGGGGTTGTTGCCCTCGAGCTTCAGGAGGATGGTATTGGTGGTGTCACCGGCAAGTCGCTGCAATCGAACAAGCGGGGTGTTGCCGACGAAGTCTTCTACGGTTGGGTATGTCATGGCGTCTTCGCATTCAAACCTGTTTGCGACTCCGTGAGCCTGATTGCCGGCGGCAGTGAGGCTGCCGCCGGGGCCTTATTCTCGCCTAGAACGGCCTGCCGGTGGAAGGCTCACCGTGCCGCCACCCTGCGAGAGCGTTCCGCGACGCGATGGAACAAGAACCTGTACTATGCGGGTTCTCCATGGAATGACGGGACGCCGCTCGATAAGGACTGACCACCCATGCGCTGGGGACTGGGAACTCGAATTTTTCTGCTCGCCGTTCTGGCGCCAATGGTGGCCGCAACGGTTCTCGTGGGATACCTGCTGGTGAGCCGTGCGCATGATATCCACGAGCAACTCGCGGACCGCGGCGAAACCGTGGCCCGGCAACTGGCCCCCGCACTCCGCGATCCTCTATCCCAGGGCCAGGATGCCGCGCTCCACCAGATCGCGACGGCGGCGAGGCTCGACCCGGCCATCTCGACGGTGACCATTCAGCGCGCCGATGGTCGCGTCGTGGTGCGCCAGACGAACGAAAACGGTCAGTTGCGCGCGGAAGGCTGGATGGTCGATTTGGGCAGCATGCTGCTTGGTCTGCAGCAGACACCGAGCTTCCGCGTGCCGGTGGTCGAGTCGCCGGCGCCCCTGCTCGATCGGCTGCCCCTGGATAGCGGCATGCAGCCGATTGGCTGGGTGGTTGTCGATGTGGACGCCACGCCCTACCTCCACCGGGAAGCGGTCATGGCCGCGAGGGCTGCGGCCGTGCTCGGCGTGGTTCTGCTGGTGAGCCTGATGCTTGCCTACCTGGCCAGGCGCAGCGTAACCCGTCCGGTTACCCGTCTCACGGAGACGATCCGTCGCCTGGGCGCCGGCGATCTAAGGGCCCGTGTCCACTTGCTCGCAGGTGGCGAGATCGGTCTGCTGGCCCGGACTGTCAACCGCATGGCCATCCGGCTGGAACGCACCGAACGGGATCTGAACGAGCAGATCGAACAGGCAACCAGGGAGCTTCGTGAAACACTGGAAGCCGTAGAGATCCAGAATGTCGAACTGGACATTGCGCGCAAACGCGCACTGGAAGGCAGCAAGGTCAAATCCGAGTTTCTGGCCAACATGAGCCACGAGATTCGCACGCCGATCAACGGCATTCTCGGCTTCACCGATCTGCTATCCCACTCCCAGCTTGATGACGAACAGCGCGATTACGTGGCCACGATCCGGGAGTCGAGCACCAACCTGCTCTCCCTGGTGAATGACATCCTGGATTTCTCCAAGATCGAAGCCGGAAAGCTGGTGATCGACAATGTCGCCTTCGATATGCGGGACTGCATCGAAGAGGTGATGTCGCTGATGGCGCCGGCGGCCTACGGCAAGAGTCTGGAATTGGTACATCTGATCTATGAGGACGTCCCGTGCCGGTTGTTCGGTGACCCCATCCGCGTACGCCAGATCCTCACCAATCTGGTTCACAACGCCATCAAGTTCACGCCCCAGGGGCGCGTCGTGGTACGCGTCATGCTGGACGAGGACGGCGACGACCGCGTGCGCATCCGCATCTCGGTTACTGATACTGGCATCGGGCTCAAGCAGGACGAGCAGGACAAGCTGTTCCAGGCATTCAGCCAGGCGGATACATCCATCACACGTCGGTTCGGCGGTGCCGGGCTTGGCCTGATTATCTGCAAGAAGCTGGTGGAGCAGATGGGTGGCGCCATCGGGCTCGACAGCAGACCGGGGACGGGGTCGACGTTCTGGTTCACGCTCGAGTGCGTGAAGCAGCGCAGCTCGGAGCGGGACGACCGTCCTCTGGTTCGTCGCAACCCCCTGGAGAGCAAACGTGTTCTCCTGCATGACACGTCCACTCTCAGTCGGCTTGCGGTTCGGCATCTCCTGGAATCCTGGGAGATGGAGATTCGTGACGAGGAGAATGGCGATATCTTTCTTTCGGCGACCCGTAATGATCCGGCATGGGATTGTGTGATCCTCGGGCTGTCCCGCGAGGAGCTGAACCGGCGTTACTTCCGGGATCTCATGGCTCAGGCGCGGACACTGGAGGTGCCTGTCGTGGTTCTCGCCAGCTCGGTGGACCGCAACGAACTGCGAAGCCTGTATCAGCAGGGTGCCCAGACTTGCCTGCCCAAGGCGGTTCGACGGCAGACGCTCTACCGTGAACTGTGCCGTGTGCTTGCGTCTGCCGCCAATCCGCTGGATGCCGACACGCAGCAGCTTCTGCCCGCGGCATTCCAGCCACGGTCGGCGGAACCGCCCGTGGAGGCGCAGAGCCGGTTTCACGGCACGCAGGTACTGGTAGTCGACGACAACGCCATCAACCGTAAACTGGTGTCCACCATTCTGCGCCGCCAGGGGGCGGAGGTGGACGAGGCTGCCGATGGGCGGCGCGCGGTGGAGCGCTGCGCGGCGATGGATTACCCGTTGGTGTTCATGGACATCCACATGCCGTCACTCAGTGGTGAAGCCGCCTACCAGCAGATATGCGCCAACGCCCGCCATCGCGGCGCGCCGGCCCCCCGGGTGGTCGCGTTGACGGCCAACGCCATGCCCGGCGAGCGGGACCGGCTGACCCGCCTCGGTATGGACGAATGCCTCATCAAGCCGGTGACGGAAGCCCAGGTGATTCACCAGCTGCGCCTGGTGGGCGATCGCCCGGTGGCCGATGACGCTCCGGATCCGACGGAGTCAGTCTCTGTGTACGCGGAGCTGGGCACCGAGATGCGCGACATGCTGATTGCAGAGTTGCCTGAACACCGGCGTGCCATCCGCAGCGCCTACCGGCGGGGTGAGCTGGATGCGCTGCGGGATTACGTCCATCGCCTCAATGGCGCGGCCAGCGTCTGTCGTGCGGAGACCCTTCAGCGCGCCTGTGATGCGCTTGAACGTTCCGTGGTGGATAACCATCGCGTGGATGTTCCGGCGGGAGTTGAACGGGTGGTCCGAGCCATCAACGACCTGCTGGATGACGAGCTGCGTCGGCAACAGGACTAGGTCGCTTCAGCAACCACGAAGGCCAGTGCGTAGGCGCCTTCGTCTGTAATGCTGACGTGCCAGGAACCGATACCCAGAGTCTGTGCCGTCGTCGCGCCCTGCCCGGTCAGGTGCAATGCGGGCGCTCCCGCCGTGGTGGCGCTGACGTGCAGATCATGGAACCCGAGCGCGCCGCCGATTCCAGTACCCATGGCTTTGGCGGCCGCTTCCTTTACCGCCCAGCGGCGGGCGAGAAAGCCACCCGGATCCCCGTGGTGCCGCCAGCGCTCCAGCTCCGCGCCAACCAGTACCCGGCCGGCAAAGCGTTCGCCATGGCGAGCGAGCACACGGCGCACCCGTGCGATCTCCACCAGGTCGGTGCCGATACCAACGATGCTCACCGCGCCACGCCCCGAATCAGCGCCTTCATGTCCCTGACCGCCTGCTCCATGCCGGCGAAGATGGCACGCGCCACGATGCCATGACCGATGTTGAGTTCGTTCATGCCAGAGATGGCCGCGATCGCTTCCGTATTGTGGTAGTGCAGGCCGTGTCCGGCGTTGACGATCAGTCCCTGTTCGAGGCCCAACTCCGTACCCCGGCGGATGCGGTCGAGTTCGTCTTGCATGGCGGCCTCGTCGCCGGCGTCGGCATAGCGCCCCGTGTGCAACTCGATCACCGGCGCGCCGACCTCCCTGGCCGCCATGATCTGTCGGGCCTCCGCGTCAATGAACAGCGATACCTGAACTCCGGCGGCCTCCAGTCGCGAGCAGGCCTCGCGCACCCGGTCGGGTTGCCCCGCCACGTCGAGCCCCCCTTCCGTGGTGAGTTCTTCCCGGCGCTCCGGCACCAGACAGCAGTGGGAGGGTTTGAGCTGTTCTGCGATGCCGAGCATCTCGTCCGTGACCGCCATCTCCAGGTTCATGGGGGTCTGCATCACCGTCGCAAGACGCCAGAGGTCGGCGTCCTGGATGTGCCGGCGATCTTCGCGTAGGTGCAGCGTGATACCGTCGGCACCGCCCTGCTCCGCCAGCAGCGCCGCCTGCACGGGGTCGGGGTATCGTGTCCCGCGCGCCTGCCGGAGGGTGGCCACGTGGTCGATGTTGACACCCAGGAGCACCCCTGCCTGGTGATGTGCGCTCATGTTGCTGACTCCTCTCCGCCGGGGCCGGTCCGCCGTCGCAGGCTCTGGTAGAGGGCACGACTCTGCAACGGCCGGTCGCCAATATACAGCCGCAGTGCGGCGCTTGTCAGACGCTGCATCTCGGCGCGCAGGGCGGGGTCGTCGAGCCGCGCCTGGTCCAGCGCCAGCAATGCGTCACCGGAGATGAGCAAACCGCTTCCACCCGGCGCCGCCGGGACCGGCCCGTATTCAAGCTCGTAGCGGTAGGTCACCCCGGGTTCGACTCGGGACTGACCGTCGGCCGTTGTGTCCAGTAGCAGGCCGTAACCCAGCGCACCCAGAAGCCGTTTCTCAAAATGCCGCAGCGGCGCGTCTTCGGCCGCATCGGCGGCTGCGAGCGAGATGAGCGCTTCCCCGTAGGCCGCGAACACGTCCGGTTCCGTGTTTTCGCGCCGCAGCAGCCGCAGTACCAGTTCGCTCAGATAGAATGCGGCTGCGAGCCGCGTTCCTTGAAAACGCAGCGGTCGGCCGCCCGCTTCCGCACCCGTGAGGGTGGCAAGCTCGCCGCGGCCACGCCAGGTCACGAGCACCGGCTGGAACGGTTCCAGCACACCGCGCCAGCGCGATTTCTGGCCTCGGGCTCCCCGCGCCACTGCGCCGACGCGGCCATGTTCTTCCGTCAGGAGCTCCAGCAACAGGCTGGTATCCCGATAGGGCCGACGGTGCACCACCCAGGCCGGAATCCATTGATCCCCTTGGCTTGTCGGCATCCTGGTTCCCGTTCTACCTCATGCCAGAGGAGGACTGGCCCGCTCAGTTCTCATCGTAACCCAGGCTCTTCATGGCGCGCTCGTCATCCGCCCACCCTTCGCGGATCTTCACCCAGAGCTCCAGGTGGACCTTTTTCTCTACCAGGTGCTCGATCTGACGGCGCGCCTGCTGCCCGATGCGCTTGAGCTGCTGCCCGCCGTTGCCGATCACGATCGCCTTCTGTCCGTCCCGCTCGACCCATATCACTGCGGAGATCCGGATGAGCCTGTCACTCTCCTCGAAGGCTTCCAACGCGACGGATGTCGAGTACGGAACCTCCTGGCCGAGGGTACGCATCAGCTGCTCCCGGATCAGTTCGGCGACAAGGAAGCGCTGGCTGCGGTCCGTGACCTGATCTTCGGGGAAATAGAACACCGACTCGGGCAGATACCCCCGGATAATCTCTTCCAGCGGCTCCACGTTCTGCCCCTTCTCCGCGGACAGCGGAACAATCTCGGCGAACGGGTGACGCCCGGCGAGCTCTTCCAGAAACGGCAACAGCTCTTCCTTCTGTGGGATGAGGTCGACCTTGTTCACCACGGCGATCACGGGGCGATTGATCTGCCGCAGGTGCTCCAGCACGAGCTCGTCGTCGTCGGTCCAGCGATGGGGCTCCACCAGCATCACCACCACATCCACATCGCGCAGTGCCGTGACCGCAGAGCGGTTCAGGTACCGGTTCAGGGCCTTCTTCTGTCGGCCGTGCAGGCCCGGCGTGTCCACGTAGATGAACTGGGTATCATCCCGTGTCTGCACGCCGAGGATACTGTTGCGGGTGGTCTGTGGGCGGCGCGAGACGATGCTCAGTTTCATCCCGAGCAGACGGTTCAGCAGCGTGGACTTGCCCACGTTGGGGCGCCCGACAAGGCCGATATAGCCGCAGCGCTGCGTACGATCGCCGCTGGCGGCGGAGTCCGAGTCAGTCATGATGATGATCCGCTTTGTTCGGGTTCAGTGCCTTCAGCATGGCCTCGGCGCCCCGCTGCTCTGCACGGCGCCGGCTGCCTGCCTCTCCGACGGTGACCTGCTCGATGCCCGGCACCCGGCACTCGACCCGGAAGGTCTGATCGTGCGACTTGCCGGCAATGTCCAGTACTTCGTAGGACGGCAGCGAGAGCTTCGCGGACTGCAGGTATTCCTGCAGCCGCGTCTTGGGATCCTTGAGTTCCGCGGCGCTGGGCAGGTTCTCCAGGCGCTCCGCGTAAAGGCGCACGATGAGGTCCCGGCACGCAATGAAACCGCCGTCGATGTAGACCGCGCCAAACACCCCTTCCAGAGCGTCCGAGAGGATGGAATCCCGCCGGCGGCCGCCGCTCTTGCGCTCACCGCTACCGAGTCGCAGGTGCGTACCGAGATCAAGCTGTCTGGCGATGGATGCCAGCGTCTCACGGTTGACGAGGCTCGCCCGCAGACGGCTGAGCCCACCCTCCGAGTCGTTGGGCTGGCGCTGGAACAGCTGATCGGCGATGACGAAATTGAGAATGCTGTCGCCCAGGAACTCCAGGCGTTCGTTGTTGCGCTCGCTGACGCTGCGGTGTGTCACCGCTTCCTCGAGCAGTTCCGGCTCCCGGAACTGGTAGCGCAAGCGTGCCGACAGTTGCTCGAGGGGGTCGCTCACGGCCGCACCAGCGCTTCTTCCCGGAAGCTGGCGATCCCGTCGAGGTTCGCAATCAACGGGAAACGCCGCTCGTAGGCAACGACGATGGTCACGCCCTCGCCGGATCGTTCCACCGAGATGTCGTTGCGGCCGAGTTTGTCGACACTGTTGACCTGCAGCCGGCGCATCAGGGCGCTGCGCACCTCGCCCGGGCGTGCGCCCCTGAGTTCCGGGGTTCCGGCTACATCGTCGACCACCGACGCCACAGTCATCGATTCCAGATAGATCGGAATGATGCGCAGCGCCAGCATGGCCGCGAAGGCCCCGAGGACGAGCACCAGCATCAGACCGATCAGGCTGAAACCTCGCTGACCGGGTCTGGCGCGATAGATATTACTGGATGCGGTTGCCAATACGACTCCAGTTGATCCGGTTCTCATAGCCGTTCCAGCTCATCCAGATGAGAAAAGCCCGCCCCACTAGGAGATCCTCGCTGACAGGCCCCCAGCAGCGGCTGTCGCTACTGCGGTCACGGTTGTCGCCGATAGTGAAATAGTGGCCGTCCGGTACGGTATAACCATCCGGCGAGGCAGCGTAATCCGTGCACCACGTGCCCCGGGGATGCTGGAGCACTCCGTATTCCCGGTCGCCGAGTGTTTCCGTCATCAACCGTGCCCGCGGTGCCTGGGGCTCATCATAATCGCCAACGTCGGTCTGTTCGACAAGTTCGCCATTGATGTAGAGCAGGCCATCGTCGTACCGCACGTGATCCCCCGGAAGTGCGACCACCCGCTTGATGAAGTCCTGGCGCGGGTTGACCGGGTACTTGAAGACAGCCAGATCCCCGCGCTGCGGCTCGCCGGTGGGGATCAGCGATTGGTTGGTCACCGGCAGGCGGACGTCATAGGAGAATTTGTTGACCAGGATGAAATCGCCCGCGAGCAGGGTGGGAATCATGGACCCGGAGGGAATGCGGAACGGCTCGACCACGAAGGAGCGGATGACAAGCACCACGAGGATCACCGGAAACAGAGACCGGCAGAGGTCCACCCACCAGTTGTCCTTCTCCAGCGCCGGCCGCCCTGCCTTGTGACGTGCACGTCGGTGCATCCAGGCATACAACACGGTCAGGCCGGTGATCAGTGTCACCGCGACCAGCAGCAATTCGAAATCGAGAAGCATGGCTCTATCCTTTCCTGACCGGCACGCGACGCCGGGGCTCAGTCGTCACCGTCAACCTGCAGGACCGACAGGAAGGCCTCCTGCGGAATCTCGACCTTGCCGACCTGTTTCATCCGTTTCTTTCCGGCTTTCTGCTTCTCGAGCAGCTTGCGCTTGCGGGTGATATCACCGCCGTAGCACTTTGCCGTCACGTTCTTGCGCATCGCCTTGACCGTGGAGCGTGCCACGATATGGCCTCCCACCGCCGCCTGAATGGCAACTTCGAACATCTGCCGCGGGATCAGCTTCTTCAGGCGGTCAGTGAGTTCCCGCCCGCGTCGCTGCGCGTGATCACGGTGCACGATCAGAGCCAGCGCGTCCACGCGGTCGCCGTTGATGAGAACATCCAGGCGAACCAGATTCTCGGCCTGAAAACGGTTCAGCTCGTAGTCAAACGAGGCAAACCCGCGACTTGCCGATTTCATGCGGTCAAAGAAGTCCAGCACCACCTCGCTCAGTGGCAGCTCGTAGGTGAGCGAGATCTGGTTGCCGACGAACTGCATGTCCTTCTGCGACCCGCGTTTCTCCTCGCACAGGGCGATCACGTTGCCGACGTAGGCCTGGGGGACCAGAATGCTGGCGTTTATGATCGGCTCCCGAATCTCCTCGATCTCGTGATTCGCCGGCAACTGCGCCGGGTTGCTCACTTCGAGCACCTCGCCCGAGGTGGTCTCCACCTCGTAGATGACCGTGGGTGCCGTGGTGATGAGGTCCAGGTTGTATTCCCGCTCCAGCCGCTCCTGCACGATCTCCATGTGCAGCATTCCGAGGAACCCGCAGCGGAAGCCGAAACCGAGCGCCGCCGACGTTTCGGGCTCGTACTGCAGCGACGCGTCATTCAGCCGCAGCTTCGACAACGCGTCGCGGAACGCCTCGTAGTCTTCCGAGCTGATGGTGAACATGCCGGCGAACACGCGCGGCTGAACCACCTTGAAACCGGGCACGCGCTCGGCGCAGGGGGCGTGCTTGTGGGTGAGTGTGTCGCCCACTGGCGCGCCGTCGATATCCTTGATGCCGGCGACCACGAAACCGACTTCGCCGGTCTCCAGCACTTTCATTGGAGTCTTCTTGGGCGTGAACATGCCCAGCTGGTCCACCTGGAACTCGCGGCCGGTGGACATGACCTGGATCTTCTCGCCGACCTTCATGCGACCGTTGATCACGCGCACCAGACACACCACGCCCAGGTAGTTGTCGAACCAGGAGTCCATGATCAGCGTCTTGAGCGGTTCATCAGGCTTGCCCGTGGGCGCCGGGATGTGCTCGACAATCGCCTCGAGCAGTTCATCGATGCCCTGGCCGGTCTTGGCGCTGACCATCATGGCGTTGTCGGTCTCGAGGCCGATGATCTCCTCGATTTCCTGCAACACCTGCTCCGGTTCCGCCGAAGGTAGATCGATCTTGTTGAGAACGGGCAGGATCTCCAGGCCTTCGCCGACCGCTGTGTAGCAGTTGGCCACACTCTGCGCCTCCACACCCTGGGAGGCGTCGACCACCAGCAGCGCGCCATCACACGCCGCGAGCGAACGAGATACCTCGTAGGAGAAGTCCACGTGGCCGGGTGTATCGATGATGTTGAGCTGGTAGGTGTTGCCGTCTTTCGCGGTGTACTCCAGGGCAACGCTCTGGGCCTTGATGGTAATGCCGCGCTCGCGCTCCAGGTCCATGGAATCGAGCACCTGTTCGGACATCTCTCGGCCGGTCAGCGCCCCGCACCGTTCAATGAGGCGGTCCGCCAGGGTCGACTTGCCGTGGTCGATGTGCGCGATGATCGAGAAGTTGCGTATATGTTTCATAGTCGCATCGGTTGTGAGTGCCGCGGCGTTCGCGCTGCGTCACGCCGGGGCGGCCCGTTGACCGCCTCCCGACGCAAACGTGCCCCGCAGGCGGGGCACGTTCCGAAAGCTGCCGACACTTGAAGTGTGCCGGTATTGTACCGATTCAGCGCGCTTACGGGAGCCTGAGCGGCAAAAACCGCGGACTTCCGTTACGCATCAGCAACACCGGTACCACTCGACCGTCCTCAAGGCCCTGGGCAATGGATTCGAAAGTTTCCACCGAATCAACCCGCTGCTGGTCGAGCATGGTGATGACGTCGCCCTGACGGATTCCGGATTGCCGTGCCGGGCCTTCCGCAAGCCGCTCCACGAGTACGCCGGCCTGATCGATGCCACGCTCCTCCCGGTCCTGATCGGACAGGTCACGCAGTTCCATGCCGAAGTACTCAGCTGCCGGTTCCGGCTCTTCGGGCACCTCCTGTTCCTGCTGCTGTTGCTGTGCCATCTCGTCCGGCAGTTCGCCAAGGGTGACGGTCACTTCGCGGTGCTCGCCGTCACGGATGATCTCGAGGATGACTTCGGCGTCCGCCCGCATGCGTCCGACCATCGGCGGCAGCTCGGAGGACGTTCCTATCTCCTGGCCTTCGAACCGGACGATCACGTCTCCCGCTTCCAGATCGGCGTCCGCAGCCGGGCTGTCGGACGTCACCTGGGCGACCAGCGCACCATGCGGACGGTCCATGCCGAAAGACTCTGCCAGGTCCCGGTCAACATCCTGGATCAGAACACCAAGCCAGCCGCGGGCAACGCGACCATCCGTGCGGAGCTGGTCAACCACGTCCATGGCCAGCTCCACCGGGATGGCGAAGGATAGCCCCATGAAACCGCCGCTGCGGCTGTAGATATGGGAGTTGATTCCGACCACTTCACCGTCCAGGTTGAACAGCGGCCCTCCGGAGTTGCCGGGGTTGATCGCCACATCGGTCTGGATGAACGGCACGTAGTTATCCTGGGGCAGGCTGCGCCGTTTGGCGCTGACAATGCCCGCCGTCACCGAGTGCTCGAACCCGAACGGCGAGCCGATGGCCAGAACCCACTCGCCGACGGACAGGTCGGCGGATGAGCCGATCGACACTGTTGGTAGGTCTTCGGCATCAATGTTCAGCAGTGCCAGATCGCTGCGCTCATCATAGCCAACCACTTCCGCGGTGTACTGGCGGCGGTCGCTCAGTTTCACGACCACCTCGTCTGCGTTCTGGACCACGTGATAGTTGGTGACGATGTCGCCGTCCGACGAAATGATGAACCCGGAGCCCAGGGATTCGGAATCGAACGGCTGCGGGGGCTGCTGGCCTTCGCCCCGCTCCCCGCCGAAGCGCTCGAAGAACTCCCGGAATGGGTGATCTTCGGGGAGATCGCCCATCCCTCCCCGCTCGCCGCTCTCGCGGGACTGAGTTGAGCTGATGTTCACCACTGCCGGACTGTTCTGATCCACCAGCCCGGCGAAGTCAGGCAGCCCGTCGCGGGCATGCGCCTGCGACGCTGCCAGTGCAGCCATCAGAGTGAGGCTACAGAGGCTAACCAGGAACTTTCGAGTCATAACCTGTCGCATGTGCTGCTTCCCCGTGCTCTCCATCGTGCGTCGACTCCGGTCGGGCCCGAGGCCACCGAACGTCCCGTCCGGACAACCGGGAGACTATGCTTCCCGGTTGTCCCAATCATTCGTTCCGGCTGTCACCCTGCGCCGGCCAGTTGCCGAGGACCGTCGGGCGATAGGCACCGCGATCCGACATTCTCCGCGCCAGCGCGCGGGCCGCAACCAATCCGATCACAAATCCTGTCCCCGCAGCGGGAACAGCAATGGCGTCACCCCAGGGCGAGCCCAGCAGGGCCGCTACCAGCAGCGCGAGGACAGGCAAGAGGTAGACCACCGCCGCACCGGAAACAAGGCCCTGCTCCGGTATTCCGACTTCCACGCGCTGCCCCGGCCGCAGCGCCAGGCCGGTCTGGCACGTGATCTCTGCTGTACGCCCGGGCACGGCGCTGGCAAGAAGGCCGATGCCGCAGCCCCGACGGATATCACAACCGGAGCAGGCGCCATGCCGCTGGATGCGGACGCGGCAGCGATCGCTCCCGGTTGCGACGACCTGCCCCTGTTCACGAATCATGCCGGGGCAGCGTCAGTTCTCGCCCCGTCGGCTGCTGACGCCGACAGGCCGTGAGAGAAAGTCGAGCTGCGGCTCCGAGCGCTCCCTGATGACGGCGTATTCATCCAGTCGCGTCTGGATATCCGAGTCGAGGCGATCCCACTGGATGTTCTCCGCAGCAACCGGCTGTCCCGACGATGTCTGCTGCACGGACGACGGCGCACTTGCTGTCTCGATCATGTCCCCATCTGGTGATGAGGACTGCTGAGGCCAGATGGCAATTGCAACGAGAGCAACGGAAGCGGCGATTGCCGCGCCACCGACCGGACGGAGCCACCAGCGTTGACCGCCGTCGTGTCGTGGGGGTATAGAGTGCGCGGGCTCATGATCCAGCGCGGCCGAGACCCGCGCTGCCAGGGACGTGTCCACGTGATCCGGCAGATTCCGGTGGAGCGCTTCGCGAATCACCGCATAGCGGCCCATCTGGCCAGCAATGTCCTCACTTCGCTCTGCAAGGCGAAGCAGAAACTGCGTCTCGGAGTCAGGCAGTTCATCGTCGCTCAGCGCCGAAATCTGCTCCTGGTAGGGTTTCGTCATGGCACCACCACTGTCTGCTATTTGTTATCAAGCAACGGCTTCAACCGGTTGTCGATCGCTTCCCGCGCCCGGAAAATCCTTGACCGCACGGTCCCCACCGGGCAATCCATTGCCTGCGCAATCTCTTCGTAACTCAGACCGTCCAGCTCGCGAAGGGTGATCGCCGTTCGCAGATCGTCGGGTAAGGCTTCGATGGCATCGAAGACGGTCCGTTCAATCTCCTCACGCTGGGCGAGCCCTTCGGGCGTATCCGTTTCCCGCAACAGTGAATCACCGGCGTACTGCTCGGCGTCCTGAGCGTCCACGTCACTGCCGGGAGGCCGGCGCCCCTGGGCGACGAGATAGTTCTTCGCCGTGTTGGCGCCAATGCGGTAGATCCATGTATAGAAGCTACTTTCGCCGCGAAAGTTCGGCAATGCCCGATAGGCCTTGATAAACGTTTCCTGCGCGACATCCTGAGCCTCGCTGGGATCGGTTACATACCGCGATATCATCTTGACGAGCTTGAACTGATATTTCTGAACAAGCAGGTCAAAGGCCTTCTTATCACCGGCCTGCACACGCTCGACGAGCTGTTGGTCGACCTTTGCATTGGTCATTCAGCCCGTCCTTTCACGGTCATTCCACTGACCGCGTCACTGCGGTAGACATTGATGGGCATGGATAGTTCGCGCACTTCAGCGGATTGTGTTTAGATAAGTGCCGGTCGCGCCGCCCTGCTCCGCGATACTGACCGCGAATCGGCTCCGGCCCCTCGATCTGGCCGGATTCAGGCAGGCCTTAACGGCCACTGAGGGTAGCCGATCGTCCAAGTACGCTGCAAGCAGCCTCGGCGGCAGAACGGCCTCACAGTCACAACGGCAAGGGCGGAATCCGTGCCAGAGCCTGATCAGTTTGATGTTGTCATTGTCGGCAGCGGCGCAGCGGGGCTGACGCTGGCCCTGCGCCTCCCCGAGCATGTCCGCATCGCCGTCCTCTCGAAGGGGCCGCTCACCGAAGGCTCCAGTCTCTATGCCCAGGGCGGGATTTCCGCCGTGTTCGACGAAGCCGACTCCGTCGAGTCCCATGTGGCCGACACCCTGGATGCGGGGGGCGGCCTGACCGACAGCGATACGGCCCGCTTCGTCGCCGAGAACGCGCCCAGGTGCATCCACTGGCTCATTGGCAACGAGGTGCCGTTCTCCCGCGAGGAAGGCCCGGACGGTGGCCTGCACCTGCACCGCGAAGGGGGGCATTCGTACCGCCGCATCGTGCATGCGGCCGATGCCACGGGCCGTGCGGTGGAAACCACGCTGGAGGGCCTTGTACGTCGTCGCGCCAACGTCACGGTGCTGGAGCATCATCTGGCGGTGGATCTCATTACCGCCAGTCGCCTCGGGCATGCCCCCCAGCGCTGCGTCGGAGTCTATGGCCTGGATGTTGCCAGTGGCCGTGTGCGTCCGATTGCGGCACGGACCGTGGTACTGGCCACCGGCGGCGCCAGCAAGGTCTATCTCTATACCAGTAACCCGGACGGCGCGACGGGCGACGGCATCGCCATGGCGTGGCGTGCGGGTTGTCGGGTCGCGAACATGGAGTTCAACCAGTTCCATCCCACGTGCCTCTTTCACCCCAAGGCGAAGTCGTTTCTGCTCAGTGAGGCGCTGCGGGGCGAAGGGGCCCACCTCCTGCTGCCGGATGGGAGCCGGTTCATGCACCGGTTCGACGACCGGGGGGAGCTGGCTCCCCGGGACATTGTCGCCCGGGCCATCGACCACGAAATGAAACGGTTGGGCGCGGACTGCGTCTATCTGGACATCTCCCACCGCGAAGCGGACTTCATCAGGGAGCACTTCCCAACCATTCACGAACAGTGCCTCCAGTTCGGTTTCGACCTCACCCGGGAGCCGGTGCCCGTGGTTCCGGCGGCCCACTACACCTGCGGCGGCGTCGTCGTCGATCAGCGCGGGCAGACCGATCTCCCCGGCCTTTACGCCATCGGCGAGGTGTCCTGTACCGGGCTGCACGGCGCCAACCGACTGGCAAGCAACTCGCTGCTTGAGTGTCTTGTCTACGGTACGGCCGCGGCGGATCACATCGCGGCGGCACTCCCCGGGGTTGCGTCGCCACCCGCCCTGCCCCCATGGGACGAGAGCCGGGTCAGTGACTCCGACGAACAGGTGGTGGTCAGCCACAACTGGGATGAGTTGCGCCGCTTCATGTGGGACTACGTGGGCATCGTGCGTACCAGCAAGCGTCTTGAGCGGGCGCGCCGTCGCGTGGACCTGCTGCAGGGTGAGATCAGGGAGTATTACGGCAATTTCCGCGTCAATGCGGACTTGCTGGAGTTGCGCAACCTGGCGATGGTGGCGGAGCTGATCATCCGCTGCGCCCAGGAGCGGCGCGAGAGCCGCGGACTGCACTACACGCTGGATTACCCGGACAGATTGCCGGACGCACTGCCGACCGTGCTGACGCCGAGCAGATAGCACAGCCGGCGCCGGCATCGACCGCTCATGGCATCACGAGGCAGCACCAGCGCGGCCCATGCCCTGTCGTCGCCGCGCAGGTAGAGCACGCACAGCCAAGGATGACGAAACCACCCGGCCAGCTCCCATTCCCGGATGCCGTCGGCAGTGTCCGTGCAGACCGATCCCGAGGCTACGTCCAGGCTGAACCAGTCGCACTCCAGTGGCCGGGCCAGAAGGGAAAGGCGCGTGGCGAAGACCGTGAGCGGGATCAGGATCAGTAGTGCGGTCAATACCGTCACGGACGCGCTCAGCGCAGCCACAGCCCCGATCAAGACCAGGGCGTGTTGCCAGTGGTGGGCAGCACGCGACGGGTTAACGTAAAAGCCCGAAGTCGCTGCGGATTCGCTCCACGAGTGCCGCGAGTTCGGCATCGTCCGGCACCTCTCCCTGGTAGAACCAGCCGAACAGGGTGTCGTCCTGACACCCCAATAACGTCTCGAATGCCTCACGCCCGGAGGCATCCAGTGTGGCGTAGCCGTTAGCGAGAAAATGCTCCAGGAGCAGGTCCAGCTCCCGCATCCCCCGTCGACACCGCCAGCGCAGTCTGGAGCGTTCACTCACAACTCTTGCCCCCAGTCGCGACGCGGTTCAGCGCCGCTCGATCATGAGTTTCTTGATCTCCGCGATGGCCTTGGCCGGGTTCAGACCCTTCGGACACGTCTGCGCGCAGTTCATGATCGTATGGCAGCGGTAGAGCTTGAACGGATCCTCGAGATCGTCCAGCCGCTCACCGGTGGTCTCGTCCCGGCTGTCGACAATCCAGCGATAGGCTTGAAGCAGCACGGCGGGGCCGAGATAGCGGTCCCCATTCCACCAGTAGCTCGGGCACGACGTGGTGCAACAGGCGCACAGGATGCACTCGTACAGCCCGTCGAGCTTGGCCCGGTCTTCCTTGCTCTGCAGGCGCTCCCGGTCCGGCGGCGTTGCCGTCTCGGTGCGAATCCAGGGGCGGATGGAGGCATACTGGGCGTAAAAGTGGGTGAGATCCGGCACAAGATCCTTGACCACCGGCATGTGCGGCAGTGGGTAGACGCGGACGGCACCGTCCACTTCGTCACACGCCTTGGTGCACGCCAGGGTGTTCTGGCCGTCGATGTTCATGGCGCAGGAGCCGCAGATCCCCTCGCGGCAGGAACGGCGGAACGTCAGCGACGGATCAACCTCGTTCTTGATCTTGATCAGCGCGTCGAGAACCATCGGACCGCAATCGTCCATGTCCAGCTCGAAGGTGTCGATCCGCGGGTTCTGCCCTTCGTCCGGGTGCCAGCGATAGACCTTGAACTCGCGAACGTTGCTCGCACCGTCCGGGGCAGACCACGTCTTGCCCTGACCGACCCGGGAATTCTTTGGAAGCTTGAACTCTGCCATTGGCTGTCAACCTCGTTACTTGCTGGCCTGCAACGCCTGTCGGTGGATCAGTACACCCGCGCCTTGGGCGGGAATACCTCCACCTCGTCGGTCAGCGTGGTCATGTGGACAGGCCGGTAGTCGATCTCGGTCTTGCCCTGGGGATCCATCCAGGAAAGCGTGTGCTTCATCCACTGATCGTCATCGCGCTCGGTGAAGTCTTCCCGGGCGTGCGCACCGCGGCTCTCGGTACGGTTGCGCGCCGACTGGATGGTGGTGACCGAGCAACCGAGCAGGTTGTCCAGCTCCAGCGTCTCGATCAGGTCGGAGTTCCAGATCAGCGAGCGATCGGACACGGCAACGTCCTCGAACGAAGCGAACACCTCGTCCATCTTCTGACACCCCTGCTCCAGGGTGTCGCCAGTCCGGAAGACGGCTGCAAAGTTCTGCATGACGCTCTGCATGTTGTCCCGGATATGGGCCGTGGGCTGGCTGCCGTTGGCATTGCGCAGGCGGTCGAGACGATTGAGCGCGAAGTCGGCCGAATCCTTGGGCAGCGGCCGGTGATTGGCGCCCTGCTCGTCCACCAGCTCCTTGGCGCGCAGGCCGGCAGCGCGACCGAACACCACCAGGTCCAGCAGCGAGTTGGAACCAAGGCGGTTGGCACCGTGAACGGAGACGCACGCCGCCTCGCCGATGGCCATGAGGCCCGGCACCACGGCGTCCGGGTTGCCGTCCCGCAGGGTGACCACCTCGCCTTTGTAGTTGGTGGGCACCCCACCCATGTTGTAGTGCACCGTGGGCAGCACCGGGATCGGCGCCTTGGTGACGTCGACGCCGGCGAAAATCCGAGCGGTCTCGGCAATCCCGGGCAAGCGTTCGTTGATGACGTCCGCGCCGAGATGCTCCAGATGCAGGTTGATATGGTCGTGGTTCGGGCCGACACCACGGCCCTCCTGGATCTCGATGGTCATGGAGCGGCTGACTACGTCGCGGGAGGCGAGGTCCTTGGCGTTGGGCGCGTAGCGCTCCATGAAACGCTCGCCCTCGGAATTGGTCAGGTAGCCGCCTTCACCGCGCACACCCTCGGTGATCAGGCAGCCGGCGCCGTAGACACCCGTGGGGTGGAACTGCACGAACTCCATGTCCTGCAGCGGCAGGCCGGCGCGCAGCACCATGCCCATGCCGTCGCCGGTGCAGGTGTGCGCCGAGGTGCAGGAGAAATAGGAACGGCCGTAGCCACCGGTGGCCAGCACCGTCTCGTGGGCGCGGAAGCGGTGAATGGTGCCGTCATGCATGTTCAGGGCGATCACGCCCCGGCATGCGCCCTCTTCGTCCATGATCAGGTCCAGGGCGAAGTACTCGATGTAGAACTCGGCTTCGTACTTCAGCGCCTGCTGATAGAGCGTGTGGAGAATGGCGTGGCCGGTGCGGTCGGCCGCAGCACAGGTGCGCTGCGCGCGACCCTCGCCGTAATGCGTGGTCATGCCGCCGAAGGGGCGCTGATAGATCTTGCCCTCGTCCGTGCGCGAGAAGGGAACGCCGTAGTGTTCCAGCTCGATGATGGACGGGATCGCCTCGCGGCACATGTACTCGATGGCGTCCTGGTCGCCGAGCCAGTCCGAGCCCTTGACCGTGTCGTACATGTGCCAACGCCAGTCGTCCTCGCCCATGTTGCCGAGCGCCGCGGATACGCCACCCTGGGCGGCGACGGTGTGACTGCGCGTGGGGAACACCTTGGTGATGCAGGCCGTCTTCAGGCCCTGGTTCGCCATGCCGAAGGTGGCGCGCAGGCCGGCACCGCCGGCGCCGACAACAACGACATCGTACGTGTGATCAATGATTTCGTAGCTGGACATTGCGTTCAGCCTCCAAAGGCAATGCTGAGCACGGCAAGGATGCCGGTAAGTGCCAGCACCGCAGCCAGGAATTTCACGACAACGAGGCTGACGATCTCCAGCGCCTTGTTGTCCACGTAATCTTCCAGAACCACCTGCAGCCCGAGCTGTGCGTGGTAGAAAGCGGCGGCTATCAGGAGTATCGCGGCGCCAGCGGTGAACGGTGAGCCGATCCACGCCCGGGCTGCTTCGTAGTCACCACCCGCGTTGATCGCCAGGGAAAAGGCAAACCACAGCACCAGCGGAACTAGCGCGACGGCCGACAGCCGCTGCACCCACCAGTGGTGCACGCCGTCCTTCGCGGAGCCGAGTCCGCGCGCATCCTTGACCGGAGTTCTCAGATTCATCACGCACCCCCAGTGGCGAAGGCCACGATCCAGACCAGCGCGGTCAGGCCCACGGCACAGGCGATCACCGCCTGTCCCGAGCGCTTTGCCGCATCCAGCTCAAATCCCTTGCCGACATCCCAGAACAGGTGCCGAATTCCGTTACACAGGTGGTAGAACAGGCCGAGACTGAACAGGAACAGAATGATCAGGCCGAGCCAGGATCCCAGTACCGCCTGTGCGCGCTCGAAGGCGTCAGGTCCGCTCGCCAGGGACACCAGCCAGTAGATCACCAGCAGCGCGCCGATTGTGTTCGCGACACCCGCCATCCGGTGAGTGATGGACAGCACGACAATGAAGGGCAGCCGGTAGATCTGCAGGTGGGGGGACAGCGGTCGATTATCGCTTGGCATTGTGACTCGCTCCGCGTGGGCCAAAAGCGGCAGTTAAACTAAACTGTCCTCTCGGGTGATGCAAGGCAGCATTACCCGGGAGAACGCTGGATGGGCCCTTCAATGGACCGTAGCCTGATGGCACCGCAGCAGTTTACTCAACAGCGGGCCGCGGTTCTTTGATCGGCTTCCCGTTGTTCGGGAAGTCGGCTGGCGGACGTCAGAAATCGGTACAGCGACCCCCTTTCTCCCAGTCCCCGTACCGTGTGGGCTCCGGACCGGCCTGACCACCAAACTCCTCCGGCCACGTACTCGGGTCGGCCGGATCAGGCGTGTTATCCTGTTTCACTGTATCCCCGGCGGGGCCGGGCCTTGGCTCGGGCGTTTCCTCTGGTGTTTTCATCGCACTTGCCTCCTCGGTCACGCGTCCCCGCGATTATGCCACATCAACAGGTGATTACGGCACTGCACAATGAGCGAACAAGCACCCAACGCGACACAAATAGACTGGCCTGCACTGCTCCAGGTCCACGGGGCGCGGTACGGCGAAAACGGCAGTCTGCTCGACTTTGGTGATACCACCGCCGAACTGCACGCGACGCTCGGCGATGGCGGGGCCATGCCATTGCCGCACCAGGGCGTGATCCGCGTGGTTGGCGACGATGCCGCCGTGTTTCTGCACGGTCAGCTGAGCCAGGGCATAGAGGATCAGCCGGTGACGGAAGCCCGCATGGCCGGTTACTGCAACCCGAAGGGCCGGCTGCTGGCCGTGTTCCGCGTCATTCGACTGGACGAGGACGATTTCCTGCTGCTGGCCGACCGCAGCCTGATGGACGGGCTGGTGAAACGGCTGAGGATGTTCATTCTGCGGTCCAGGGTGGCGCTGCAGGATTTCACGCCCCATGCGGCCGTGTTCGGGGCCACGGGGTCCGGCGCAGCGGCCATCAGTGAAGTGGCCGGCACCCTGCCGCAAGGCACCGGCACCGTCGTGCATGCGGGGGACACCTCGGTGGTGAACCTGGGCGGAGAGAAAGAGCGCTTTCTGATGGTGACCCACGCCCGTGATGCCATCGGCGTGTGGGAAACCCTGGTGGCGGCGTCACGCCCGGTCACGCCTCAGGCGTGGACCCTGTTGCAGGTCCGCGCCGGTGAGCCGGCCGTGGTCGCCGGCACGTCGGAGCATTTCGTGCCGCAGCAGCTGAACCTGGATCTGGTGGACGGCGTCAGCTTCAGCAAGGGCTGCTACCCGGGGCAGGAGGTGGTGGCGCGCATGCACTACCGCGGCAAGCCCAGCCGGCGCATGTTCGGGCTCACGGCGCCGGGCGAGACCGTCCCGCACCCGGGCGACAGCGTCCTCACGGCCGACGGCGCATCGGCGGGTGAAATCGTTCAGGCGGTCGCCGGTCCTGCCGGCATCGAGGCCCTGGCAGTGCTGCGCCTGCAGTACCGTGACCGGCAGGACCTCCGCGTCGCTGATCAGCCCGCCGGCTTTGCCCAACTCCCCTACCATGTGCCGGTCACACCGGAATCCGACGAGGCCGAGGCGGGGGGCTGATCCCCCCTCAGACCTCCGGTCGCATGGCCGGAAACAGCAGCACGTCGCGGATGGAGGCCTGATCGGCGAAGGCCATGACAAGACGATCGATGCCGATTCCCTCCCCCGCTGTCGGGGGCAAGCCGTACTCCAAAGCGCGGATGAAATCGGCGTCGTAGTGCATGGCCTCTTCATCCCCGGCTTCCTTTTCCGCTGCCTGGGCCCGGAACCGCTCGGCCTGATCCTCGGCATCATTGAGCTCAGAGAAACCGTTGGCTACCTCACGACCGCAGATGAATAGTTCGAAGCGCTCGGTGACGAACGGGTCGCTGTCCTTGGGGCGTGCCAGGGGCGAGACCTCTTTCGGGTAATCGACAATGAAGGTGGGCTCGCGCAACTCGTGCTCCACCGTCTCCTCGAAGATCAGCGTCTGCAGCTTGCCGAGCCCGGTACTGCCGTCCACCTGTAGCCCCAGGCGTTCAGTGATGGCGCGCGCGGTTTCCTTGTCGTCCAGGTGCTCCGGGCTGATGTCCTGGTTGTAGCGCAAAATTGCGTCGCGCATGGCCAGGCGCTGGAACGGTTTGCCCAGATCCAGAGTTTCGCCCTGCCAGGTAAGCTCTGGCGTGCCCTTCAGGTCCATCGCGAGGCCACGCAGGAGTTCTTCGGTGAGGTCCATGAGATCGTTGTGATCCGCGTAGGCCTGATAGAACTCCAGCATAGTGAACTCGGGGTTGTGTCGCGTGGACACGCCCTCGTTACGGAAACTGCGGTTGATCTCGTAGACCTGCTCGAATCCGCCCACCACCAGCCGTTTGAGGTACAGCTCCGGTGCAATGCGCAGGTAAAGCGACATGTCCAGTGCGTTGTGGTGGGTGATGAACGGCCGCGCCGCGGCGCCACCGGGGATCTGCTGCATCATTGGCGTTTCCACTTCCAGGAAGCGCCGTGTGTTGAGGAAGTCGCGGATGTACTGGATGATCCGGCTGCGCACATGAAAGACGTCGCGCACCTCCGGATTCATGATCAGGTCCACGTAGCGCTGGCGGTAGCGCGCCTCCTGGTCCTGAAGGCCGTGGTACTTCTCCGGCAGCGGGCGCAGTGACTTGGTCAGCAGCTGGATGCGGTCGACACTGACGCTGAGCTCCCCGGCGCGAGTGCGGAACAGCGTGCCCTCGGCGCCGATGATGTCGCCCACGTCCCACTTCTTGAACGCCTGGTAGACGCCCTCGGGCAGATCATCCCGGCGCACGTAGAGCTGAATGCGGCCGGTCATGTCCTGCAGCTGCGCAAAACTGGCCTTGCCCATGACGCGCTTGGCCATCATGCGGCCAGCCACACGAACCCGCACCCCCTCCGCTTCCAGGGTGTCGTTATCGCGCTCGCCGTGGGCGGCGTGCAGATCCGCGGCGAGCGCATCGCGGCGGAATCCGTTGGGAAACGCTTCGCCGGATTCACGCCACGTCTGGAGTTTCTCGCGACGCTGGGCAATCAGTTTGTTCTCGTCGATGTCCGGGTTGTCGTTGCTCATGCTCGCTCGCTTGGTCAGGCGTCCGCCTTGAGGCTGGCTTCGATGAAACGGTCCAGATCGCCGTCCAGAACCGCCTGGGTATTGCCGATCTCAACGTTGGTGCGCAGGTCCTTGATCCGCGACTGATCCAGCACGTAGGAGCGGATCTGGCTGCCCCAGCCGATGTCGGACTTGTCTTCCTCGGCGGCATCCTGCGCCTGGCGCCGTTTCTGCATCTCGAACTCGTACAGCTTGGCGCGCAGCTGGTTCATGGCCGTGTCACGGTTACGGTGCTGGGAGCGGTCGTTCTGGCACTGCACCACGATGCCCGTGGGCTCGTGGGTAATCCGCACCGCGGATTCCGTGGTGTTGACATGCTGGCCGCCGGCGCCGCTGGCACGGTAGACATCAATGCGCAGGTCCGACGGGTCGATCTCGATATCCACGTTGTCGTCGATCTCGGGGGACACGAAGACCGCGGCGAACGAGGTATGCCGGCGATTACCGGAGTCGAACGGGGATTTGCGCACCAGCCGGTGCACTCCCGTTTCGGTGCGCAGCCAGCCGAAGGCATAGTCACCTTCGAAGCGGACCGTGGCGCTCTTGATGCCGGCGACATCGCCCTCGGAGAGTTCGATGATGTCGGTCTTGAAGCCCTTGCGCTCGCCCCAGCGGAGGTACATGCGCAGCAGCATGTTGGCCCAGTCCTGGGCCTCGGTGCCGCCGGAGCCGGCCTGGATGTCCAGAAACGCGTTGCTCTCGTCCATCTCCCCGGAGAACATGCGCTGGAACTCGAGCGCCTGCACCGTCTGCTCGAACGCCTTCAGGTCCTTCTCGACGGACGTAATGGTGTCTTCGTCGCCCTCTTCCTGGGCCATGTCCAGCAGCTCGTCCACGTCGGCAAGACCGGAGTCGAGCTCCTCGAGGCGGTTGACCACGTCCTGCAGGCGCGAGCGCTCGCGGTTGAGATTCTGGGCTTCCTCGGGGTTGTTCCAGATGGTCGGGTCTTCCAGCAGCCTCAGGACTTCTTCCAGGCGCTCCTTCTTGCCCGGGTAGTCAAAGATACCCCCTCAGCGCATCGACGCGCTCGCGCAGATCGGCTGCCTGAGTGTACAAGGGGTTGATTTCCATAGTGCGTATACCGTCAGTGTTCGGAAAGGAGCGCATGGTACTACAGGGGGCGGGACGTGTCAGCGTACCGCCTGCCACTGCTGGCGCAGCCGCTTTTCCGATGCCGGTGTTGCCGTGCCAAGGTGCTGGGCGAACAGGGAAATGCGGAACTCCTCCAGCAGGTGGCGGAACCGGTGCAGTTCCGGATCCACGATGCCGTCCCGTTCGTGGCGCGCGGCTCGCTCGGTCCAGGCCTCCCACCACGGCCTCACCTGATGGGTGCGCTGAGCGTCGCGGCGCGGGTCCTCCGCCTGCTTCTCCACCCGGTGCTGCAGACCGTCCAGGTAGCGCGGCAGATGGGACAGCAGCTCACTGCGGTGCGCCAGCAGAAAGCCGGGGAATACCAGGTGGTTCAGGTGCTCGTTCATGTCCCGGAAGCTGTCCATGCCCTCCAGCCCCCGTGGCTCCTTGAGCGCCTTCTTCAGCCCGTGGTAGCGCTCCAGCATGCGCGCGACCCGGCGGGCAAAGCGCTCCCCCTCCTCCACCAGCCGTCCCCGCCCGGCCTCCAGCATGGTCTGGAACGCCTGTGGATCCGCGGGCAGCGGCTGGTCACCGATGAACACGGCATCCACAACGGCGTCGATGATCTCGTCGCGCAGGGCGTCGCTGCCACCGAGCCCACGGTACTGGAGTGCCATCTGCTGGAAACCGGGAAGGTTGTCGCGCAGGTAGCGGACCTGCTCACGGAGCTGTGCCTGGATCAGCCGGCGCACGCCGCGCCGCGTGCTGTCGTCGGCCGCCTCGGGTGAATCAAGGATACGCAGAGCGACGGTATTGCCTTCGTCCACCAATGCGGGATAGCCGCGCACGGTGACGCCGTGCTGATCGAACTCGACGGTCCGCGGCAGCACGTCGAAATCCCAACGGGTGAGGCCTTCACGCTCCCACTGTGGATCGGGGGTTGCCACCTGGAAGCCCTCACTGGCCCGGTCGCCCAGCTCCCGCTGCAATGCGGCCAGGTTCCGCCCCCGGGCGACGATTCCGCCCTCGGCGTCGAACACCTGGATGTTCATGGTCAGGTGATCCGGCAGCTCCACCGCGTCCCAGGTCTCGGGCGGCACATCGACGCCGGTCATGCGGTGGAGCTGACGGCGCAGGGCATCGGTGAGCGAGCCGTCCGCCGGGCTGATGGCGTCCAGTGCCGCCCGGGCGAAATCCGGGGCCGGCACGAAATTGCGACGCAGGGCCTTGGGCAGGCCACGGATCAGGGCCGTGACCTTCTCCTCCACCAGCCCGGGGACCAGCCACTCCAGCGGGTCGGGCCGCAGCTGGTTGAGCGCGGCCAGCGGGACCTGCAGGGAAACGCCATCGTCCGGGTGTCCGGGCTCGAAGTGGTACTGCAGCGGCAGTCGCAGATCGCCCACCGCAAGTTGTTCCGGATACCGCTCTGCAGTCACCGTGGCCGCGTCATGCTGCATCAGCGCCTCGCGGGTGAGATACAGGCGGCGCGGATGGGTGCGCTCCTCCTGTTTGCGCCAGTGCTCGAAACTGCGCAGGTCGCTGATGCTCTCGGGGACACGCTCGGCATAGAAGGCGTAGAGACGGTCGACGTCCACAAGGACGTCGCGCCGCCGTGATTTGTCTTCCAGCGCCTCCACGTCCGCGATCAGCGCACGGTTGTGCTCCAGGAATCCGCCCTTGCTGTCCACGCGGTCTTCGGCGAGCCCCTGGCGCAGGAAGACCTCGCGGGCGTCCGCACTGTCGACCCGGCCGTAGTCCAACTTGCGCCCGGTCACCAGGGGAAGGCCGTAGAGGGTCACCGTCTCGTAGGCGGTGACCCGGCCGCGGCGCCGGTCCCAGTGCGGCTCGTTGTAGGTGCGTTGCACCAGGTGACCGGCCAGCTGTTCCACTTCACGCGGATCGATGCTCGCCACGGTGCGCGCGAAGACCCGTGAGGTCTCCACGATCTCGGCTGCGGCAATCCACTTGGGGCGCTTCCTCGCCAGCGCCGAGCCCGGGAAGATCGTGAGCCTGAGGTTGCGCGGCCCGATGTAGCCCTGCTCGTCGCTGCGCATGGCCACGTTGCCGAGCAGGCCGGTGAGCAGCGCCCGGTGGATGGGCGCGTAATCGGCCGGCTCCGCGTTCGGGCGCAGGCCCATACCGCTGACCAGTTCCTTGAGTTGCCGATGGACGTCGCTCCATTCCCGCATCCGCAGCGGGCTCAGGAAGTGATCCCGGCACCAGCGATCGAGTTTGTTGCGCGACAACGCCTTCTTCGATGCCTGGTAGGCGGTCCACAGGTGCACGTAGGCGAGAAAATCGGAGCGCTCGTCGCGCCACTGGGCGTGGGCCTGATCCGCAGCCTGCTGCGCTTCAATGGGGCGCTCGCGGGGATCCTGAATGCTGAGCGCCGACGCGATCACCAGAATCTCCGCCAGCGCCTGCTCCTCGTTTCCGGCCATCAGCATGCGCGCTATGGTCGGGTCCACCGGCAGGCGTGCCAGCTGCCGCCCCAGCTCGGTCAACCGCCACTGCCCGTCCACGGCTCTCAGCTCGTGGAGCAGGCGGTAGCCGTCCTTGACGTAGCGCGAGTCCGGCGGCTGGATGAAGGGGAACTCCTCCACGGCCCCGAGCCCGAGGTAGCGCATCTGCAGAATGACGGAGGCGAGGTTCGTGCGCACGATCTCGGGATCCGTGAACGCGGGACGTCCCAGGAAATCGTCTTCGCTGTACAGGCGGATGCACACGCCCGGCGCCTCGCGACCACACCGGCCGGCGCGCTGGTTGGCGGAGGCCTGGGAGATCGGCTCGATGGGCAGCCGCTGCACCTTGGTGCGGAAGCTGTACCGGCTCAGGCGCACGACGCCGGTGTCCACCACGTAGCGGATGCCCGGCACGGTCACCGAGGTTTCCGCCACGTTGGTGGCGAGCACGATGCGCCGCCCGGCGTGTGTCTGGAACGCACGCTGCTGCTCCGCCGCGCTCAGACGGGCGAACAGCGGCAGCACCTCGGTGCCGGGCGGATGGTGTTTGCGCAGGGCCTCGGCCGTCTCGCGGATCTCCCGCTCGCTGGCGAGAAAGACCAGGATGTCGCCGGGCCCGAGCCGAGCCAGTTCGTCCACGGCATCGACGATGGCGGTCTGCTGATCCCGGTCGCGGTCGTCCCCGGATTCGCCGGCGAGCGCTTGGTAGCGGACCTCCACTGGGTAGGTCCGGCCCGAGACGTGCACGATGGGGGCATCATCGAAATGCCGGGAGAAGCGCTCCGGATCAATGGTCGCCGAAGTGATTATGACCTTGAGGTCGGGGCGCTTCGGCAGAAGCTGCTTGAGGTAGCCCAGCAGGAAATCAATGTTGAGGCTGCGTTCATGGGCCTCGTCGATGATGATGGTGTCGTAGGCATCCAGGGTGCGGTCGCCCTGCACCTCGGCCAGCAGCATACCGTCGGTGACGAGTTTCACGTGGGTCCGTTCGCTGACCCGGTCGGTGAACCGGATTCTGTAGCCCACGGCCTCACCGACCTCGCTGTGCAGCTCCTCGGCAATACGGGAGGCCAGAGTCCGGGCAGCAAGCCGGCGAGGCTGGGTGTGGGCGATCATGCCGTCCACGCCGCGGCCCAGCTCCAGACAGATCTTGGGCAGCTGGGTGCTCTTCCCGGATCCGGTTTCACCGCAGACCACCACCACCTGATGCTTGCGGATCGCCTCGGCGAGCGCCTCCCGGTGGTCATTGACCGGGAGATCCTGAGAGAAGTCCGGTACAGGAAGGCTGGCGATGCGCCGCTCGCGACGTGCCACGGATGCATCAATGGCACTGCTCAGTTGCTGCAGCCCGTGGTCGTAGGGTTTGCCGCTCGAAGCGCGCCGGCGCAGCCCCTGCAGGCGTTTTCGGAACCCGCGGCGATCGGCCGCCAGCGTCTGGCCGATACGCTCGGCGAGCGTGTCCAGGCTGTTGGTATCGCCGTTGGCGCCGCCGCCGGTCATGGACTCCGGACTAGTCCGCGACCTGCGCGCGCTTGCGCTGACTGTCGCGGTTCGGGTACTTCCGCGCCGGCAGCTGAACCGCTTCGATGCCCCACTCCCCTTCGCTACAGGTCAGCAGCAGGCAGGATGGGCCGCCGTTGGTGCGCGTACGTCCGGCCGCACCCGGGTTGAGAATCCACGGCGTATCGTCGCAGTCCATGGTGAGTTTGTGGCTGTGCCCGTAGATCACCGCGCGCGCCTCCGGGTACTGCTTGCGAAGGTGGCGATGGCGCTCACTAAGGGAGCGGCCATCATCGCCGTGGGTTACCACCAGTAGCCCACCCGGCAGCTGCAGCTGGGCGCTGGTCGGCAGGTTCTCAAGGAAATGCATCTCTGATTCGGCCCACTTGTCCGGCGTGTCGTTGTTGCCACGGATGGCGAGCACGGAGGTGGTTGGATTGAGGGAACACAGGACGTCAGCGCCGCCAACATCGCCTGCATGAACCGCGTGATCGCATGCGGCTACGCGTTCCGCAATGCGGGGATCCAGAAACCCGTGCGTGTCGGCGAGAATGGCGACGCGGGTGGCCTGTACTTCAGTCATGGCTCGGTAATCAATCCTGGAACGCGCGTTCGATGGCGTTCTTGAGCGCGGAATAATCCCGGGCGACCGGGAACTGTGGGAAATCGTCCATCACGTTCTGCGGCGGCGCGAACAGCACGCCGGTGTCCGCCTGTCCGAGCATGCCCGTGTCGTTGTAGGAGTCGCCGGACGCCACAACCCGGAAGTTGAGATCCTGAAATGCCGCCACGGCTGCGCGCTTGTGGTCGCGCATACGCAGACGGTAATTCATGATCCGCCCTTCCGGACTGGTTTCAAGTTGATGGCAGAACAGCGTCGGCCAGCCGAGCTGGCGCATGAGAGGGCGCGCGAACTCGTAGAACGTGTCTGAGAGGATCACCAGCTGGTAACGCTCACGGATCCAGTCGAGGAACTTCACCGCTCCCGGGAACGGCCGGACATCATTGATGACCGCCTCCAGCGCGACCATGCCCAGATCGTGCTCATCCAGGATGCGAAGCCGCTGCTGCATCAGCTCGTCGTAATCGGGGATGTCCCGCGTGGTTGCCCGCAGCGCGTCAATACCAGTGCGTTCAGCAAGATCGATCCAGATTTCCGGAACGAGAACCCCTTCCAGATCGAGGCAGACAATCTTCAATGTGCCAACGCTCCCTGCAATGGATCGGTCGTGGGGACAGCCCCCGGAGAAAATCCGCGCACACCCTATTCGTTTTTTCGTCGCCCTGCAAGGCGGCGTGGAACGGCGCCATGCCGCGCTCTTCCGTACGGAAGAGCATCACTCTCACCCATTCTGGACGGATTCCGGATCCGTTGTCTCCGGCGGCTGGTTGACGACACCGTGCGGGACGTGCCCCGTCGCCACCTGCTGGCTGGCGATCTCGCAGTGCCCCTGCTGATCGTCGAAGAAGATGTCGGCGCCGAACGCAGCGAGAAAATCCGCTTTCGCCAGTCCGCCCAGGAACAGCGCTTCGTCGATGCGAATATCCCAGTGCCGCAGCGTGCGGATGACGCGCTCGTGCGCGGGCGCGCTGCGCGCGGTGACAAGAGCCGTGCGGATGGGATTGGTATCCCCGGTCGCGGTCTCGCGGCGCTGGAGCTGATGCAGGGCGGCGAGAAAAGACTTGAACGGCCCGCCCGGCAGGGGCGAACGGGCCTGAGCGCGCTCGCTGGCGGAGAAGGCTTCAAGCCCCGACTCCTGGAAGATGCGCTCGGCGCTGTCGCCGAACAGCACGGCATCACCGTCGAAGGCGATACGCACTTCGCGCTCTTCATCGGTGCCGGTATCGCGCTCGGCCGAGGGCAGGATGGTGGCGGCGGCATAGCCGAGCTCCAGCGCCTGGGCGACGTCGTTCGGATCGGCCGAGAGAAACAGATGGGCACCGAAGGCCGGGATGTAACGCCATGGGCGCTCCCCGTTGGTGAACGCGGCCCGGGTGATGCCCAGCCCGTAGTGCTCGATGGAGTTGAACACGCGCAGCCCCGTGTCCGCGCTGTTGCGGGAGAGCAGAATGACCTCCACGCCCCCGTCTGTTCCCTCCAGACGCAGCAGCTTGCGGACGAGGCTGAACGCCACGCCCGGTGCCAGGATTTCGTCCTCGTACTCGCGCTGGAACCGGCAGTACGCATCCACGCCCTCCTCCATGAACACCCTGTGGCTGTCCGCCATGTCGAACAGGGCACGGGACGAGATTGCCACCACCAGCTTGCCGTCAAATGACACCGGCATTGCGGTTGCCTCCGGTTGCGGGTTCCGTTATTGCCTCGCCGTCTGCGCAGTTGCATCATCGCATATCAGAACAGGATCGCGCGCCCGGCGGCATGCCGATGCGCGGAGCGTGCGCCGCTTGCAAGGAGGAGATCATGGCCGCGAACAACGCGCAGGACCTGCCCCCGGCCGCCGGCTGGCAGACCCATGAAGTGGACAATCAGCCGCCCCCGTTCGAGGGTCGCAACCTCTACACCACCGACACGGCGCTCCGCGACGCCGTCCACCGCGAAGGCGGCGGCTGGGGCGAGGACCAGCTGCGACATTACGGGGAGCGCGTCGGCAATGAGCTGTGGGAGGCCGGGTTCGACGCCAACCGCAATCCTCCCGAACTGCAAACCCACGACCGGTACGGCCACCGTGTTGATCAGGTAAAGTTCCATCCCGCCTACCACCAGCTCATGGATGCGGCCATTGGCAACGGCCTGCACGCCCTCTCCTGGGATCAGACCGGGGCCGGTGCCCAGGTGGTGCGTTCGGCACTGATGTATCTCCACAACCAGGCCGAGTCCGGCACCATGTGCCCCGTCACCATGACCCATGCGGCGGTGCCCGCCCTGCGTCATCAGCCGGATGTGGCGCGACTCTGGGAGCCGCGCATTCTCTCCCGCCAGTACGACGCCCGCTTTCTGCCACCGGAACAGAAAGCCGGCGTGACGCTCGGCATGGGCATGACCGAGAAACAGGGCGGTTCGGACGTGCGCGCGAACACCACCCGGGCGGTTCCCGTTGGTGCCGAGGGCCCGGGGCGTGACTACGAGCTGATCGGTCACAAGTGGTTCTTCTCGGCGCCCATGTCGGACGCCTTCCTGGTGCTGGCGCAGTCCCGCGGCGGCCTGAGCTGTTTCCTGCTGCCGCGCTGGCGCCCTGACGGCAGCGTGAACGCCCTCCGCATCCAGCGCCTCAAGGACAAGCTCGGCAACCTCTCCAACGCCTCCAGCGAAGTGGAGTTCCAGAACGCCCATGCGGTCATGGTCGGCGAAGAAGGCCGCGGCGTGGCCACCATCATCGACATGGTCGCGCAGACCCGTCTGGACTGCATGATCGGCTCCGGCAGCCTCATGCGCCACGGCCTTGCCCACGCCATGCATCACTGCGCACACCGCAAGGCGTTCGGCAGCACACTGCTGCAACAGCCGCTGATGCGCAACGTGCTGGCGGACCTCGCTCTGGAGGTCGAGGGCACCACGGCGCTGACATTCCGCGTGGCGGCCGCCCTGGACCGCCAGCAACACGACCCCGCCGAGGCGGCGTTCGCGCGTATCGCCACGGCACTGGGCAAGTACTGGATCTGCAAACGCGCGGCAGGTCACATAACCGAGGCGCAGGAGTGCCTGGGCGGTGCCGGTTACGTGGAAGAACACGTCCTTCCCCGGCTCTACCGCGAGGCGCCGGTGAACGCCATCTGGGAGGGGCCCGGCAACATCCAGTGCCTGGACGTGCTGCGCGCCATGCAGAAGAGCCCGGAGACCGTCCAGGCCGTCATGGATGAACTTCGTCGGGCCCAGGGCGAGAACCGGCATCTGGACGCCGCCACCCAGCGGATCGAGAACCGCCTGGGCGGCCACGCGGAGCTGCCCATGGAAGCCCGCTCCCTGGTGGAAGACCTGGTCCTTGCCCTGCAGGCCGGGCTGCTGGTTCGCGCAGGACACCATGCCATCGCCGATGCGTTCTGTGCCGCGCGGCTCGGACCCGATCGCACTCTGCTCTACGGGGGGTTGCCTGGTGGACTGGATGCGGACATCATCCTCAGTCGAGCCTCGCCGCAGGAGGAGTGATCTTCAGCGGCCCTTCGGCTGTCGTCGGCCGCGACGGATCGCGGTAAACTGGGAACGTCGGCCGGGCGTACATTGCAACGACGTCCGGCCAATCGGTCACATCAAGGAGGCACTAGTCCAATGACAAGCCACGAGCGTGTCGTCAGCACGTCCGGTGCACGGGCGATCGAGACCAACAAGGTCATCCGCAACACGTACGTCCTGCTGTCCATGACGCTGGCGTTCAGCGCCGTCATGGCCGGGGTGGCGATGGTGAGCAACGCGCCGCCCATGCCCTGGTTCATCGTTCTCGCGGGGTACTTCGGTCTGCTTTTCCTGACCAACGCGCTGCGAAACAGCGCCTGGGGGCTGGCGTCGGTCTTCGCCCTCACCGGGTTCATGGGGTATACCCTCGGGCCGATCCTGAGTTTCTATCTGACCGCGGTCTCCAACGGCAGCGAAATCATCCTCACCGCCTTCGGCGGTACGGCGGCGATCTTCATCGGCCTCTCGGTCTATGCGCTGAGCACCCGCAAGGATTTCTCCTTCATGGGTGGGTTCCTGTTTGCCGGGATCCTGGTGGCGTTTCTCGCCGGGCTGGGCGCCATGGTGTTTCAGATGCCGGGCATGATGCTCGGGGTGAGCGCCATGTTTATCCTGCTCATGTCGGCACTGATCCTCTACCAGACCAGCGCCATGATCCACGGCGGTGAGACCAACTACATCATGGCGACGGTGGGGCTCTACATCGCCATCTACAACCTGTTCACCAGCCTGCTCCATCTGTTGATGGCGTTCGGCGGCGACGACTGACCGCACGCCATTGGCACGCAGTCAAAAAAAGCCCCGGTTCTTCCGGGGCTTTTTTGTTTCTTGCACGATGTCGGGAGTTCGGGAGTTGCAGCGCCATGGTGGATGTAAACATCCACCCTACGGCGTGACCGTGACTCCCGGCACACCCGGCATGCCCCGCGCGATCGGTACGGTCGTAGGGTGGACCTTCAGGTCCACCATGGCGCTGTTACCGTCACCGGTCGGGGTTCTCCGCCCAGGCCATGGGTTCACGCGTGCCTTCGAACCAGGCCAGCCGGTCCCGCAGCCCCACGACTTCACCGATGATCAGCAGCGTCGGCGCACGGATCCCCGACTGGGCCACGGTTTCGGGCAGCGCACTCAGGGGCGCGGTGACCACCCGCTGCGCCACGGTCGTGCCCTGCTGCACCAGAGCCGCGGGCATGTCGGCGCGCATGCCGTGCTTGATCAGCCCGTGGCAGAGATCCTGGAGGCTATGCAGCCCCATGTAGAACACCAGTGTGCGACCGTCCCGGACCAGCCCATCGAAATCCAGATCCAGTTCACCCTCCCGCCGATGCCCGGTGGCGAACACGCAGGACTGGGCGTGATCCCGGTGCGTGAGCGGAATGCCGGCATAGGCCGCGCAGCCGCTGGCGGCGGTCACACCCGGGACCACCTGGAACGGCACGCCCGCCTCCATGAGGTGCTCGATCTCCTCGCCACCGCGACCGAAGATGAACGGATCGCCCCCTTTGAGTCGGACCACATGTTTTCCTTCCCGCGCACGGTCCAGTAGCAGCTGGTTGATCTGCTCCTGCGGAACAGCGTGGTTGCTGCGGCGTTTACCCACGAATATGCGCTCGGCATCGGGCGGCACGTGCGCCAGGAGGCTGGCGGCGACCAGACGGTCGTGAATGACCACATCGGCCCGCTGCAGCGTCCGCAGCCCGCGGAGCGTCAACAGATCCGGCGCGCCGGGACCGGCACCGACCAGGCTGACGAAGCCGGTCGCTGTTCCGCCAGCTGCGCGCGTCGCACTTACAGTCTGCTCGGGATGATCGGCCGTCTGCCGAGCGGGCCTGCGCTTCTCCGGCAGGACCGGCTCGGCCGTGCCCGCCTCCGGACGGCCGGGAACCCAGATCGGTACGTTCGCCGCCCGGGCGGCGCGGATCACCGACGCCAACTCCGGTGCCTGCTCGTCGAGGATGATCACCAGTACGCTGCCGGCGACCGCTTCGTCCAGTGACGAGGCGTCCCGGGGACGTTCCATGGGGGCGACGCCCGGCACGGTTGCCGCGGCATCCCACCCCCTGAACAGGGTTGTGCGCAGCGTCAGGGCGCCCAGCCAGTATTCCGCGTCCGGTACGGCGCCCATGACCAACACCGGACGTCCGCCCGTGCTACACCGCAGAATCAGGGTGTCTGTCATCGTCGCTGGATCTCCATGATTGCTCACCTCCATGCCTGTCGTGTTCGCAACAGGCTAACCGCCTCTCTTTATTTACAAAAGCTCGTTTTTCGTTTACTCATATATGAATTCGTTATAAATATTCGGCGCTCGGAGTGACCATGAAACTGAACCAGCTCCGCTACATATGCGAGGTTGCACGTCGCGACCTCAACGTCTCGGCCGCGGCCGAAGCGCTCTACACGTCACAACCCGGGGTCAGCAAACAGATCCGCATGCTGGAGTCAGAGCTCGGCGTCCAGATCTTCGAGCGTAGCGGCAAGCACCTCACGCAAGTCACGCCGGCGGGTCAGGATATTCTTCAGGCGGCTCACCGCATCCTCGGGGATGTGGAGAACATCCGCTCCATCGCCGAGGAGCACCTGGACGACGCCCGCGGCAGCCTCTCCATCGCCACGACCCATACCCAGGCGCGCCACGCCCTGCCCGGCGTCGTGAGTACGTTCAGGGAGCACTACCCGCGCGTCAGTCTGCACATGCACCAGGGAACGCCCATGCAGATCGCGGAGCTCGCCGCCCACGGCGGTGTGGACTTCGCCATCGCCACCGAGGCCATCGACCTGTTCGAGGATCTGGTGATGATGCCGTGCTACCGCTGGAACCGCAGTGTGATTGTCCCCGACGGCCACCCCCTGCTGAACGAGGATCCGCTGACCCTGGAGTCATTGGCGGAATACCCACTGGTGACCTACGTCTTCGGGTTTACCGGACGCTCCAAACTGGACAAGGCCTACCGTCAGCGAGGGCTGGAACCGGAAGTGGTGTTCACGGCAACGGACTCCGAGGTGATCAAGACCTACGTGCGCCTGGGGCTCGGTGTCGGTATTGTCGCCTCCATGGCCTACGAGCCGGAGCGGGACGACGGCTTGAAAGCCATTCCGGCCGGGCACCTGTTCGAATCCAGTGTGACCAATATCGGCTTCCGGCGCGGCACCTACCTGCGCGGGTACATGTACGAGTTCATCCGCCTGTTCGCCCCGCACCTGACGCGGGAGGTTGTCGATCGGGCCATGGCCACGCGGGCCCAGGAAGACCGGGACGCGCTGTTCCGCGAACTGGAGCCGGAGCTGGCCGAGCACTGACGCCGGCCCGCCCCGTCGCGCCGGTTACTCAGCCAGCCACTCCCTGCCACCGAAATAGGGACGAAGGGCCTCCGGTATGCGAATGCGGCCGTCGGCTTCCTGGTAATTTTCCAGCAATGCCACCAGGCATCGCCCCACGGCCAGGCCGGAGCCGTTCAACGTGTGCAGCGGTTCTGGCTTGCCGGTATCCGGGTTGCGCCAGCGCGCCTGCATGCGGCGGGCCTGGAATGCCTCGAAGTTGCTGCAGGACGAGATCTCGCGGTAGCGCTCCTGCCCCGGCAGCCAGACCTCCAGATCGTAGGTTCGGGCGGCGGAAAAGCCCATGTCGCCGCCACACAGCAGTACGACCCGATAGGGCAGCTCCAGGGCCTGCAGAATCGCCTCGGCGTCCGCGGTGAGCGCTTCCAGCGCCGCATCGGAGTCCTGCGGGCGCACCAGCTGCACCAGCTCCACCTTCTCGAACTGATGCTGGCGGATCATCCCACGGGTGTCCTTGCCATGGGCGCCGGCTTCCGCCCGGAAACAGGGCGTGTGGCAGACGAACCGTAACGGGAGCTCATCCGCTTCGAGGATGCTGTCCCGGCTCAGGTTGGTGACGGGCACCTCGGCGGTGGGGATCAGGTAGTACTCCTGGTCGCCCGACAGCGCAAACAGGTCTTCGCCGAACTTGGGCAACTGACCGGTCCCGCGCAAGGAGTCGGCGTTGACGATATACGGGACGTTGACCTCCTCGTAGCCACGCCCCCCCTGCCGGTCCAGCATGAACTGGATCAGCGCCCGGTGCAGCCGCGCCATGGGGCCACGCAGGACGACGAACCGCGAACCCGTGAGCTTGGCCGCGGTTTCGAAGTCCATGAGACCACCGCGCTCGCCCAGGTCCACGTGATCCAGCGGCTGAAAGTCGAACGCACGGGGCTCGCCCCAGCGGCGGATCTCGACGTTGTCATCCTCGTCATCGCCCACCGGCACGTCAGCCTGCGGCACGTTGGGAATGTCCAGATAGAGCGCGTCGAGTTCTGTCTGCACGTCGCGCAGGGCCTCTTTGGCCGCGTCCAGCTGTTCGCCCAGGCTGGAGACCTCGTCGAGCAGCGGCTGAATGTCCTCGCCCTGCTGCTTGGCCTTGCCAATGGCCTTCGAGCGCCGGTTGCGCTCGTTCTGAAGCTCTTCAGCGCGGGTCTGGAGTTCACGACGGCGGGAGTCCAGCTGCCGGTACGCCGTCACATCCAGGGTGTATCCCCGCCGGGCTAGCGCCGCGGCGATCCCTTCCGGGTCGTTGCGCAGTTCTCGAGGGTCGAGCATATCCGGTTGATCCTTCTGGCTCAGACTGACAGAGCGCGCATTGTACCGGCTCGCGGACGGGAAAATAAGCGCGGCCCGGGGCGGCCACGACGGTCGCCCTACTTCCGGCGACGCCAGCGCGCGTCCGCGTCCTGCTGGCGCAGCCGCTGGAAGCGGTCACGAATCTTGGCTTCCAGCCCCCTGGGAAGCGGCTCGTAGAAGCGCTGCGGCGGGAGGTCGTCCGGGAAGTAGTCCTCGCCGGCGGCATAGCCGTCGGGCTCGTCATGGGCGTAGCGGTACTCCTCGCCATAGCCGAGTTCCTTCATGAGCCGGCTCGCAGCGTTGCGCAGGTGCAGCGGGACTTCGAGTGAGCCGCTCTCCCGTGCGGCCTTCATCGCTGCGTTGTAAGCCGCGTAGACAGCATTGCTCTTGGGAACGCTGGCGAGATAGGTGATGGCATGGGCGATGGCCAGTTCGCCCTCGGGGCTGCCCAGGCGCTCCTGGGCCTCCCACGCGTTGAGAGCGACCTGCAGCCCGCGGGGGTCGGCATTGCCGATATCCTCCGACGCCATCCGCACTACACGGCGGGCGATGTACAGCGGATCACAGCCACCGTCCAGCATGCGGCAGTACCAGTACAGCGCCGCGTTGGGATCCGAGCCCCGCACCGCCTTGTGGAGTGCGGAGATCTGGTCGTAGAACGCATCGCCCCCCTTGTCGAAACGGCGCAGGCCGGACGCGGCCGCCTCCTCCAGGGCCGACTCATCGATGGTGCCCGAGTCCGCCAGGTCGGCCGCCACTTCCAGCAGGGTGAGTCCGCGGCGGGCGTCGCCATCGGCCAGCTCCACCAGCTGGTCCAGGGCCTGGCTCGATACCGCAAGGCCGCGCTCGCCAAGGCCCCGCTCCGGGTCGGCAACCGCCTGCTCCAGCAACCCGCGCAGGGCCTCCCTGGAGAGAGCGCGCAGGACATAGGTGCGCACGCGGGAGAGCAGCGCGTTGTTGAGTTCGAACGACGGATTCTCGGTGGTGGCGCCGATGAAGATCAGGGTGCCGTCCTCCACGTAGGGGAGAAAGGCATCCTGCTGGCTCTTGTTGAAGCGGTGGGCCTCGTCGACGAACAGGACGGTGGCCTGCCCCTTCTCGCGCAACATGCGCGCTTCGTCCACCGCCGCGCGGATGTCCTTGACGCCGCTCATGACCGCGGAAATGGTGATGAATCGCGCGCCGCTGGCCTCTGCCACGAGCCGGGCCAGTGTGGTCTTGCCGGTTCCCGGCGGCCCCCACAGCACCATGGAGTGCGGATGGCCGGCCTCGATGCTCCGGCGCAGCGCCTTGCCCTCGCCCAGCAGGTGCTCCTGGCCGAGGAACTCGTGAATGGCGCGCGGTCGCATCCGATCAGCCAGCGGCCGAACGGGTGCATTCATGGTCACGGCCGGGACTCGCCCTGCTCGATCACGTCCATGTCATCGTCGGGTTCGAACCGGAAGCGGTTTTCGTCCAGAGACGCGTTGGTGCGAACATTGTGGAGCAACAGCTGGTTTTTCTGTCCAAGACCGTCCTCCACCACCACTTCGGCGGGCGCGCCGTCGCCCATGCGCAAACGGACGACATCCACTTCCCACTCGTCATCCCGGGGATTGAGGATGACCCAGCCGTCATCGGCCACCTCGATGCTGAACTGCTCCTCCAGCCCCGCGAGGTCGCCACTGAGAAGCAGCGCCGGCCCGGTGCCGAGGGTCTCCTGCAGCGGCCGGACGGTGACCTGCTGGAGGTCCTGGTCGTGGATCCACAGACGCTCGCCGTCGGCGACGATCCGCTGCGCATACGGCGCCTCGTAGACCCAGTCGAAGCGGTTGGGTCGCTGGATCGCCATGGTGCCCTGGCTTTCCTCGATGACCTGCCCGTCTTCGTCGCGCACGATCTGTTCGAAATCGCCCTCCAGGCTCTCCACGTCACTGAAATAGGATTCCAGGGCCGCCCGCGCATCCGCGGCAACCGTGCTGGAGACCCCTAGCATCAGGAGGGCCATGGCCTTGATCATCAGCGCCTTGCGCAGCATCGTGCATCCTCCGGTTCCGGTATCATTGTGCCGACTCCCGCCGCAGGGTGGACCGTCAGGTCCACCAACGGGACAGGCTCAGTCTTTCGGCGGCGGTGGCGCAATCACTTCGCGGCCGCCGTTGGATTGCAGTGGCCCCACCACACCGCTGTTCTCCATCTCTTCGACCAGACGTGCGGCGCGGTTGTAGCCGATCTTCAGGCGACGCTGGACACCGGAGATGGAGGCCCGTCGAGTCTCCGTAACGATCTGGACAGCCTGATCGTACAAGGGATCCTGTTCGCCGTCGCCGCCGCTTTCGCCGGGGATGCCCGGGATGGGCGCGCTACCGGACGACTCCTCCAGGACGCCGTCCACGTACTCGGGCTCACCCAGCTCCTTGAGATGGTTGACCACGCGATGGACGTCGTTATCCGAAACGAAGGCGCCATGGACGCGCGTCGGCATGTTGCTGCCGGTGGGCTGATAGAGCATGTCGCCGTGACCCAGCAACGCTTCCGCCCCCTGCTGGTCGAGGATGGTGCGTGAGTCCACCCGCGAAGAGACCTGGAACGCCATGCGCGTCGGGATGTTGGCCTTGATCAGCCCGGTGATCACGTCCACGGACGGGCGCTGGGTCGCAAGCACCAGGTGCAGACCGGCCGCCCGCGCCTTCTGGGCCAGCCGTGCGATCAGTTCCTCCACCTTCTTGCCGACCATCATCATCATGTCGGCGAACTCGTCCACCACCACCACGATGAACGGCAGCGTTTCCAGCTCCGGCGCAGCAGCCTGGGGATCATCCTCGGGCGCCTTCCAGAGCGGATCCGTCAGCGGTTCGCCCCGCTCCATGGCTTCGCGCACCTTGCGGTTGTATCCCGAGATATTGCGAACGCCCAGAGCGGCCATCAACCGGTAGCGCCGCTCCATCTCGCCCACACACCAGCGCAACGCGTTGGCCGCTTCCTTCATGTCGGTGACCACGGGCGCAAGCAGATGCGGAATGCCGTCGTAAATGGACAGCTCCAGCATCTTCGGGTCGACCATGATCAGCCGCACGTCTTCCGGGCGGTTCTTGTACAGCAGGCTGAGTATCATGGCGTTGACGCCCACGGACTTGCCCGAGCCGGTGGTCCCGGCAACCAGCAGGTGCGGCATCTTGGCGAGATCCACGACCACCGGTTCACCACCGATATCCTTGCCGAGCGCCATGGAGAGCGGCGATTGCGCCTTCTCCCACACACGCGCCCTGACGATCTCGCTGAAGGCGATCACCTGGCGCTGCTCGTTCGGGATCTCCAGACCGATCACCGATTTGCCCGGGATGACTTCCACCACACGAACGCTGACCACTGACAGGGCGCGCGCAAGATCCTTGGCCAGGTTGCTGATCTGGCTCACCTTCACCCCGGCCGCCGGCTGCGCTTCGAAGCGGGTGATGACCGGGCCGGGCTGGACCGCCACCACCTCGATCTGCACTCCGAAATCCGCCAGCTTCATCTCCAGTTGCCGCGACATGGCCTCCAGGGCGTCGTTCGAGTACCCGGCCTTCTGCTCCGGCGGCGGGTCCAGCAGTGAAACCGGCGGCAGGCCATCGGCCGTGGGGCTCGCGTTGAACAGCGGGATCTGCTGCTCCTTGCTGACCTTCTTGCCCGGCTTCGGTGCCGGTTTAATCGGCTCGATCTGCGGTGCCTTGCGCGTCTTACGTTTTTCCTTGTCCTGAACCAGGACATCCTTGCGCGCCCGCCGCGCCTTGCGCCCGGCCCAGGTGTCCCGCAGAACCGTGACGCCATGCCCCAGGGCGGCGGCACCGTCCATACACAGGCGTCCCACCAGGTCCATGAGGCTCAGCCAGGACAGGCCCGTGAACAGCGTGATGCTGGCCAGGAAGATGGCAAGCAGGAGCAGTGTCGCACCGAGGAAGCTGAACACGGCCTCGAGCGAGCCACCGATCACGTCGCCCAGGATACCGCCGGCATGCAGCGGCACGGTGCCCGGAAATGCCTCGATATGCAGCGCAGCCAGCCCGGCACCGGAGGCCAGGGTCAGCACGAACCCGAGCGCGCGAAGACCGAAGACGCCCCAGTGGAACTCGCCGTCCCGGCGCTGCCAGCACCAGGCCAGCCAGCCGGAGAAAGCGATCATGACCGGGAACAGGAATGCAAGGTAACCAAACAGGTACAGAAACAGATCGGCGAACCACGCGCCGGCGACGCCGCCCGCGTTCTCCACCGCCCCGCCGAAGCCACTGAAACTCCAGCCCGGGTCATTGGGGCTGTAGGTGGCCAGCGCCACCAGCAGATAGATGGCGATCGCCAGCAGCAGAAACAGCAGCGCTTCCCTCAGGCCGCGACTGACATGATGTCCGAGCGGTGAAGGCAGCTTGCGGTCTGAACGGGAGTCGGAGTCGGAGCTAGCCACGGCTGATCGGCCTATCCACGGAACGAGGAACCACCGTCGAGAGCCCCGCCTGACGGCTGATTCGCCGCGGCACGGTCGCGATGGGCGCGAAGTCGAGAAATAATGTCATAGATGAATAATTGGCTGCAACTTACTATGTTTTCGGGTTTTTGCAAGATGGGCGGACCTCCGCACTCCGGCAAGAGACCGCTTGATGCCATTGCCAAGCATTGTACCGGATCCTGTCATCACACGCTGGTTGTCCCCGGATCCCGACACCGGCATGAGCGGCGCGGGTGACAGCATGCCGCAGCGCCGGCGCATCTCCCAGCCTGGCCTTATGGGGTGCAAGGTGAGTAACATCGCGTCATGGACGCAGCTGTCGTCACCGACCTCACCACCATCTCCAGCGACGAATGGAATGCACTCCGGGGCACCGAGGTGCCGTTTCTCCGGCACGAGTTTCTCGCGGGCCTCGAGACCACCGGGTGCATCACCGCGGACATCGGCTGGTTGCCGCACCACCTGCTGCTTCGCGACGCAAAAGGCCTGGCCGCGGCTGTCCCCGGCTACCTCAAGGGCCACTCCTGGGGCGAATTCGTATTCGACTGGGCCTGGGCTGACGCCTACGAGCGTCACGGCCTGCGGTACTATCCCAAATTGATACACGCCGTCCCCTTCACTCCGGCCACGGGGCCTCGGATACTGTGGAGGCTTGGCCTTGATGCCACGGAAGCCACGATGCTTGCAGTGGAGGCCTCGAAAGCGGTCGTGGCGGAGTGCGACCTGTCATCGGCCCACTGGCTGTTTCCCTCGCCGGCACAGTCCGAGGCACTGGAGGCCACCGGGTTACTGCGTCGGACGGGGTGCCAGTTCCACTGGCACAACGACCCCGGTTATCGCGATTTCCAGGATTTCCTCGACACGCTCACCTCCCGGAGGCGCAAGAGCATACGCCGGGAGCGCCGCCAGGCGAGAGAGTCCGGTGTGGAGGTGGTGCTAAAGACGGGAGACACCATTACGGAACAGGAGTGGCACACGTTTCATGCCCTCTACGCCCGCACCTTCCATGAGCACGGTAACGTGCCTCTGCTCACGACAGAGTTCTTTGTCCACTGCGGGCAGACTCTGGGCGAGTCGGTGCTCATGGTCCAGGGGTGGCGCGACGGCCGCATGCTCGCAGCCGCGCTGCTTTTCCGGGATGACGAGACACTCTACGGACGGTACTGGGGATGCTTTGAAGACGTCCCGGGCCTGCACTTCGAGGCCTGTTATTATCAAGGCATCGAGTACTGCATCACCAACGGAATCCAGCGCTTCGAACCGGGTGCGCAGGGCGAACACAAGATCAGCCGGGGCTTTCTGCCGACGGCAACCCGATCGTGTCACTGGATTCCCGATCCGCGATTCCGTGAAGCGATCGCCGATTTTCTGCATCGTGAGACGCCGATGGTTGAGCGGTATATTGAGGAGATGCACGCACATACCCCCTACCGTATCGGGCGCGGGAACGAGTGAGGTTCAGGCATGCAGCGGCGGATCCATTGGCTTGATGATGCGGAGGAGACCGAATTCCCCTCCCCGCATCTCGCTCTGACGCGCCCGAACGGGCTCGTAGCCATCGGCGGCAGCCTGTCCGAGCGGCGGCTGCTGGCAGCTTACCAGCGCGGGATCTTCCCGTGGTTCGAAGAGGATCAACCGGTTCTTTGGTGGTCACCGGACCCGCGTGGCGTGCTCTACCCCGACGCCCTGCATGTGGGTCGGAGCCTGCGCAAACGGCTGCGCAACAGTGACTTCGAGCTGAGCCTCGACACGGCCTTCGAGGCTGTCATCACGGCCTGTGCCGCCCCTCGGGGGCAGGAGACGGGCACGTGGATCACGAAAGACATGCACGATGCATACTGCCACCTCCACGAGCGTGGCATCGCGCACTCGGTGGAGGTGTGGCACCGAATGCGGCTTGTGGGTGGACTCTACGGCGTCTCCCTTGGGCGCGCCTTCTTCGGTGAATCCATGTTCAGCCGTGCGACCGACGCCTCCAAATTCGCCTTGGTCACGCTGACCCGGCAACTGCAGCACTGGGGCTTCCATTTCGTTGATTGTCAGATCATATCGCCGCACCTGGCCAGATTGGGCGCGGTGGAGAGGCCGCGCGCCCTCTTTCTGGACGACCTGGAGCGCGCACTGGACTACCCGGACCACCCCGGGACCTGGCGCTTCGATGAGGCGCTGGACGCAGCGCGGGAGCCGGGGCGGCCATGACTTCCGACCAGGGTTCCCGACGCCTCTCCCTTTACGTGACCGGCGATCACGAATGCGCCTATCTGCCGGACCGCACCGCCCGGACCGTGTTCGTGGACCCGAACTTCCCCTTGAAGAATGGTCACTACAGCGCGCTGATCCGCCAGGGAATGCGTCGCAGCGGGCGGTACATCTATCACCCCGGCTGCCCCTCCTGTAATGCCTGCCAGTCGCTGCGCGTTCCCGCCAGGGAGTTTCAGCCACGACGGCGGCAGCGCCGGTGCTGGCGCCTTAACGGCGACCTTCGGTCGACCGTGCGGAGCGCGGGGTTTCATCGGGAGCACTTCGATCTCTACCGCCACTACCTGAGCACACGGCACCCCGGCGGCGGCATGGATGCGCACGACGAGGCGGGTTACACGGATTTCCTGATCTGCCCCTGGGCCGAAACCCGGTTCGTGGAGTTCCGCCTGGATGGCCGCTTGCTAGCCGTGACTGTGATCGATCTCGTTGCCGACGGGTTTTCGGCGGTCTATACATTCTTCGATCCGGTCGAGACCCGTCGCGGCCTTGGTAGTTATGCGATTTTGTGGCAAATTGACGCGGCTCGTCGGTACGGCCTTGATTACGTGTATCTCGGATACTGGATCGCCGAGTGCGACAAGATGCGCTACAAGGCAGATTATCGGCCCTGCGAGGTCTATCGGAGCGGCGCTTGGGAGCGCCTTGCCCCTCCCGGGACCCCGTCCGCGCACGGCGAACCATCCGACTCACACACGTAACGGCCGATCCGGGCCGTATGGCCTACCGGCTGCCAGGCGGCTCGATCCGCCGCAGCCGGAGAACCGACGCACGATTAACGTTGATCACGAGGTGCAGAACTGCATGGCGAAAGACGACCATATCAAGATGCAGGGGAAAGTCGTTGAGACCCTGCCGAACACGATGTTCCGCGTGGAGCTGGAGAACGGCCACGTGGTGACTGCCCATATATCGGGCAAGATGCGCAAGCACTACATCCGCATTCTCACGGGCGATACCGTGACGGTGGAGCTGACGCCCTACGACCTGAACAAGGGGCGCATCACCTACCGCGCACGCTGATTGCGCGATCCGCGTCGCCCCTGGCAGAGGGACGAAGGTGAGAAAGACCGACGGGACGAGGCTTCGTCCCGTCGTGCCGCGTGGTTACTCCGTGACCGCTTCCTCTCCTCCGGCGAACTCGAAGCCGAGTTCATCATCATCCCTGGCCCGGATGATGATCTCTCCACCGTTGGAAAGCCGCCCGAACAGCAGCTCTTCCGCAAGCTGCTTGCGGATTTTCTCCTGGATGAGGCGGCCCATGGGGCGTGCGCCCATCTGCGGATCGTAACCACGCTCCGCAAGCCAGTCCCTGGCCGTCTCGTCGACCCGGAGAATGACGTTCTTCTCCGCAAGCTGCGCCGCAAGCTCGTCCACGAACTTGTCGACCACCCGGCGGATGGTGACGCCATCCAGAGGCGCAAACTGGATGATGCCGTCCAGGCGGTTCCGGAACTCGGGCGTGAACGCCTTGCGCACCTTTTCCAGACCATCCGAGGAGTGATCCTGCGGTGTGAAGCCGATGGACCGGCGACTCATCTCTTCGGCCCCGGCGTTGGTGGTCATCACCAGGATTACGTTACGGAAGTCCGCATGACGGCCGTTGTTGTCCGTCAGCGTCCCGTGATCCATTACCTGCAGCAGCAGGTTGAAGACATCCGGGTGGGCCTTCTCGATCTCGTCGAGCAGAAGCACCGAGTACGGATGCTTGATGACCTCCTCGGTGAGCAGGCCGCCCTGGTCATACCCCACGTAGCCCGGAGGTGCACCGATCAGGCGCGAGACCGTATGCCGCTCCATGTACTCGGACATGTCGAACCGGATCAGCTCCACCCCCATCAGCTTCGCCAGCTGTCGGGTCACCTCGGTCTTGCCGACGCCGGTTGGCCCGGCGAACAGGAACGACCCGGTGGGCTTCTCGGGCGCAGCCAGCCCGGCGCGGGACATCTTGATGGTCGATGCCAGCGTCGTGATTGCCTCGTCCTGGCCGTAGATCAGCTCCTTGAGGTCTGACTCGAGCGTCTCCAGCACCTTCATGTCGGAGTTGGAGACCCGCTTTGGCGGAATGCGCGCCATGCTGGAGACTACCTGCTCGATGTCCAGAACACCGATGCTCTTCTTCTGCTTGGACGGCGGCATCAGCCGCAGCCGCGCCCCGGCCTCGTCGATCACGTCGATGGCCTTGTCCGGCAGGCGGCGATCGGTGATGTGCTTGCTGGACAGCTCCGCGGCGGAGCGCAGGGCCTTGTCAGTGTACTTGACGCCGTGGTGCTCTTCGAACCGGGTCTTGAGTCCGCGGAGAATCCGGAAGGTGTCCTCCACGGTCGGCTCGGGCACGTCGATCTTCTGGAAACGCCGTGCCAGTGCGCGGTCCTTCTCGAAGATGCCACGGTACTCCTGGTACGTGGTGGACCCGATGCATTTCAACTCGCCGCTCGCCAGCATGGGCTTGAGCAGGTTGCTGGCGTCCATGACACCACCCGACGCCGAACCGGCGCCGATGATGGTGTGGATTTCGTCGATGAACAGCACCGCACCGTCGGTCTTCTCGAGTTGCTTGAGCAGCCCCTTCAGGCGCTTCTCGAAGTCACCGCGGTACTTGGTGCCCGCCACCAGTGCGCCCATGTCCAGGGAGTAGATCGTGCTCTTCTTGAGCACGTCCGGCACCTGGCCGTCGACAATGAGCTTCGCCAGCCCCTCGGCGATGGCGGTCTTGCCGACCCCTGCCTCCCCGACGAACAGCGGGTTGTTCTTGCGCCGGCGGCACAGCACCTGGACGGTGCGCTCGATTTCCTGACGACGCCCGATCAGCGGATCGATCCGCCCACGGCGCGCCTTCTCGTTCAGGTTGGTCGCGAAACTCTCCAGCGGCGACTTGCTGCCGGAGTCCACTGCGGCGTCTTCTTCCACTTCGGCGCTCGATGCATCGTTGCTGCTGGATTCCTGATCGCCCGAAACCTTCGAGATCCCGTGCGAGACGTAGTTCACGACGTCGAGTCGCGTGATGCTCTGCTTGTGCAGGAAGTACACCGATTGCGATTCCTGCTCGCTGAAGATGGCCACCAGCACGTTCGCACCGGTCACCTCCTTGATCCCGGCGGACTGGACGTGAAGAATCGCGCGCTGGAGCACTCGCTGGAATCCCAGCGTGGGCTGCGTTTCGCGGGAATCGTTCGGCGGCAGCAGCGGCGTGGTCTCATCCAGGAACGCCTCGAGATCCTTCTTCAGATCGTCGAGATTGGCGCCGCAGGCCCGCAACACGTTGACCGCCGTCGGGTTGTCGGTCAGCGCCAGCAGCAGGTGCTCGACGGTGAGAAACTCATGCCGTTTTTCCCGCGCTTCCTTGAACGCGAGATTCAACGTGAACTCAAGTTCTTTGCTCAGCATGCGTGCTCACCTCTCAATAACGTCACTCAGGATAGCGCCCTATCCGGTGGACTGGCGCCAGGTGCGGGGAGTTCCCCGCCAGGGTCACGCTTCCTCCATAGTACACATCAACGGATGATTGTGTTCACGGGCGTAATCGTTGACCTGCTCCACTTTCGTCTCGGCCACATCGCGACTGTACACCCCGCAGATCCCGCTGCCCTTGGTGTGGACCTGCAGCATCACCTGGGTGGCCTGCGACCGGTCCATGCTGAAGAACGTTTCCAGCACATCCACGACGAACTCCATCGGCGTGTAGTCGTCGTTGAGCAGCAGTACCCGGAACAGCGGCGGCCGTTTCAGACTCGGCTTGGCCTCCTGGACGGAGACCCCGTCATCACCCTGTTGGTCACGACGCTCGTCACTCATGGCGTATCCATCTCACAGATCGTTGCGAAGGGTTGGTTGATACCACCCATTTTAAGAGAGGCCGACGCCGCTTCCAATCCGGGACAATCGGTCGGACCACCGCGATGCGGAGGAGAATCCGTTCGAGCGCGGAAGCGCGGAGGTCAGCTCGACCGCTACGATCCGATTACGGAGGAACCTGCCCTGCATGTCCTGAATGTGCGGCCGCAGCCCGCCGAAATCAAGCGAAGCCGCGCACAAAAAAGCCCGGCCATCGCAATGACCGGGCTTCGACGGCTACTCCGCCCGTGGCAGAGCAGCACCTCAGCGGGCAGTCTTCAGAACTGCTCCTCCTCGGTGGACCCCTTCATGGCGGTCACGGAGGATTCGCCACCCTGGATGGTGTTGGTGACGTTGTCGAAGTAGCCGGCACCCACTTCGCGCTGGTGGCGCGTCGCGGTGTAGCCGTCCTTCTCGCTGGCGAACTCGGCCTGCTGCAGCTCCGAGTAGGCGCTCATCTGCCGCTCCTTGTAGCCCTTCGCCAGGGTGAACATGGAGTAGTTCAGGGCGTGGAAGCCAGCCAGAGTGATGAACTGGAACTTGTAGCCCATGGCGCCCAGCTCGCGCTGGTACTTGGCGATGGTGGCATCGTCCAGGTTCTTCGCCCAGTTGAAGGACGGCGAGCAGTTGTAGGCCAGCATCTGGTCCGGGAACTCGCTGCGGATGGCTTCGGCGTACCGCTTGGCGAAGTCCAGGTCCGGCGTACCGGTCTCACACCAGATGAGATCGGCGTAAGGCGCATAGGCCAGACCGCGGGCGATGGCCTGCTCTTCACCGGCCTTGACGCGGTAGAAGCCTTCGGAGGTGCGCTCACCGGTGATGAACGGCATATCCCGCTCGTCGGCATCGTTGGTGAGCAGGTCGGCCGCCAGGGAGTCGGTGCGGGCAACCAGAATGGTCGGCACGTCCATGGTGTCGGCCGCCAGGCGGGCGGCGATCAGCTTCTGCACCGCTTCCTGCGTCGGCACCAGCACCTTGCCACCCATGTGGCCGCACTTCTTCACCGCCGCGAGCTGGTCCTCGAAGTGCACGCCGGCGGCACCCGCCCTGATCATGCCCTTCATCAGCTCGAATGCGTTCAGCACGCCACCGAAACCGGCTTCCGCGTCGGCAACGATCGGGGCCATCCAGTCGACGCTGTCATCGCCTTCCGCGTGGTTGATCTCGTCGGCACGCAGCAGCGCGTTGTTGATGCGCTCGACCACATTCGGCACGGAGTCCACCGGGTACAGGGACTGGTCCGGGTACATGGTGTTGCCCTGGTTGGCATCCGCGGCAACCTGCCAGCCGGAGAGGTAGATCGCCTTGAGGCCGGCCTTGACCTGCTGCATTGCCTGGTTGCCGCTCATGGCGCCCAGTGCATTGACATACGGCATCTCGTGCATGCGCTGCCAGAGCGTTTCAGCGCCACGACGGGCCAGGCTGTACTCCACCTTAACGGTGCCGCTGAGGCGGACCACTTCCTCGGCCGAATAACCGCGCTCAACGCCCTTCCAGCGCGGGTTTTCCGCCCATTCCTTCTTGAGTTCCGCGATCTTTGCCTGATCGTTGCTCATCGAACTGCCTCCCGAATCCGGGCGATTATCGCCCCTGATATTGAAATCGGTGAACCTGTCTCGCGCCGGAGCGAGGGTGCTCGGCGCGAGACGCTACGGCCCACTGGTGAATCACTTTGCGTGCCGCCTTACCTAAGGGCCCTCTTGAGGCCGGCGATCAGGATCAACTGACAAGGCTCACGACGCGGACGGGATGCATGCTGCCCCCGCCGCTCGCGGAGTGTTCCGGGTGCATTACACTCCCGGGAACGACCCCGCTGCAGTCTGCGAAGCGGCGTCCTCCGGGTTCAAAGCCCGCCGCTCACGCAAATTCGTTCCGAGTGCTCCGCTTCCTGCGGGACCCAAAGCCATCGACAGCGCCAATGACGCGGGCCGAAATTGTGAATTTCACGCCTAGGTCTCTTTCCTGAGTGCGCGCATTGTATTGCGGCGGCGCATCATTTGACAACGCCTACCGGTCAATCTTGAATATTGGCTAACCCAATACTTCCGGGAATTCCCATGAGCGACCCGTCCGGACGTCTCTATTACAAGAACAATCGCGTGAAACAGCTCCGCGCGTTCTGTTACACGGCGCAGACGGGCAGCATCTCGCGGGCGGCGGAGCGGCTGTTCCTCAGCCAGCCGTCCGTTTCGCTCCAGATCCAGGCGCTGGAACGGGAGCTTGAAATCACCCTCTTCGAGCGCCGGGGCCCGAAGATCACGCTAACCCCGGACGGCAAGGCCCTCTATGAGCTGGCCTTGCCCCTGGTCGATGGCATCGATGCGCTACCCGCCCGCTTCGCCGAGCGCTACCAGACGCTCCAGAGCGGGCGCCTGGACATCGCCGCCGGCGAATCCAGCACGCTGTATCTCATTCCGGACCTGCTGAAGAACTACATGGACCGTTACCCGGACAGCCCGGTCAAGCTGCACAACCTGGTCAGCGCCGACATGCTCTCCGCCCTGCGCAACGACGAGGTCGATTTCGCCATCGGTTCGATGCTGGACCTTCCCGACGACGTCGCCTATCGGGCCGTCTACTCCTTCGACACCTCCCTGATCCTGCCCTTCGGCCATCACCTGGCCGGCAAGGAGCGCATCGAGCTGGACGATCTCGCCAGCGAGGAGCTGATCCTGCCGCCGAAGCACCTCACGACCTGGCGACTGGTGAACCTGGTACTCCAGCAGCACAACATTCCCTACGAGGTGCGGCTGGAGGTGGGCGGCTGGGAGATCATGAAGGCCTACGTGGAGCGGGGTTTTGGAATCGGCATTGCGAGCAACATCTGCATCACCGGTCGCGAAGATCTCGTGGTCAAGCCTCTGCCCAGCGTGTTTCCCCGCCGCACGTACGGCGTCATGTGGCGGCGTGGCAGATTTCTCTCGCCCCAGGCCAAGCGCTTCATTGAACTGATGCAGCCCGGTTTCTTTGATGATCCGGGCGCGAGCCCGCAGGCGGAGCCGCGGGGCGACAACCGGGTGTTCGTCCCCTCCGGCAGCTCGTCGGCCAAACCCCGGTCAAGCACCTGACGCCAGGCGACCACGCTTGCCGGGCACGCGCCGCACCGCTAGGCTCTGCTCCCATGGTCTGGAAGCCTCATGTCACCGTCGCCGCGATCGCCCACCACGAGGGCGCGTTTCTGCTCGTGGAGGAGTACGCCGGCGGCCAGCTCGTGCTCAATCAACCCGCGGGCCACCTGGAACCCGGCGAAAGCCTCGCCGAGGCCGTCGTACGCGAGACCCGCGAGGAATCGGCCTGGGATTTCCAGCCGGAAGCCATTGTCGGGGTGTATCGCTGGTTCAGTGCCCGGCGCAACGAGACGTTCCTGCGCGTATGCTTCTGCGGGGCAGTGCGGGATCACCGCCCCGACCAACCGCTGGATGACGGTATCCAGCGTGCCCTCTGGGTCACCCCGGACACCCTTCGGGACACGCCCGAGCGGCTGCGCAGCCCGCTGGTGATGCGCGGTATCGAAGATTACCAGGCGGGCTGCCGCTACCCTCTGGATCTCTTCCGGGACGTCATCGCCGACTGACCCGCATCGGTCGCCGTTTGGGAACCGCGCTCCCGGCGGTGTATGCTTCGCCGCAACACGGTTCAGGCCCCCGGGAAGTCGCGCGTCATCATGTCCACCGCACGTACTCCAAGCGTTATAGTCGGCCTCTCCGGCGGTGTCGATTCGTCGGTCGCCGCCCTGCGCCTGGTGGAACAGGGGTACCGGGTCCAGGGGCTGTTCATGCGCAACTGGGAAGACGACGACACCGACACGGTGTGCACCGCCGAGGCGGATCTGGAGGACGTGCGGCAGGTTTGCCGGGAGCTGGATATCCCGCTTCACCAGGTGAATTTCGCCGACCGGTATCGCCAGCAGGTCTTCGATGACTGCCTGCGCGAGTTCGAGGCCGGCCGGACGCCCAACCCGGACGTACTCTGCAACCGGGAAATCAAGTTCCGCGCCTTCCTCGACCACGCCATGCGCCTGGGCGCCGATTACGTCGCCACCGGGCATTACACCCGTATCGGCCGCGACCCGGACACCGGTCGCGCAACCCTGCTGCGCGGCCTCGACCACGGCAAGGACCAGAGCTATTTCCTGTACATGGTCGGCCATGAGGCGCTGGAGCGCACACTGTTCCCGGTGGGCGAACTGGAGAAGCCCGAGGTGCGCCGCATCGCCGAGGACGCCGGTTTCGACAACTTCGAGAAGAAGGACAGCACCGGCATCTGTTTCATCGGCGAGCGAGATTTCCGCGGCTTCCTGTCGCGCTACATCGCCAGCACGCCCGGCCCCATCGTGGATACAGCCGGCAACCGGATCGGCGAGCACCAGGGGCTGAGCTTCTACACGATGGGCCAGCGCCAGGGGCTGGGAATCGGTGGCCGCGCAGGCGCTGGCGGCCAGCCCTGGTACGTGGTGGGCAAGGATATCCCCGCCAACACACTGGTGGTCGCCCAGGGCGGCAACCATCCGGCGCTGTTCTCCGCGGGACTGATGGCGACCGATCTCCACTGGGTCGCCGGTGCGCCCCCCTCGGATGATGTCATGCGCTGTACTGCCAAAATCCGCTATCGCCAGCCGGATCAGGGTTGTACCGTCGGCGTGCAGGGCGATCGCGCCCGCGTGGTCTTCGATGAACCCCAGCGCGCCGTCACACCGGGCCAGTCCATCGTCTTCTACCACGGTGACCGGTGCCTCGGAGGCGGCATCATCGATCAACGCTTGAGCACGGGAGAACTTGATGCAGCAGTCCATGCGTAACCAGACCCTGGCGCTGGCCGCCCTGTTCCAGGCGCTCAGCGAAGTCCGCCGGATCGCACGCACCGGTCAGGCGAACATGGATGAGGTCGGGACGTGCATGAATGGGCTGCTCAACCGGTTCGACGGCGACATCGGCGCTGCCTACGGTGGAGAAGTACGGCTGCTCCCCGGGCTGCACCGGCTGCGCGACCAGCTCTCCGACCCGCAGGACCAGGAGCTCACCCGCTACGCCATCGTCCTCATGCACCTGGAGCGCAAGCTGATGCGTCAGCGCACCATGCTTGCCCAGCTCGCGGACGGGATCGAGCAGGCGAGCCGACAGGCAGAGCACTTCCACCCCGCCCACGAGAACGTGATCGGGCGCCTGGCCGACCTCTACGGCAACACCATCAGCACGCTGAAACCCAAGGTCATGGTCCAGGGCGAACGGCAGTGGCTCGAGGACCCGCGCAACACCAACCAGGTGCGCGCCCTGCTGCTGGCCGGTATTCGCGCAACCACTTTCTGGCGTACGGCCGGCGGTAGCCGGATGCGCCTGGTTTTCCGACGCAACCAGCTGCTCCAGGCGAGCGATCAGCTGGCGCGGGAACTCGCGGCTGGAACCGCGTGACGAGCACGTCCCGGACGGTCCGTCCGGGACCGCAAACTGCGCCGCATTCGTGTATGATAACGGCGCCACAATGAAAGCCGAAAAACCAGGGCGGTCCCAGCGCCCGTGTCCCGCCGCGCGCTCACGGACATGCGGGGCGAGCAAGGCCGGACCGGACGAGAGCACCAACTGGTAAAGACTGGGAGGCACAATGAAAGACAGTTTCAAAGCACGTTCGACGCTGAACGTCGATGGGCAGTCCTACGAGATGTTCAGCCTGAAGGCCCTTGAGGACCGCTTCGACCTGGGTCGACTCCCCTTCGCGCAGAAAGTCCTGCTGGAGAATCTCCTGCGCAAGGAAGACGGCGTCAACGTCACCAAGGAAAACATAGAGGCGCTGGCCCAGTGGGATCCCAACGCCAAGCCCAGCACCGAGATCGCGTTCACCCCCGCGCGCGTCCTCATGCAGGACTTCACCGGCGTCCCCGCGGTGGTCGACCTGGCCGCCATGCGCGACGCCATGCAGCGGCTCGGCGGTGACCCGAAGCGCATCAACCCCCTGGAGCCCGCCGATCTGGTCATCGACCACTCCGTCATGGTCGACCACTTCGGTACCAAGGACGCGCTGAGCCTGAACACCAAGCTGGAATACCACCGCAACCACGAGCGCTACAAGTTCCTGCGCTGGGGTCAGAGCGCCTTCTCGAACTTCCGCGTCGTGCCCCCGGGCACCGGCATCGTGCACCAGGTCAACATCGAATACCTCGCGGAAGTGGCCTTCACCAAGGAAGCGGACGGCGGCAAGCGCGTCTACCCCGACACCCTGGTCGGCACCGACTCCCACACCACCATGGTCAACGGCCTCGGCGTGCTGGGCTGGGGCGTGGGCGGCATCGAGGCCGAAGCCGCCATGCTCGGCCAGCCCATCAGCATGCTGATCCCGCAAGTGGTCGGCTTCAAGATGCGCGGCAAGCTGCCGGAAGGCGCCACCGCCACTGACCTGGTACTCACGGTCACGCAGATGCTGCGCCAGAAGGGCGTGGTCGGCAAGTTCGTGGAATTCTTCGGCGACGGCCTGTCCAACATGCCGCTGGCCGACCGGGCCACCATCGCCAACATGGCTCCTGAATACGGCGCCACCTGCGGCATTTTCCCGGTGGACAACGAAACCCTGCGCTACCTGGAGCTCACCGGCCGCAGCGAGCACCAGATCAAACTGGTGGAGGCCTACTACCGTGAACAGGGCATGTGGCGCGAAGACGGTGAGCGCGAGGCCGAGTACACCGATGTGCTCGAGCTGGACCTCTCCACCGTTGTCCCCAGCCTGGCCGGCCCCAAGCGCCCCCAGGACCGGGTCGCCCTGACCGACGCCAAAGAAACCTTCGACGCCAACCTCTCCAAATTCCTGGAGGACCATCACGGCGCCGAAGAAGACCGCTTCCTGAACGAGGGTGGCGACACCGCCGTGGGCGGCCAGGTGGACTACGACAAGGGCGCGGTCCAGGTCGAGATCAACGGCCAGAAGACCCTGATCAAGCACGGCGCCGTGGTCATCGCCGCGATTACCAGCTGCACCAACACCTCCAACCCGGACGTGCTGGTCGCCGCTGCGCTGGTGGCCAAGAAGGCGCGTGAGCGTGGCCTTGGCACCCAGCCGTGGGTGAAGACCTCCTTTGCCCCCGGGTCCCAGGTCGTGCCGGCCTACCTGCAGCGCGCAGGCCTGCAGCACTACCTCGACGAGCTGGGCTTCCAGGTCGCCGGTTTCGGCTGCACCACCTGCATCGGCAACTCCGGCCCGCTGCCGGACGAAGTCACCCAGGCGATCCGCGAAGGCAACCTGATGGTCGCCTCCGTGCTCTCCGGCAACCGCAACTTCGAAGGCCGCGTGCACCCCGAAGTGCAGACCAACTGGCTGGCCTCTCCGCCCCTGGTGGTGGCCTACGCCCTCGCCGGCAGCATGACGGTGGACATCACCCGCGAGCCCATCGGCAAGGACACCAAGGGCGAGCCGGTCTACCTGAAGGACATCTGGCCGTCGCAGCAGGAAGTGGCGGACGTGGTCAGCGGCAGCCTCGACCGCGAGATGTTCCAGGAGCGCTACGCCGACGTCTTCGCCGGTGACAGCAACTGGCGCAACATCGAAGTCTCGGATGCCGAGAACTACGACTGGGCGCCGTCCACCTACATCGCCAACCCGCCCTACTTCGAGGGCATGACCATGGACGAGCCGGGCATCTCCGAAATCAAGGATGCCCGTTGCCTGGTGTACGTCGGCGACTCCATCAC
>SLBZ01000118.1 GCA_007126095.1 Aquisalimonas sp.
AATGATGGATGACCATCGCCGTCGCGGTATCGGCATGACCTCGCAGCGGACGCGTGAACGCCTGGTGCAGCGTCTGCGGGACGAGGGGATACGCAACGAGACGGTGCTGTCCGTCATCGGCAGTACGCCACGCCACCTGTTCGTGGATGAAGCGCTGTCCAGCCGCGCCTACGATGATACCGCGCTGCCCATTGGTGATGGTCAGACCATCTCCCAGCCCTACGTGGTGGCGCGCATGACCGAGGCGCTGATCGACGAGGGCATTCCGCAGAAGGTCCTTGAGGTCGGCACCGGCTCGGGTTATCAGGCGGCGGTGCTGGCGCAGCTTGTGCCTGAAGTCTACAGCGTCGAGCGCATCCGCAGGCTTCTGGAGCAGGCGCGCAGACGGCTGCGCGAGCTGGGGTACCGCAACGTCCGGGTGCGGTTTTCCGATGGCAATGCCGGCTGGGAAGGGGACGGACCGTTCGACGGCATCATCGTCACCGCCGCGCCTCAGGGCGTGCCGCAGGAACTGCTGGACCAGCTTGCCGATGGCGGTCGACTGATCGCGCCGGAGGGCGGGCAGGGGGAGGCCCAGGAGCTGGTCTGCTACCACCGCCAGGGTGCCGACGTGACGCGCACGCGGCTCGGTCTGGTGAGCTTTGTTCCCATGCTCGGCGGCACCCAATGAACGGTCCGTTCACGCGGCTGTATCTGTTCACCCTGCGCCTGGCGGCACACCGGCATGCCCCGCGCTACCTGGCGGGGCTGAGCTTTGCGGAGTCCTCATTCTTCCCCATCCCCCCGGACGTCATGCTCATGCCCATGGCGCTGGCGCAGCCCCGCAACGCCATGCGCTTTGCGCTGATTACCACCATCGCGTCGGTGCTGGGCGGCGTGCTCGGCTACATCATCGGCTACTTTGCCATGGAGCTGGTGGAGCCCTGGATCGTGAGCGCCGGCTACGGGGGAGCGCTGGAACAGGCCCGGGAATGGTTCCTGATCTACGGTTTCTGGATCGTGCTGATCGCCGGGTTCTCACCGGTGCCCTACAAGGTATTCACCCTGGCCGCCGGCGGTCTGGCCCTGCCCTTGCTGCCGTTCGTGCTGGCATCCATCGTCGGTCGTGGCAGCCGCTTCTTCCTGGTCGCTGCGCTGGTCGGCTGGGGCGGACCCAGGCTGGAACCCTACCTCAAGCAGTACATGGACTGGATCGGGTGGGCGACCGTTGCCCTGCTGGTCGTGGCGTATTTCGTCTACCTCCACTGAGCATGGCAGCGGCCGAATGGATGAACGTGCCAGAATACCGGGAGCCTGCCGCCACCAACGGATGACGATCACGTAATGGACTTCGGGCGTTACTGGAAATCCCTGCTGCTGCCGCTCACAGTGATGTTCGTCATCGGTTGCGCCGCTGATGGCCCGGCACCGGTTCGCGATATCGGGGGAGGGGTGCGTGGGGACGCCCTTTACGAAGTCCAGTCCGGGGACACGCTCTACGGCATCGCCTGGGATCACGGTCTGGATCACAACGACCTGGCTGCCTGGAACGACATCGACTCGCCTGATCAGTTGCGGACCGGGCAGCGGTTGCGCCTGCGGCCGCCTTCAGAGGAAACCGGGCGGGCGTCACGCCCGGTTTCCGCGCCATCACCCACGCCACCACGGGACGAGCCCGCGCCGTCCGCGGATGGGCCCGAGCGCATCGCCGAGGGTGACGCGCCCGGCGACTGGACGTGGCCCACGGACGGGGATGTGGTCGAGGGCTTCGTTCGTCAGGACGACGGCAAGCAGGGGATCAATATCGGCGGGTCCGTCGGGCAGGACGTCCGTGCGGCGGCCGCCGGACGCGTGGTCTACAGTGGCTCCGGGCTGGTGGGTTACGGCAACCTGATCGTGCTCAAGCATGGTGGTGACTACCTGAGCGCCTACGGGTACAACAGCCGGCTGCTGGTGGAGGAGGGGGGCGAAGTGGACGCCGGCGATGTCATTGCCGAGATGGGCAACGCCAGCGGCTCCAGCGAGGCCCGCCTGCACTTCGAACTGCGCCGGGCGGGCCAGGCAGTGGACCCGGAAGACTACCTGCCCTGACCCGCCCCCGATCCCGGGGAAAAATGCCTTTAGATGCGGCCATTGCCGGCGATCGAATCCTGTCGTTGCACCTGCTTTTGCATGGGCATATAGTGGATTCGAAGGCGTGGAGAACCGCCTTGACTCCCCTTCGCTGCGGCGTTGCCACGCCCGTTGCGAAGGGCGGGCAAGTGGAGGGATGGCCATGACAAAAGAAACAGTGGCAGAAGCGGCGCTGGACAACTTCGACGACGAGTCACTAGCGACCAGCGACGTTTCCGGAGGGGACGACATGACCATGGACGGCGCGGGAAAAGAGATCACGGACGAGCCAGAGCAGGATTCCACGACTGAAGAGACGCGTTTCAGCCCGGGAGAGGGGGCAGGGACGAGTCTTGACGCCACCCAGATCTATCTCAACGAGATCGGCTACTCGCCACTTCTGACCGCCGAAGAGGAAGTCTACTATTCGCGTCGCGCCCAGCGCGGCTGCGAGGATTCCCGCAGACGCATGATCGAGAGCAATCTGCGCTTGGTGGTCAAGATCGCGCGCCGCTACATGAGCCGTGGTCTGGCGTTTCTGGATCTCATCGAGGAAGGCAACCTCGGGCTTATCCGTGCGGTGGAGAAGTTCGATCCCGAACGCGGTTTCCGGTTCTCCACCTACGCCACCTGGTGGATCCGTCAGACCATTGAGCGGGCGATCATGAATCAGACCCGCACGATCCGGTTGCCCATTCACGTGATCAAGGAGATCAACCAGTGCCTGCGGACAGCAAGAAAGCTCACGCAGACACTGGATCACGAGCCGTCGGCGGATGAGATCGCCCGTGTGCTCGACCGTCCGCTGGCCAACGTGCAGCGGATGCTCGGGCTGAACGAGGGCACCACATCCGTGGATACACCGATCGGGAAGGACGCGGACCGGGTGCTTCTGGATGCCATTCCGGACGAGAACAACCCAGACCCGTCCGCATTGCTCCAGGACGGCGACGTGCTCAACCATATCGATAGCTGGCTCGCCCAACTCACTGAAAAACAAAGGGCTGTTGTCGAGCGCCGTTTCGGGTTGCACGGCCATGAACGTTCCACGCTCGAAGAGGTGGGGCGTGATATCGGCGTTACCCGGGAGCGGGTGCGCCAGATCCAGATCGATGCGCTGCGGAAGCTGCGTGAAATGATGGAGCGGGAAGGTTTCTCCCAGGACGCCGTGTTCGGTTAAGCGGCGCCTGGTGGCATGGCGCGCCCCTGCGGGGTGCGCCATGCCAGCGACGGGTCAGCGTGAATCCGCCTCGATCATGAACAGCACTGCCGCTACCTGCCGTCCCTCGGCGGCGAGCACGTTGTAGGTGCGGCAGGCGGCCTCGGTGGTCATTACCTCAATCCCCAGCCCGGCCTGGATCGTCCGGGCCATCAGTCTGCGGTCGGGGAACTGTTGCCGCCGCCCCGTGCCGATCAGCAGCAGCTCCGGAGCCATCGCGGTGATGGCGTCCATGTGGTCGTTGCCCAGCTCGCCCACGTCGGCCGGCCCCCAGCCATCGTGCAGCTGCTCCGGGGTGAGGAGCAGGGTGCTGGTGACCTCCGTCTCGTTCACGGTGATGGTTCCCACATCGTAGCTGCGGATGCGGTTCGCTTCGCCGGTATTCTCAAGGGTCAGCTTCATGGCGGATCCGTTGGCGTCGGTGTCGTGTCTGGAGAATGACTGACTCCCAGTGTACCGCCAAGAGCCCGGTTTCGGCAGGGTGGTTCTGATCACGTGCCCGGGCTAGTACAATGCGCCGATGCTGCTGACCGGGTGAGTGAACGTGGATACCGAATTTCCCAGAATCAAGCGACTGCCGCCTTACGTTTTCAACATCGTCAATCAGTTGAAGGCGGAAGCGCG
>SLBZ01000084.1 GCA_007126095.1 Aquisalimonas sp.
AACAATGCCAGCAACGGCATCGAGCCCAGCTTCGCGCACCACTACTACCGCAACGTGATCCGCGAAGGCCGCAAGTCGAAAGAGAAAGTGGACGTGTTCAGCTTCGAGCTGCTGGCCTACCGCTCCTTCATCGACGCCTCGGGCCTGCCCCAGGCGGCGGACGCCAACAGCGCCGGCCTGCCGGAGTACTTCATCACGGCGGATGACGTCACGCCCAAGCAGCACGTGGACATCCAGGGTGCGGCCCAGAAGTGGGTGGACTCCTCCATCTCAAAAACGGCCAACGTGCCCACGGACTACCCCTACGAGGACTTCAAGGACATCTACTTGTATGCCCACGAACAGGGCCTCAAGGGCTGCACCACCTTCCGCTTCAACCCGGAAGCGTTCCAGGGCGTGCTGGTGAAGGAAGAGGATCTGGCCAACACCACCTACCGCTTCGAGCTGGAAGACGGCAGCGTGATCGAGGCCCAGGGTGGCGACGAGATCGAGTACGACGGCGAAATGCACACCGCCGCCAACCTGTTCGACGCACTGAAAGAAGGCTACTACGGCAAGTTCTGAGCCCACGGAGGAAACGCACCATGGCTATCAAGATCGACAGCAAAATCGTGGGCTACGAAGTCGCCAAGCCGGACGACGGCGAGGCCAAGCCCACCAACGCCCCGGCGGCCACCGAGGCCGCCAACGCCCCCGACATCGAGCACATGCACGAGTCCGTGCAGCGCCCGAACGAGCTCGAGGGCAGCACCTACAAGATCAAGACGCCGCTGTCCGAGCACGCGCTGTACGTCACCATCAACGACATCGTGCTCAACCCTGGCACCGATCACGAGATCCGGCGGCCGTTCGAGATCTTCATCAACTCCAAGAACATGGATCACTTCCAGTGGATCGTCGCGCTCACGCGCATCGTCTCCTCGGTGTTCCGCAAGGGCGGCGACTGCACCTTCCTGGTGGAAGAGCTGCGCTCCGTGTTCGACCCGCGCGGCGGCTACTTCAAGAAGGGTGGCCGGTTCATGCCCTCGCTCGTGGCCGAGCTGGGTGACGTCATCGAGACGCACCTGAAGAAGATCGGCATGATCGAGTCCGAAGAGCTGGACGACCACCAGAAGGCGTTCCTGGAGAAGAAAAAGGCCGAAGCGGCCGGCCACAGCCCGGCCATGGACGCCGCCGCCGCCGAAGCCCCGGCCGAAGGCGACTTCCCGGAGAACTCCCAGCTCTGCAAGAAGTGCAACGTCAAAGCCGCGATCCAGATGGACGGCTGCATGACCTGCCTGAACTGCGGGGACAGCAAGTGCGGCTGACCGCACGCGCATAACGCTGCAAACCACAAACCCCGGTCATCGCAAGGTGCCGGGGTTTTGTTTTGAGGGGCACGGCCATGGCGAATCCGGACCAACCGTTTGGCACACCGCCCGATTTCCGCTACCGTCGTGGAAAAACGACAAGCGGGAACTGCGCCATGGATCAAGGCGGGCACAGCATGGATCACAGAGCACTGCCGTCAGGCGACGTCCAGCGACTGCATCAGGGCGTCGGGCAGCATCGTCACCCGGTCTCTCGCGCCTTTGCCGTCCCGGACAAGAATCTCGCGCCGAGAAACCTCGACATCCTTGATGCGAAGGCGAACGCACTCCATGAGCCGCAGCCCCGCGCCGTAGAGCAGCGACGCCATGAGCCAGTGCGCGCCTTCCAGATTGGCAAGCACGGCTTGGACCTCTGTGCGCGTCAGCACCACGGGCAGGCGCGCAGGCTTCCTGCCCGCCAGATGGGTCAGAAATGCCTCAACTTCGGGCGCGCCCATTTCCCGGGGATGCCTTTTGCCGCGGAAAAGGATGAAGCGCCGAATCCAGTCGACGTAGCTCCTTTCCGTGCGAACGCTGCAATGCTTAAAACGAATCCGCTCCCGGACTTCGTCAAGCAGCTTCGGTGCCTGTACTCCATGGCGACCGTGCTACCTGTTCAAGTGACGTGTTCGAACACGTCAAGCCTAGCTACGCCGGTGCACCAAGGCAAGTGGGCGCATGTTATACGTCACTAATGACGCGATGTAACACGTTTATATCGACGTTTACTTTTGGTTAAGCAGACCACTATATAGATAGCGGGACAATAATGAAGTTAACTGAAATTCGCGTACGTAATTTCCGGTCAATCGGAGCTGAGCAGCATTTTCCAATCCCGGGTAAAATGACGTTGGTCGGCCCTAATAACTCGGGAAAGACTAATCTTCTGAGGGCAGTACAGGTTCTATTTACCGGGCCATCAAACACATATGGGTACACGCGTGAGAACGATCTCACCTTTGGGGTTGGCAAAGCGAGAACCAGTATTGCAGCGACTTTTGACGGCGATCCTAAAACGGAAAAAGAGATCTATGACAGTGTCGACGAACTTCATGAATTGCAGGGTACTGAGAGGACCAGTAGCCAACTCAACCTAACTCTTTATTTTACGGATACGGATACCCCGGTATACAGCTTCTTCCCTAACATCAAGCGGCCTAAGCAGAGCGCAAAAGCAGCGCAATACTCCCGCACCCATATAGCGCTTCTTAATCGACTGATCGGGATGTTTAGTCTTCATTATGTACCCTCTGCCAAGAGTATTGGCCAGATATACCAAGATCTCCTGACGCCTTTTCTTCGCCGCAAGGTGTCGAAAGTAATCGAGCCCCACCTTTCGGAAATAAATGAGAGCCTGGAAGAGGCTGCAGATGCATTAAATGCGGAGCTAAATAGTGCTAAACTTTCGGAATACGAAGCTAGCTTCTCTCTGCCGAACCAATCTGTTGAAGACTTAGTCTCTGGTTTTGACTTTATGATCTCTGATCCCCAGAGGACGCCTATACACGAAAAAGGAATGGGGATTCAGTCGGCAGCGTTATTGGCTGCTTTCCGGTGGATAACTGAACAAGAAAAATCGGAAGGAAAAGAACCTTTATGGCTATTAGAAGAGCCAGAATCATATCTGCATCCAGATCTTGCTGGGAATTGTAATTCAATCTTGGAAAATTTGGCTCAAGATGCAACTGTGATTAAGACTACCCACTCGATGGCGTTCGTGCCACAAAATCCAAATAATGTTACTGGTACTCGCCTCAATTCGAAGAACAGAACGGAAGTAGAGAGTTATAAGACATTTTCGGAAGCAGTATCTTCTATCCGAAGTGCCCTCGGAATCAAGTTCGGTGATTTCTACAACTTGGCTCTTTTTAATATATTTGTGGAAGGCCCAACGGACAGAGAGCTATTTGGGTGGGTGCTTGATGAGCTGCCAGAAGATAGTTATCCATTTCCATGTGTTCGGCAATCAAAGTTCGAAGACTTCGGCGGTGTTAAACACCTTTCGGGCTTTCTTAGGGCAACATATCAGTTTATTCGGAAAGAATACGCCTGTGTGGCAGTGTTTGATGGGGACGACGCAGGAGAGAAAGAACGAAAGGATCTTCAGGCCTATTTCGGGCAACAATCAATTCCATTTGAAGCAAACAGTCATTTTGTCTCTGTACGTTCCCGCTTTGCTATCGAAGGTCTTTTTCCTGATGATTGGATTAAAACTATCTATGAAGAGAATCCGTCTTGGTTCGACTCATTCGCAGTGGACGCGGGCGGTGAGCTTGAACCGTTTAAGATCAAGGATGGGAGGAAGTCACAAATGCAGACCAAGCTGATCACCCTCGCACAAAAAGAGAATAACTTGGATTGGGCTAGCCGATTTATTAATGTTTTGCAAACGATTGATTCCGCGCTAGATTCGCTTCATAAAAAGCTAGAAAGTTAGCGATGAATATCCGTCTAGGCCCAACAAGCGCGTCAAAGCGGACTGACTTTTCCGCTGGTGACCTTGCTCGGCCAAATTGGACACATTCATGCAGCCAGTTCCCCGAAAACGGCCGGTGGTTGAAAGCCCAGTGCTGAATGCAGCCGCAGCCTCAGGCGTCGCTCAACAGCGCAATGCTCAACTTCACGAAATCGGCAGACGTCAGGATGCCGACCAGCTTGCCGTCCTCCAGCACCGGAAGACAGCCGTGCTTACGCTCGACAAAGAACCGGCCGGCGTCGACCAGCGGTAACTGCGGCTGAATGGTCTCCGTATCGGTCCCGAGGATATCGGCGACCGCGTTTTTCTCCGTCTGCCGGTCGATTCCTTGCAGGCCGTACTTGTCCGCAATACGCAGCATCTCGGCCAGCATCGCCTTCTGCGTCACCACGCCAACAAACTCGCCGCCTTCGCGCGTGACCGGCAGATGGCGGATGCCATGCTCGGTCATCAACTCCCGCGCCTGCGCAATGGTCGCCTCCGGGCGCACGGTGATTACGTTTGACGTCATGATATCTGCGGCGGTTTGAGCGCTTTTGGTCATGTGGCGTATCCCGAATCTGTGTCGATGTTGGTTTCCGCCGAACAGCAACCAACCACACCGGCCGGCGCGTCATTCGGTTTTCCCTCGCTAGTACATCGGCCAATCCGGCACGGACTAAACCGTAGCCGTCCCGTCAGGTAAACAGCGAGTCAACGCGGCCTCTGGCGTCTTGAGGCTCCCGGGTGTCGTGCTCAGCCAGCCGTGAGCGGGGCCGCCTGGCGTTTGCGGGGTATCCCCGCAAGCAGGCTCAGGCGTAGCCATGAGGGGAAGGCGTTGCAGAGCGCTGGCGGGCCGTGGAGGCGGATGAGACCTTCGCGGATTGCCTGGCTCAGCGGGAGATCGCCGTACCAGACCAGGGTCACCGTCCGGCTGCTGGCGGTGACGTAGAGGTCCACGTCGAATCCGGGGTCGGTAATGCACAGGTCCACATCGCTGCGGTCCGCGATGATCCAGCGCAGGCGCTTGATCTCCGGTTGATCATCGAACTCGAACCGGATCACCGTCCGCGATGCGGGTAGCTTCGCGGTGTCCATCCGGCGGTGCATGTCCCACATCACCAGGTCGGGATCGGCGCGCGCCTCGCTCAGCGTCGCCGGCAGCCATTCCCGGGACCAGACCGCCAGGCTCTCAACGGCGGGGGCAATGGCTGCGCCGGCCTCGGTGAGGTGATAGGCCACGTGATCGCCCTCGGGTTCGCGCCGGATGATGCCGGCCCGCTCCAGCATCTTCAGCCGGGCGGAGAGCAGCGACGGTGACATGCGCGGCACGCCGCGGTGAATGGCGTTGAAACGGGTGGAGCCGAGGATGAGCTCCCGGAGCACGAGCAGCGTCCAGCGCTCCCCCAGCACCTCGGAGGCGATCGCGAGCGGGCAGTACTGACCGTAGCCGTTCATGTATTGAAGCTAGTCCAGCCCGTCAGCCCCCGCCACTACAGATTCGTGACTAGGCGCCGCCGGCGTATCCGTGCACCTTGATGAAACACTTGTCGCCCTCGTTGACGAGGAGGTATCCCATGCTCCAGCGTGCCATTGATCAGGATCAGCTCAACGCCTTTCTCTCTCGCTGGATGACGGACCAGGCCGCCACCCTGCACGCCGCCACCGTGGTCATCGGCGACAAGCTCGGGCTCTACAGGGCATTGGCCGAGGGGGGCAGGCAGACCGCCCCGGGGCTGGCTGCGGCCACCGGCTTGAACCCCCGCCTGGTCCGCGAGTGGTTGAATGCCCAGGTGGCCAGCGGCTACTGCGCGTTCGACCCGGAAGCGGCCACCTACTGGTTGACTCCGGAGCAGGCCGCCTGCCTGGCGGAGCCGGACAGCCCCACCTTCGTCGCCGGCGGCGCGCTGGTCTCAAACGCCAGTCATTACGATACGGACCGTGTGGTGCAGGCGTTCCGGGACGATGGCGGCATTGGCTGGCATGAGCACCACCAGCACCTGTTCGAGGGCACGCAGCGTTTCTTCGAACCCATCTACCGCCGGCACCTGGTGCAGGACTGGATACCGGCACTGGACGGTATGGAGGCGCGGCTGCGGCGCGGCGCCCGGGTGGCGGACATCGGCTGCGGGCAGGGCGCCGCGCTGACCCTGATGGCCCGGGCGTTCCCGGCGTCCCGGTTCACCGGTTTCGACTACCACGTCGATTCCATCAAGGCGGCACAGCGCAATGCCGAAAAGGCGCAGGTGGCGGATCGGGTGTCGTTCCAGGTGACAGGCGCGCAGGATTTCGAGGGCGAGGACTTCGATCTCATCTGCGTGTTCAACGCGCTGCACGAGTGGGGAGACGCCGTCGGTGCGGCGTCCCGCATCCGCGAGGCGCTGGCGCCGGACGGGCTGTGGATGTTCACCGAACCGCTGGCCGATCCCTACCCCCAGGAAAGCGTTCGCGGGCGGACCTTCTTCTCCGTCTCGACCTGCGTGTGTACGCCCAGCGCACTGTCCCAGGACGGCCACGAATCCCTGGGGGCGCAGGCCGGCGAGGCCGAACTACGCCGTGTGGCCCACGCGGCGGGCTTCACCCGATTCCGCCGGGCGGCGGAGACGCCCATGTTCATGGTGCTGGAGGCATCCTAGGGCCACGCCCGGGCGCTCGTGCCTCGCGCCGGTTCGCTGTAGGTTGAACAGTCACAGCGGACTGGAACAACGCGGGAGCGACCCATGACCAACTACCGGACCACCTTTGTTGTCGACGAGGACAAGGACGACTGGCGCGTGCTGTTCAACGGCTACGCCGATTTCTACGGGGTGTCGATGGACGATGCCATCGCCGATCGAGTCTGGCGCTGGCTGCGGGATCCGGGTCACGTCCTCGAGGGGTTGGTGGTGCGTGACGAAACCGGCCGGATCGTCGGCCTTGCCCATGTCCGCAGTTGTCCGCGGCCCCTGGGCGGCTGCGACATCGGCTTCCTCGACGACATGTACGTCGCCCCGGATGCCCGAGGCAGCGGAGCGGCCGATGCGTTGCTCGAGGGCGTGCGCGCGTTGGCCGAGGAGCGCGGCTGGCCGGCGGTCCGCTGGGTCACCCAGCACTTCAATGCCCGTGGCCGGCAGTTCTACGACCGCTACACCGGTGGCCCGAGCGACTTCATCATGTACCAGTGGAAGCAGGGTTGATCTGCCGGACCTGAGATTCTCCGTGACGCCCTGTCGATTTGCTCGCCTGGCGTTCGACAAAGGGTTGTCATTGGAGAACTGATCAGGAGAACGACATGGCAACCCCAGCAAAGAATACGGTATGCCTCTGGTACGACCACGGCGCTGAAGAAGCCGCACGCTTCTACGCCGATACCTTTCCGGACTCAGACGTCGGTGCGGTTCTCCATGCGCCGGGCGATTACCCGTCGGGCAAGGCAGGGGATGCGCTCACCGTGGAGTTCACGGTGATGGGCATCCCGTGTCTCGGCATCAACGGTGGCAACGCCTTTACGCACAGCGAGGCGTTTTCATTTCAGGTCGCAACCACTGATCAGGCCGAGACGGACCGCTATTGGAATGCGATCGTTGGCAACGGCGGTGAGGAAGGCCAGTGTGGCTGGTGTAAGGACAAGTGGGGCCTGTCCTGGCAGATCACGCCCGTCGTCCTGACCGAGGCCATCGCGCATCCCGATCCGGCAGTGGCAAAGCGCGCCTTCGATGCAATGATGCAGATGAAGAAAATCGACGTGGCTGCCATCGAGGCCGCGCTGCGCGGATGACGACGGGCAGGCGATCAATGTAGTGCCGACCTCGCCCTCGCAGAGGGGTGCCCTTGGCCGGGCAAGGTCGGCGCAGGCCTCATCGTCCTCCAAAGGTTGGTGCGTGATCCTGGCAGAACCTCAAGAACGGCGTCGGCTCCCGGCCCAGGATGTTCCGGACGTTGTCGGTGACCGTGTCGTCGTGGGTTTCGCCGTTTCGATTACGGCGATTGACGTCTTCGACAAAGCCGGCGAAGTCCTCTGGCACGCCCTGGGCAATCAACCGGCGCCGGAAGCTGTCGTCGTCCAGTTCCACGTACCGGATGCGTCGCCCCAGCACCTCGGACAGCATCTCGGCCGCATGGTGGTGGGTGATGGCCTCGGGGCCGCTGAGCTCGTAGGCGCGGTTGTCATGGCCGGACTCGGTCAGCACCCGGGCAGCAACGTGGCTGACGTCGCGTGTGTCGATGCGGCTTACACGGGCATCACCGATGGAGTCGTAGAAGGCATCCTCGTTGCGGATGTCATGGCCCATGAGGGTGATGAAGTTCTGCATCAGGTAATTGGGACGCAGAAACGTCCAGACCATGCCGGTTTCCTGAATCCGCAACTCGATCTCCCGGTGCAGTTGGCCGACGATGAAAGTATCCCTGTCCGCCCCGAAGGACGAGACGTAGACGATGCGCCTGACTCCAGCCTCCCGGGCAGCGTCGACCATGGGCTTCTCGTGGGTAACCTGCTGGGACAGCAGAAACAGCGAGTCCACTCCTTCGAGCGCCGGCGGCAACGTCTCGGGGCGATCGTAGTCGATGTTGCACGTCTCCACACCGTCGACGTCCAGCGGTCGGACATGGACCGCTGCGCGCACGGGTTCACCTTTCCTCACCAGCTCTCTCAGCAGCTCGGAGCCGATCGTTCCGGATGCGCCTGTTACAAGAATCATGAGGAGTCTCCTTGCGGTTGCGTTGCCTGCGATGGGCAACGGTGTCAGGCCAACGACTTCGGCCGGACGGGAAGCCGTTGAGCCCGAGGCTAGCGGTGATGGGCGCACCGGCGCTTCGCGCAGACGGGCCATGACGCGCAAATCAGGGGATGGCCTGTTTCGGCCATGGACGGGTCAGATGAGGCCGGCGGTGGCGGCTTGCGTTGCGGCCGCGGCGCGCGTTGGGGCGTTCAGGCGCAGCAGTATGTTGGCGACATGCCGGTGCACGGTATGCGTGCTGATGCCCAGCGCGGAGGCGATCTCCGCGTCGCTCATGCCCTGTCCGACCAGCCGAAGAATCTCGGCCTGTCGAGGCGTGAGCGGTGGTGGTTTTGAGGTGGAGGGCTGCTCAAGCCGGCCGCGAGCGCCCAGGAGTTCCAGGGTGCGCCGTGCGTTGGCTGTCTCGGCCCGGGCACGCTTCGGGCGCTCCAGGGCGGCGAGCACTTCGGCGAGTTCCAGTCGGGCCCGGGCGGCCTCAAAGGGCGTGCCGGTCCGCTCGTAGGCGGCCACCGCATCTTCGAGACAGACAAGGGCATGCTGCATATCACCCGCTGCTCGGGAGAGGACGCCAGCGGCGAAGCACGCCGCCCCCTGCAGGGGGCCAGTACCTGTGGCCAAGGCAATGGCCTTGAGTTCATCGGTGGCCCTGGCCGCACGCGCATGGTCACGGTTGGCGGCGTCGATGCGTACCTGAAGCTCCAGAGCGGCGGCACGGCCAAGGCGGTTGCTGATGGGGATATGGCGCAGGACGGTTGCGACCCGCTCGGCGGCGTCTTCAAGGTGTCCGCGATCCACGGCGACCTCGGCCAGACCAAGCATCGCCAGTGGATGCCATTCGTACGGCAGCATCAGCGCTTCAGCTTCGTCCAGATACCCCTGGCGGCGCCGCAAGTCCCCCAGGCGAATGGTGGTCTCGGCCGTTTGTGGCGGCCAGCTGGCCTGAAAACGAGCCGCCGCCTCGCTCAGGGTGGACTCCGCCTCCTGCCAGCGGCCGCGGCAGGTCAGGAGCGTCGCGTAATGGGCGCGGCATATCCCCTGGCTGGCCGTGTGCTCGAGCCGCTGGGCGGCGTCGCGCATCATCTCGCACCATTCAGCGGCACGGCCGAAATCGCGGGCCCGTTCGCAGGCGAAGATAAGCCAGCAGAGCACGGGCAGTTCCCAGATCGGCTGCTGTAGCTCTCCACCGAGTACTGCGGCCGCCGCTTCGTCAAGTCGCTGCATGCCGTCATCAATCCGGCCGTCACTGACCAGTGCGAGCCCTTCCATGGCCAGCGCAAGGATGCCGAGGTCAGGGTCGTCGCAAGCCTCCGAGACGGTCAGAGCGGTGCGCGTGCACCGCCGGACATGGTCAGGGTCCTCGTCGTGGCTGAGGGAGGCCCAGCAGTCGAACAGGGCGAGCCAGCCGTGTTCCGGCACCATCGGGTGATCCTGCAGCAGGCGGTGTGCACGTTGCCTCCACCCGCGGGCGACCGCCAGTTCGCCACGGAAATCCTCGTGGTCCTTGCCGGCCCACATGGCCATGCGCGCGGCGCTGACGCGGTCGTTCTGTTGACGGTACAGCCGGTAGGCGTTCTGCCGGGCCCATAGCGCTTCATCACCCGCATCCATGGCCAGTGCGGCCCAGCTCAGGCCTTCGTAGGCCTGCGCGCTTTCCCGGGCCTTCAACGCCTCCTTGAACGTGGTGCGGGCCCTCGCCCAGTTATTCTCCTGCAGGGCCTCCTCAGCGCGGCGTAACGGTTCGTCCGAGTCGGCGCCCGACATGGCAGCCTCCGTTATCGACCCGTCCGGTCACAAGCGAGAGCGTGCGCCCGGTGGGCTGCACGCATCACGCCGCCTCGCCATTGAGCCTGTTGGCGTGAATGCCTCCGCCCTTGAGGATCAGCTTAAGTGAGGTGTCGGGGGTGTCCAGAAACGTGAGGTCTTCCTCGGGGTTGCCGTCCACCAGCAGCAGGTCGGCGAGGGCACCGGGCTCGATGACGCCGAGCTTGCCCCCATAAGGCGCGCGGTCGCCTGAGAGGGCGAGCAGCTCGCCGTTCCCGGCGGTGGCCCTGCGCAGCACGGACAACGGCTCCATCCAGCGCGTGAGCTTGGCCAGTTGCCGGCCCTGTGACTCGGTCTTGCCCGGGCTCATGAGGATGTCGGTGCCGAACCCGGTGCGCACGTTGTGCTTGTCGGCCAGCTCGAAAGCGCGCTCCGTGCCTTCGGCGACTTCCGCCTGCAGCGCCTGGCGCGCGGCGTCGGGGTAGACGTTGGCGTCCTCGTCCTGGAGGAATGGTTGCAGGCTCCACCAGATGTCGTGGTCCGCCATCATGCGCACGGTCTCTTCATCCGCGAGCTGGCCGTGTTCGATGCAACGCGCACCGGCACGGATGGCACGCTGAATGCCCCCGGGGGTATACACGTGGACGGTCACGTAGGTGCCCCAGTCGGAGGCGGCGTCCACAGCCGCGCGCAGTTCCTGCTCGGTGAACTGGGCGGAATCCAGTGGATCGTAGGGGGATGCCACGCCGCCGCCGGCCATGAGCTTGATCTGGCTGGCGCCGCGCATGAGCTGTTCACGGGTTCGCCGCAGCACGGCGTCGGCGCCGTCGGCAATGGCGGTGACGCCGGCCCGTTCCGTGTACGAGAGATCCCCGTCTCCCGCCCTCGGCAGCTCGTTGAGCAGGCGGAAATCGCCATGCCCGGAGGTCTGGCTGATCATTGCCCCGGCCGGGAAGATGCGTGGCCCGGCCATCACGCCTTCGTCGATCGCCTGCTTCAGCGCAAATGCGGGCCCGCCCACGTCGCGCACGGTGGTGAACCCCCGCAGCAGCGTTCGTTCGGCCTCACGGGCGGCGACCAGGTGCACGTAGGCGATGTCGGCGGTCATGGCCGTCACCTGCGACACCCCGCACAGTGTCGAGTGCCAGTGGGCGTCGATCAGCCCCGGCATCAGCACGTGCCCCTGGCAGTCGATCCGGCGCACGCTCTCGGGGGCGGCGTCGGGGGCGATGACGTCCTTGATTCGGTCGCCCTCCACCAGCACGGCGCGCCCCTGCTGCAGTTCCAGGCGCTGGCCATCGAACAGGCGCAGGTTGGTGAGGAGCAGGGGGCGTGGATCGCGTTCGGGGGCCTCTGCCAGGAGAAGGGACGAGGCACCGAAGCCGGCGTAAAGGCCGACGGCCGCGGCCATGCCGCCCAGGACCATCCGGCGCTGGATGTCCATCTCCAGGCGCCGGAACCCCGCCTGCACCCGGGGGTGACCACACAGGCAGGCAACACCGTGCGCCTGACCACAACACGCGTGCGCTAATACCGCCATGGTTCTGCTCCCCGTCGTCGCCCCCTGCGGGCTCGTCACAGAAGCTAAGTATTGGCGTAAGTCGGGCGGCCTGCCACGTCGCCGCGCGCTTAGTCCGAGGTGCGGTGGCGTGTCTTGGTGCGATGGGTCGGCGTGTCGCAATAGAGCGTGCCGCGGGCCACGCGCTCCAGGTCGATGTGCCGTTCCACGCCGCGCTGCAGCTGGTTCTGCGTCGCCGCCAGCGTGGTGCACGTGTTGCGGTTGGGTCGACAGAGTTCGACCTGCGCGCCGTTGTAATGGGCCTCGGCCTGGACGCGGCGGGTGCTGCGGTCCTTCTCGCGGATTTCGATGGTCTTGGTGTCGCCCCGCAGCACCGCGAAGCCGACGGGTTCCGCTGTACGCCAGTCGCCTCCCAGGTAGCCCTCGGCATCCTGCAGCACGCAGTGCACCACCTCGCCCGGCCCGGCGTCGCGCAGGCGCGCTTCGCGGCGGTCCTGTTCCAGCTGTTCCTGCTCCGCGGCCAGGCGGGCGGCCTCGGCACGCCGCGCCCGCTCCGCCTGATCCAGCTCGGCCTGTTGCTGCCGTGCGTCCAGTTGCTGCTCCGGGCTCAGTCGCGCCCATTCATCCTCGTCCATGCCGAGGGGGTAGGAGGTGGTGGCGCAGCCGGCCAGCAGCGACACGGACAGGGTGATCAGGGCGAGACGGGTTGCATGCAATGGTGTGTCCTCGGGTGAATGGATCGCGTCGCTCAATAGACTGGCGGAACAAGATAATGGAAACTTGTGCGAAACACATAATCGAGGGTGCGCAGAGTGAGAAAGCGGGTAATGGGGGTGTGCCTGGCGGCGACGCTGGGCGCGGGCGTAACAGCAGTGTCTGCATCCGGGGCCGAGGACCGGCCCCTCACGGCGCTGGGCGGTGTCGAATTGCTGATGTCCGGGGCGGATTACGAGGTGATCCTCGATCATCTGCTTACGGCCAATATCGGGGTCGAGCCGGAGCATCTCGGCATTGCCTTCCACAATGCCGAGACCGGTGAGCGCCTCGATCGTCAGGAGGTGCGCGAGCTCATGGGGCCTGTGCGGCAGGATGGCGCGTACGAGCTCCTGGGCCTGGCCACGGAGTTCACCGGCGGGGCGCTGCCGTACACGCAGGCGCAGCTGGAACTGCTCATGGACGCTGCGTTCGTTGCGAGTATGCGGCAGCCCCCGGACCACATCAGTGTCGAGTATTACGACACCCGCACGGGGCCGACCGGTGTCGGGGGCGGCGTGTCCGGCCGGGTTCCGGAGCGGGCGCAGGGCACGCCGCCGGAGGAGCCGGCGCGGTTATCGCCGGAGTCGTATCGACCGGCCACCGAGGCGGAGGTGATCGCCCACTTCGAGCGGTTGAACGTCCGTGTGCCGCAACGCCCGGGGTACGTTGTCCTGCCGTTGATGGCCGGGGCGGCCGACGAAGATGCGCTGGACGCGGCGCTGGAGCGGGAGATCGCACGGGCGGAAGCCGCCTTCGATGTCCGCTTCGAGGAACGCATCGCCAAGCTGATCGACGTCAGCCCCGACGGAGTGCAGCGCGTCTCCATGATCGGGTACTACACCGCTGAAGAAGACGTGCTGCGGGCGCTGGAAGAGGAAATGGACGGTATGTTCTACGAGGCGGATTCCGAGTCGGATGCCCGTTGAGGGGGCGGGAGCCCGGCCTACGTTATCGAGGGCTTTGCACCGCAGCCGTTAAGACGCTAGATTCACGATTCTGGATGCCCGGCCACGGAGCGGTTGGGAGGCAGGAGCAGCCGCAGCGCACAGGGATGTCGAGCGCACCGGGCCCATGGCTCGCCTATCGCTTGCCCCCCTGACGTTGCCGCGCGTTCAGCCCGCCATTGCTCATGCCGGGCTGGATTGTGGTGTCACAGGGAGTGTGTGCGATGACAGGACGTCAGGCGGAAATGGCGAGTGCTGCAGGCGGGGCGGATGATCCGCTGATTGCCCCGCACCCCCACAGGCAGTTCCGGCTGGAGCTGCCCGGCCTTCCCCCGGACGCGCTGGAGGTGGAAACCCTGGCGTGTGACGAGCACGCGGTGGACGCGGATTACCGGTTCGATGTGGCGGTGGTGAGCCGC
>SLBZ01000155.1 GCA_007126095.1 Aquisalimonas sp.
GAAGACACCAACGGCTGCTGGCAGCCCACGAGAGTAGAGACTCGGTATTATTGCCGGCGGGGGAAAACCGAGGAAAATCTCTGCCTTTGAGACAGTGACTCGGGACAGGTATTTCACCGCAAGGCATTGATGGCCTGGGTGCTGGGCAAGCTCACAACTATTCACTGCGACGGATGCCAATTCCGGCTACGCTCATGTGTTAGTTGAGATGCTGTCCGGGTTTCGTCTGCTATCTTCTGGTGCGTCAGGCTCAAAAGCTATTCGTGCAGCAAGGGGGCTGAGGAGACTTGACCGCATGGAGGGGCAGCCCGACATGAATCTGCGCCTTCGAGAGGTTTCGAAAGAGGATTATCCGCTGATCAGGCAGTGGCTGCATGCGAATCATGTACGCAGCACTTGGGGTGATCCGCATGCGAACCTCCGTTTGCTGAGCGAGCCACCAGCCCACGGGGCGCGGCGAGCCATTATCGAAGCGGATGGACGCAAAGTCGGGATCGTGTTGTGGCAGCACCCCTCACGGGACGAACTGGACGCGGCCGGCCTCTCAGCCATTCCGGCGAGCGTGATCGATATCGACATCATGATTGGTGAGCCCGCCGCCCTGGGATCGGGATTTGGGTCGAGTGCCATAAGCCGGGTGACTGAAGCCGCATTGTTCGACCGAAGGGTGCCATTCGTCATGGCGTGCGCCCGATCGGACAACCTGGCATCGCAGCACGCCTTCGCCAAAGCGGGCTTCCGTACTGTGCGGGAATTCGACGACGTCCCGAACGGGCGATACGTACTTATGGTGCGTGAGCGCCCGGAGAGCGCTGAACCCACGAAGGAGCTCAGCCCCCGTTTCTGGGATATTTTCTTCGAGGTCTACGCAAGCCTGCCCCGTCAAGGCCCTGGCAGCCGTGCGTGCGCCGCTAGAGCTCTTGGCCTTTGCCACGATCTGCCGCCATTCCCGGTCATACTGGATCTCGGCTGCGGTGTCGGCGGGCAGACCCTCCAACTCGCTGAAATGACGCGGGGAAGTATCCTGGCAATCGATAGCAGCCCGCCGAGCATCGAACGGCTGCGGACTACGGTTGCCGAGCGCGGGCTTTCGCAGCGCGTCAGCGCATTCGTCGGGGATATGGCCCATCTGGAGCAACCGCCTGAAAGTTTCGACCTCATCTGGTCCGAGGGCGCGCTCTACAGCGTCGGCCTCCTGAACGCTCTCCACGTCTGTTATGGATTGCTGCGCCCGGGCGGCTACCTGGCGTTCACAGACGCAGTCTGGCGCGAGGAGCATCCACCACCCGAGGTCAAGACTATTTTCGATCTGGACTATCCAACCATGGGAGAGCTAGAGGACGATCTGGCTGTGATACAGGACTGTGGATTCGAGCTCGTCGGGCACTTCACGTTACCTGATGAAGCGTGGTGGGATGATTTCTACACGCCCATGGAGGCACGTATCGCTGAATTGCGCGACAAGTATGCCAACGACGTTGAAGCGCTGGCCGTGCTCGACCAACTCGCCGAGGAGCCCGAGATCCATCGCCGCTATTCTGGCTTCTACGCCTATGAGTTTTTCGTAGCGCGCCGCCCCTTCACCGACACGGCTCGAGATGAAAGAAGCGCCCGGCAACGCGCCTGACCGGCCCCATGTCGTGGGCCTCCCAGAGTGCGGTCGGCCTGTCGGCGCGAATGGTCAGGCGGGCCGGGGGTCTGAACGCGTCAGAACCGCCCGTACACCTCCGGGTCGTCAGCGTCTGCGGTGATGCGGTAGACGGTGAACGGCTCATCCTGCTCACCGGGCATGCCGGGTGAGCCCGAGGGCATTCCGGGCAGGGTGATGCCGCGGATCATCGGCCGCTCCTCGAGCAGTTGTTCGATGGCTTCCACGGGCATGTGGCCGACCACCGTGTAGGGGCCGACTTCCGTGGTATGGCAGCTCGCCATGGTCCGGTCGATACCCGCCTCCTGGAAGATCGGGTTCATGCTGTCGTGATCGACCACGTCCACATCGAAACCATTGGCTTCCAGGTATTCAACGTAGAAATCGCAGCAACCACAGGTGGGGGTCTTGTGCACCGTGGCCGTGGTCGCCAGGGCGGCGCCGGGCACCATCAGGGCCGCGGCCAGGGTCACGCGTCGCAGGGTGAGTTGGTTCATGGCTGTGTCCTCATGGTGTGGTAATTGATTCAGGAGACCTTGCCGCCGAGCCGTGCGCGCTTGAGCAGCACCGAGTTGCCGATCACGGAGAGCGAGCTCGCTGTCATGGCGATGACGCCGATCATTGGATGCAGCAGGCCCATGGCGGCGATGGGGATGGCGGCGACGTTGTAGCCCCAGGCCCAGAACATGTTCTGCACGATTTTGCGGAAGGTCAGCCGCGAGAGCTCAACGGCTTCGACGACCTTGGTGAGCTCACCGCTGACCAGCGTGACGTCGGCGGCCTCGATGGCGACATCCGCGCCGGCGCCGATGGCGATGCCGACATTGGCCTGTTTCAGCGCCGGGGCGTCGTTGATGCCGTCACCGACCATGGCCACGTGCTCGCCGTAGCGCTGCTGGAGCTCGCGGATGGCGTCCACCTTGCCTTCGGGCAGCACGCCGGCGTGGACTTCATCGAGCCCCACCTCCCGGGCCACGGCCTGGGCGGTGCGCTCGTTGTCGCCGGTAACCATGACGCAGGCGATCCCGAGGCGGTGGAGTTCCGCGATGGCCGCCGCGGAGTCCTCCTTGATGGTGTCGGCCACCGCCACGATGCCGGCGGGCCGGTCACCGATGGCCACCAGCATGGCCGTCTTGCCTCCGCGCTCGAGTTCGGTGAGCTGCTCTTCCAGTGCAGTGACATCCATGCCGTGTTCGGTGAGCAGCCGGCGGCTGCCCACGAATACGCGCTCGCCGTCGAGCTGCGCCTCCACGCCGCGGGCGGTGTGGGACTGGAACCCGGTGACCTTGCCTACCTCCAGGCCGCGCTCCCTGGCACCCTGAACGATGGCATCGGCCAGCGGGTGGGCGGAGCCGGCTTCCACGGCCGCAGCCGCCGCCAGTACCTGCTCCTCCGTGAAGCCCTCGGCGGGCCGGGCATCGGTCAGGGCCGGCTCGCCGCGGGTGATGGTGCCGGTCTTGTCCAGCACGATGGCCTTGATGTCCTTGAGGCTCTGGATGGCCGCGCCGGAGCGGATCAGCACGCCGCGCTCGGCACCCATGCCCGAGCCCACCATCAGAGCGGTGGGTGTGGCTAACCCAAGGGCGCAGGGACAGGCGATGACCAGCACCGCGATGGCGGCGAGGATCGCCAGAATGATCGGTGGCTGGGCGGCGTCCACCCAGGGCAGGAAGCCTTCGCCCCAGAGCAGGATGGGCTCAAGCGCGCCGCTGAAGGTGAGCCAGACGAGGAAGGACAGCGCCGCGATGACCAGCACCGCCGGCACGAACCGGGCAGTGATCCGGTCCGCGAGCTCCTGCACCGGCACCCGCGAGCCCTGTGCCTCCTCCACCAGCCGGATCACCTGCGACAGGAAGGTGTCCTTACCCACTCGGGTGGCACGGACCTTCAACAGCCCCTGCTGGTTGATGGTGGCACCGAGCACTGCAGCGCCCACACCCTTCTCCACGGGCACGGACTCACCGGTGGCGATGGACTCGTCCACGGTGCTCTCGCCCTCGACCACCTCGCCGTCGGTGGGCACCTTCTCGCCGGGGCGCACGATCATCACGTCACCGGCGCGCAGCTCCTTCACCGGGACCTCCACCTCCTGGCCGTCGCGCTCCACCCGGGCGGTCTTCGCGCCCATGTCCAGCAGCTTGCGGATGGCCGACGAGGCCTGGCCCTTGGCGCGGTGCTCCAGATAGCGCCCGAGCATGTGGAAGGCCATGATGGTGGCCGCCATCTCCA
>SLBZ01000133.1 GCA_007126095.1 Aquisalimonas sp.
AGAACGAACAGCACGATGGGGACGATCAGAAACCCATGGGTGTACGTTTCGGTATTGGACCAGGTGGTGACCATGCTTCGGAAGGTCGGATAGAACACCCCCAGCAACAGCACCACTGCACTGCCCAGTGCCAGCAAGGCACCCGGCCAGGGATCCCGCAGGGCCTGTGCCGCCGAGTACGCGTGGCGATCAACGGCCATGCCCGGCCTCCAGCGCGTCCGGGACAGCCCCGAGCTGCGGTGTGTCACTGCGACGGGGCGAAAGCATCGACTCCAGCCGACCGAGGCAGGCGTTCCAGGCGTAATCCTGCTCAACGCGGGCGCGGGCCCGCTGCCCGAGCGCCGCATCCGGACAATGCAGCTGCTCCTGCACACACCGGGCGAAAGTCTCGGCATCGTCGGCGCACAGCACCTCCTGCCCTTCCACGGCGTGAATGCCGGACAGGGCCGGGCCGGTGGCCACCACCGGCCGGGCCATGGCCATGGCTTCCAGCACCTTGTTCTGCACCCCGCGGGCAACCCGGAGCGGTGCAACCGCCACGGCGGCATGCCCGAGCCATGGACGCATGTCGGGCACGCCGCCCGTGACCGTCACGCCGGGCTCCTGCGCCAGCGCCCGAACCGCCCGTCCGGGCCCGCGACCCACAATGAAGAAACGCGCCGCCGGCTCGGCGGCACGAATCAGGGGAAACACGGAACGGGTGAACCAGATCACCGCGTCCTCGTTGGGCCAGTAATCCATGGCACCGGTGAACACCAGCACCTTGCCGTTCTCAGGATAGGGCGAGTGCCCGCTAAGCGCCGGATCGAAGTAGCCCGTATCGACACCGTTGTGCACGGCATGCACCCGCGCGGCGCTCTCCGGTGCCAGGGCCCGGAACAGGTCGGCCTCGGTGTCGGAGACAAACACGGCGGCACTGGCCTCGTGGGCGATGCGCCGCTCGAAGTCGAGCAGGCGACGCCCCTCCCGGGAATAGACCCAGCGCATCGGCAGGCGGCGGCTGCTCGCATACTGCCGCCACTTTTCGGAATCCACATCGACCAGGTCGACTACACGGGGCAGATCCGGATAGGACGCCACGTACTGCGCCATGGTGGATGAGAACACCACGGCCTGATCGATACCGTGGGTGTCGATGGTGGCGTCGACCCACTGGGCAAGGCCGCGGTCGCTATAGTAAGGCAACCCCAGCGGTGCCCCGGTGAGCAGCCCGGTAAGGGCACGCAGTTTTGCCCGGCGCGGTTGCAGCGGGGCGATGAAGGCACTGGCACAGACAGCCTCAACGTCGGACACGTAGCGCAGGTCTTCCGGATCATCCACGAACGTGCCCAGGTGCACGCGGTAGCGCTCGGCGAGATAGCGCAGCAGGTGGAAAGAGCGGATCTTGTCGCCCTTGTTCGGGGGCCAAGGTATGCGATGTGTCAGCAGCAGCAGGTCTTTCATCACGCTACCCCAGGTTCCTGACAATGCGGGGGCCCAGCACGTTCGCCACGGCCAGAGGCAACCGCTGCCACATGCGAATGGCCCGCTGGTACTTCGGGTTCAGAGGATTGTTGTCGGGCACCTTGTCGCCCTGATGGAGCTGGAACTCGTAGTACAGGGGCTGCGGCTCGAACCCCCAGTTCTTCTTGAAGCTGTACGAGCCGGTTCCCTTCTTGCTGCGGCCGTAGTCGAACACGCGGTAGCCCGCCTCGCAGCCGCGGCGCATGAGTTCCCAATAGAGGAAATCGTAGCCCGCCACGTCGCGGGCCAGGGGCATGCCGGCGCCGTAGTACGGCATGACCTCGTCTCGGAAGTAGAAGGTCATGACGCTGGCCACGGGCTCATCGCCCTGATGCACGGCCAGGATGCGGCAATCCTCGCCGAAGACATCCCGCAGCACCTGGAAATAGTGCTTGCTGAACACCGGGGTTCCCATGCGGTGGACATTCTGCGCGTAGATCCGGAAAAACCGGTCGACATCATCATCGAAACGGCTGGCAAGCCCCGCTTTCATGCCCTGGCGGACCATGCGCCGCTGCTTGCGCGGAATAGCCTGCATGTTGGCCTCCACGTCCGGCTCAAGGGGCTTGCGGAAAGTGACGTAGAGCTCCTTCGTGGGCCAGTCCGTGTGCCACGGGGCGAGATTGCGGTACTCCAGATGATCCACCCCGAGTTCGGCGGCGCGCTCCTGGGCAGCCCGGTCCAGGGCCGATGCGGCCGCGTCGCTATCCGCAGCGATTCCGCCGTAGACGCAGAACGGCAGCGAGACGAGCTGGTCACCGAAGAGCATGCTGCGCATCCGCGCCAGCGGAAGAACGCCTTCGATGCGGTCGCCGCGGGTGGCCATCAGGAAATGGGTGCGGTGGCCGAAGGCACGCTCGATGACCGTCTGCCAGCCGGCGCGGTGGCAGAAGGTGGCCCCGGGGCACGCATCCACGAAGGCATCCCAGCGCTGGTAGTCGGCGGGCTTGAGCTCGCTGATCTCGACGCCTGCAGAGCTCATGACTGAACCGACACCTCCGCTGTCTGTAAGTCGCTGGCCGCGGCACCTTCAGCGGTGCCGCCCAGGGCATGGCCGTAGACGGCGCTCACCGGGCCCCAACGGAAATCCCGCAGCAGGCGGCGCAACCGCTCTTCGGTGCGGGCAAGGTTGACGTAATGGCGAAACCGCGTTTTCAGGCTGACGCCGGGGATGCGTGGCTGACCGGGATCGATCTCCCACGGGTGCAGGTAGAAGATCCCGGGTCGGCAGTCGCACCCGTTCACACGGCGCAAAGCGCCGCGCGAGACGCTGTAAGGCAGAAGCCGGAAATAGCCGCCACCGGCCGCGGGCAGGTTACGGCCTGCCATGCGCACAGTCGCCAGAGGTAGCTCCACCACCCCGTCATCGCCCAGCGGGCGGAACGGCTCACGCGGAGCGTCCGGCATACCGTAGTGGTCGTGCTGCACCGGATACACGCTGGAGCTGTAGCGATGCCCGGTCTCCCGCAAGGTGTTCAGGGCATGGAGATTACCGGAGCCGATGGAGAAGCTCGGCGCCCGGTAGCCCTGGACGGACACACCGCCCACATCTTCAAGCACGCCCTTGGCGCGGGTGATGTCATCTCGGAACTCGGCCGTGGTGAGCTCCGTGACGCGGTGATGCCAGTAGCCATGACTGGCCAGTTCGTGCCCACCGGCAACGATCCTGCGTACCAGCGCCGGATAGCGCTCGGCAACCCAGCCCAGCGTGAAGAACGTGGCACGGACATCCGCGGCATCAAGCATGGCCAGGAGCCGATCCGTGTTGGCCTCGACGCGGCACGGCATGGCCCGCCACTGCCCACGCGACACATGGGGCTCCATGGCCGAGACCTGGAAGTAGTCTTCCACGTCGAAGGTCAACGCGTTGATGGGGGGCTCGCGTCTCACGCGGGTTTCCGGCGGTTGACCATGGTCAGGATCTGCCTGGAGAGCTTCGACGTGTAAACCACATAGCGCTCCAGACGCGAGACGCGGGCGTCCAGCCGTTCCAGCCCCGCCGTCACGCCCGGGTCTCCGGCGCCATTGATCGCATCGCCGCTGAAGTCTTCGGTGGCGGATTCGCCCATGTCCACGAATGTTCGGGGCGCGTTGAAGTCCTGCTCCATCTCGCGCACGACTTCCGCTACCGCATCCTCGTCGAACTCCCGAAGCTCCTCGAGAAAGCCCATGAGCATCAATCGATCGCACAGCGTGTTGATCCGCCGCGGAATGCCGCGGGTCGCTTCGTGCAGCGCGTGGAATGCGTCAG
>SLBZ01000003.1 GCA_007126095.1 Aquisalimonas sp.
GGGTTGTGTCATGGGTTTTGAGTCCAGTTATGACGTGATCGTCGTCGGTGGCGGCCACGCTGGGACAGAGGCGGCACTCGCCTCGGCCCGTGCCGGTGCGCGTACGCTGTTGCTCACCCACAATATTGAGACCATCGGCCAGATGAGCTGCAACCCCGCCATCGGCGGTATCGGCAAGGGCCATCTCATGCGCGAAGTGGACGCGCTGGGCGGCGCGATGGCGCGCGCCACCGACCGGGGCGGCATCCAGTTCCGTACGCTCAACGCCCGCAAGGGGCCAGCGGTGCGCGCCACCCGCGCCCAGGCGGACCGCGCCCTCTACAAGGCCGCCATCCGCGCGGCCGTGGAGAACCAGCCCGGCCTCACCGTATTCCAGCAGGGCGTGGATGACCTGCTGCTGGATGACGACCGCGTTCACGGTGTGGTGACGCAGATGGGTCTGCGTTTCCACGCGCCTGCCGTTGTGCTTACCGTGGGGACGTTTCTCGGCGGGCAGATCCACATCGGCCAGGAGAACTTCCAGGGCGGCCGCGCCGGCGACCCGCCGGCCAATGCGCTGGCGCAGAAGCTGCGCGCCCGCCCGTTCCGGGTCGGCCGTCTGAAGACGGGCACGCCGCCGCGCCTCGACGGCAAGACCATCGACTTCTCGCGCCTGTCGGAGCAGCCCGGTGACGATCCGACGCCGGTGGCGTCGTTCATGGGGTCCCGCGCCGAGCATCCGCAACAGGTCAGCTGCTGGATCACCCACACCAATGAAACCACCCATGACCTGATCCGCGACGCGCTCCATCGCTCCCCCATGTACTCGGGCGAAATCGATGGCGTGGGTCCGCGGTACTGCCCGTCCGTGGAAGACAAGGTGGTGCGCTTCGCCGACAAGACCTCCCATCAGATCTTTCTCGAACCGGAAGGTCTGGACACCCACGAGGTGTATCCCAACGGCATCTCCACGAGTCTGCCGTTCGACGTGCAGCTGGCGCTGGTGCGCTCCTGCGTCGGACTGGAACACGCGCACATCACCCGGCCCGGGTATGCCATCGAGTACGACTACTTCGATCCGCGTGACCTCCGGCCCAGCCTGGAGACGCATTACGTGGGCGGGCTGTACTTTGCCGGGCAGATCAACGGCACCACCGGGTATGAAGAGGCGGCGGCCCAGGGGCTGGTCGCGGGACTCAACGCCGCCCGCGCCGTTCGCGACCAGGCGCCCTGGACACCTGGCCGTGATGAGGCGTACATCGGTGTGCTCATTGATGATCTCATCACCCGTGGCACGCAGGAGCCCTACCGCATGTTCACCAGTCGGGCGGAATACCGGCTGCTGCTGCGGGAAGACAATGCCGACCTCCGGCTGACTCCCGTTGGCCGGGAGCTGGGCCTTGTGGATGACCGGCGCTGGGATGCCTTCCAGCGCAAGCGCGATGCCATTGCCGCCGAACAACAGCGGCTGGCCACCACCCTGCTGCGACCGGCCGATGTTGACCCGGCCGTCGCGCAGCGTGTGCTTGGCGGCCCGCTCAAGCGTGAGCAGCATCTCGATGCCGTCCTGCGTCGGCCGGAAGTGGACTATGCAGGGCTGACGGCACTGACCGGAGACGCCGGCGTGGCGGACCCCGCGGTGGCCGAGCAGATCGAGATTCAGGCGAAGTACGCCGGCTATCTGGACCGTCAGCGCGATGAGATCGAGCGCGCGCAGCGCTTCGAACACCTGACCATACCGGACGACGTGGACTTCAATGCCGTCGCCGGGCTGTCCAGCGAGGTACGCCAGAAACTGCTCGATCACCGGCCGGGTACCATTGGCCAGGCGTCGCGCATCCAGGGTGTTACGCCGGCGGCGGTGTCACTGCTGCTGGTTCACCTCCGCCGCGGCGACGACCCGGCGCAGGTCCGTCGGCGCGCATGACGGAGGCGTTCCCGAGGGCGGCGGTCACGCGTGCCGTGGCCGACGGCGTCAAGCGTCTGGGGCTGTCGGCCACGGCGCCCGTGGAGCCGTTGGTCGACTATCTGGCGTTGTTGAGCCGCTGGAACCGGGCTTTCAATCTGTCGGCAGTCAGGGATCCGTTGGAGATGGTGCCCCGGCACCTTCTGGACAGCCTGGCGACCCTTCCCTATCTTGAAGGATCGCGACTGCTGGATGTGGGCTCGGGGGCCGGGCTGCCGGGAATTCCGCTGGCGCTCTGCCGACCGGACCTGCAGGTGACTCTGCTCGACACCAACGGCAAGAAGACGCGGTTTCTGCGTCAGGCCGCGCTGGAACTGGCTCTGAATCGGGTTACCGTCGTTCAGGAGCGGATTGAACGCTGGTCCACGGACTCCGTTTTTGACACGGTAACAGCACGCGCTTTCGCGCGATTGGACCATTTCGTCCAGGGGGCAGGCCGGATCGTGGCACCGCACGGCCTGATCCTGGCAATGAAGGGGCACTTCGACGGCGACGTCGAGACCGCGGAGATGCCGCCGGGCTGGCGGTTCGAGGTCGAGCCGTTGGAAGTCCCGGGGCTGGATGCCGCGCGCTGCGTCGTTCGTATCCGCCGTCAGAAAGTCAAAAGCGGAGAAACCGATGGGTAGAATCATTGCCATCGCCAACCAGAAAGGCGGGGTCGGCAAGACCACCACATGTGTGAATCTGGCGGCCGCGCTCGCCATGAACCGCCAGCGCGTGCTGGTCGTTGACCTGGATCCGCAGGGCAACGCTACGGTCGGCGCCGGCATCGACCGCAATGAGGTGGCGGTCAGCGGCTACCACGTGTTGATGGACGAACGCTCCGTGCGGGACGCGCTCATTGAAGCGCCGGAAGGCGGCTTCCATGTGGTGCCGGGCAACAGTGATCTAACGGCGGCGGAAGTGCGTCTGATGGAGTCCGAGGGGCGGGAGCAGCACCTGCGCCGCCAGCTCGCCCGGATTCGCGACGACTTCGACTACATCCTGATCGACTGCCCGCCGTCGCTGAACATCCTCACCGTCAACGCCCTGGTGGCAGCGCACGGCGTGCTGATCCCGATCCAGTGCGAATACTATGCCCTAGAAGGGCTGACGGCGCTGCTGGACACCATTCGTCGCGTTCAGCAGCAGGCCAACAACGAACTCGTGATCCAGGGGCTGTTGCGCACCATGTTCGATCCCCGTAACAATCTTGCCAACCAGGTTGGGGCGCAGCTGATGCAGCATTTTCCCAAGCAGGTCTACAGCACGTTGATCCCGCGGAATATCCGCCTCGCGGAGGCCCCCAGCCACGGGCTTTCCGCAATTCACTACGACCGGTATTCCCGGGGGTCGCTGGCCTATATGGCACTGGCCAGCGAGATCATCCGCAAGGACATGACGGCGGCGGCCACCGCCTGAACGGACAGAGGCTCTCAATGAGCGCGAAGAAACGAGGACTCGGACGCGGCCTGGACGCATTGCTGGGGGCAGCCGACGAGATCGCCAGCGACGACCACGGCGATCTGCGTCGGCTCCCCGTGGAATGGCTGGAGCGCGGACAGTACCAGCCCCGACGGGAGATGGATCCGACCGCCCTGCAGGAGTTGGCGGATTCCATTAGCGCCCAGGGCGTCATCCAGCCTCTGGTGGTGCGCCCCATCGACGATGACCGCTACGAGATCATCGCCGGCGAGCGCCGTTGGCGTGCCGCCCAGCTGGCAGGGCTGAGCGAGGTGCCGGCCATCGTCCGGGAAATCCCGGATGAAGTCGCCGTGGCGGTGGCGCTGATCGAGAATATCCAGCGTGAAGACCTCAACCCGCTGGAAGAGGCGGTGGCCCTGCGGCGGCTGGTCGAAGAGTTTGGCATGACCCACCAGGCCGTTTCGGAGGCCGTGGGGCGTTCCCGTGCCTCGGTGAGCAACCTCCTGCGGCTCCTCGATCTCAGCCCCGAGGTTCGCGAGCGGGTTCAGCGTGGCGAACTGGAGATGGGCCATGCCCGCGCCCTGGCCGCATTGCCCGTGGCCGACCAGAACGCCATCGCCGCGCGCGTGGTTGCCAAGGACCTGTCGGTACGGGCGACGGAAGCCCTCGTTCGCAAGGCGCTGGAGGGCAGCAAGCAGGACGCCTCGCAGCGCAAGCAAGCCGTGGACCCGGACATTCGTCGCCTGCAGGATGACCTCGCCGACCGCCTTGGCGCCAGCGTGTCCATCCAGCAGGGACGCCAGGGCAAGGGCAAACTCGTCATCCAGTACGGCAGCCTCGACGAGCTCGACGGCATCATCGAGCGCATCCGTTGACCCGCCAGAGGCGGCGTTGACCCCCCGGGGGGGAGTCATTATACTCCGCGGCTCAAGTGACACCGTGCGGCCAGCCAATGGCGGTGCGCGGTGCCGACACAACCGTATCGTGATGGCACAGCAAATGGCGTCCGGACCGATTACCCACCGGCAGCGCGCCTGCTGCAGGAGCAGGCGAAGCGCCCCCGGCCCGGTGCGTCATGAGCGCTAGGAATGCCGCCCGTACCGTAATCATCGGGCAAGGTGCGGTGACTCTGATCAGCGGCGCCGTCTGGGGCATGTTCCGGGGCGGTGAAGCAGGGATGGCTGCTATCGCTGGAGGTGTTGTGGCCATACTTCCGGCCCTCTACCTCGCGGTCAAAGTGTTTTCGGTGCCGGCGGATGCTGAACCAAAGCGAATCGTCGGCGCGTTTTATCGGGGGGAAGTGCTCAAGTTCGGCCTGACCGTGGTGCTGTTTGCCATCGCACTGCAGGTGTTCGCTTCGGCTTTTGCTCCCCTGATTACGACCTACATTCTGGCCATACTCGTCTACTGGCTCGCGCTGAGAGCCGGCGCGGGCTGAACAGTGGTGAACAACGATGAGCGATAATTCTTCGGGCGTCACGGGCTATATCGAGCACCACCTTACGCACTGGCAGATCGGCGAAGGGTTCTGGTCGCTGCACCTGGACAGCCTCCTTGTGTCCATCCTGCTTGGCGGGCTCTTTCTCCTCTTCTTCGGGATGGTGTCGCGCCGTGCGACCGCTGGTGTCCCCGGCCCGCTACAGAATTTCGTGGAGATGATGGTCGAATTCATCGACGGCATCAGCAAGGACACCTTCCACGGCAAGAACTCCCTCGTCGCACCCATGGCCCTGACCATCTTCGTCTGGGTCTTTCTCATGAACTTCATGGATCTCATTCCCATCGATCTGGTGCCCGACACCATGGGCGCGCTCGGCTGGGATTACTTCAAGGTCCTGCCGGTGGTGAACCTCAATATCACCTTCGGCCTGTCGCTGTCCGTTCTGGCGCTGATCATCGGCTTCAGCCTCTACTACAAGGGGCTCGGCGGCTTCATCAAGGAACTGCTGTTCCACCCGTTCGGCCCGTGGCTGATGCCGTTCAACCTGGTGCTGAACATCGTCGAGCTGCTGGCGAAGCCCATCTCCCTGTCGCTGCGGTTGTTCGGCAACCTCTACGCGGCGGAGCTAATCTTCATCCTGATCGCCACCCTGACCCTCGGCTTCGGTACGGCCTGGGGTGAGATGCTCACCAGTGTTAGTGGTCTCATGCTGTTCGCCGGGCAAACCATTCTTGCCTCGATCTGGGCCATCTTCCACATCCTGGTGGTTCCGCTGCAGGCATTTATCTTTATGATGCTCAGTGTCGTCTATCTCAGTATGGCGGCCGAGGATCACTAAGCGTTCACCGATTTCACTTTACGTATCTGTCATACGACTCGGAGGTAGACAATGGAACTCGCAGAACTCATTGCCGACGTGCAGGGCATGACCGTCATCGCCGTCGCCATCATCCTCTCCGCCGGCGCCCTCGGCACCGCCCTCGGCTTCGCCATCATGGGTGGCAAGTTCCTCGAGAGCATTGCCCGGCAGCCCGAACTCGCCGCCATGCTGCAGGGCCGCATGTTCCTGCTGGCCGGTCTGCTCGACGCCATCTCCATGATCGGTGTGGGTCTGTCCCTGTTCTTCATCTTCGCCAACCCGTTCGTCGGTGCTATTGAAGCCGCGGCTGGCGCGTAACGCTGGTTGCGTCTAATTCATAGGTACACCCACGGGAGGTGATGGCATGGATATCAATGCCACGCTCTTAGGCCAGATGATCGCCTTCGGGGTGTTCGTCTGGGTCACGATGAAGTTCGTCTGGCCGAATCTCGCCACGGCCATGAAGGAACGGCAGGAAAAGATCAACGATGGTCTTGCCGCGTCCGAACGTGGTCGTGAAGAGCTCGAAAAGGCCGAAGCCAAGCAGGCGGAAATCCTGAAGGAAGCCCGTCAGCAGGCCAGCGACATCCTTGAGCAGGCCAACAAGCGCTCCAACGAGATCATCGAGGAAGCGCGCGAAACGGCTCGCAGCGAGGGTGAACGCCAGCTGGCGCAGGCGCAGGCCCAGATCGAGCAGGAGATCAACCAGGCCAAGACCGAACTCCGGGATCAGGTTGTAACCCTGGCCGTCACTGGCGCCAGCCGTGTGCTGGAGCGCGAGGTGGACGCCAAGGCGCACAACGACCTGCTCCAGGACCTGGCGAAACAGCTCTGAGGCGATATCGATGGCTGCCGACTTCAACACCATCGCACGGCCCTACGCTCAAGCGGTGTTCAAGCTCGCCCGTGAAAAGGGCGAGCTGGCCAAGTGGTCCGACACGCTCGGCCTGCTCGCCGCCGTGGCCAGTGATGAACGGGTTCATCCGTTGCTGGCCAGTCCCCGGCTGTCGCCCGATCAGGCGAATGCACTGATCCGGGATATCTGCGGCGAACACTTGGACGACGCCGGGCAGAATCTCGTGCGGCTGCTTGCGGAAAAGGGCCGGCTCATCGCGCTGGCCCCGCTCGCGGAGCAGTACGAGGCGCTGCGCGCCGAGGAAGAGGGGACGCTGGAGGCGACCATCGTCTCGGCACAGCCTGTGGACGACAAGCTCCAGGCCGAGCTGGAGGCTTCCCTGGGCAAGCGCCTCAAGCGGAAAGTTCACCTCACCAGCGAGATCGACGACCGCCTCATGGGCGGCGCGATCATTCGGGCAGGGGATCTGGTAATCGATGGTTCGGTGCGCGGCCGCCTGACACGCCTGGCGACGGCCCTGAACCGGTAAGGGGATAACTCCTATGCAACTCAAAGCTTCGGAAATCAGCGATCTCATCAAGCAGCGCATCGAGAACTTCGATGCCGTCGCCGAAGCCCGGAATGAAGGCACCGCCGTGTCCGTACAGGACGGTATCGTGCGTGTCGCGGGGCTGGCGGACGTCATGCAGGGCGAAATGCTCGAGTTCCCTAACGAGACCTACGGCATGGCGCTCAACCTCGAGCGTGACTCCGTGGGTGTCGTGATTCTCGGTGACTACCGCCACATCTCGGAAGGCGACCCGGTCAAGTGCACCGGCCGCATTCTGGAAGTGCCGGTGGGCGATGCCCTCAAGGGCCGCGTCGTAGACCCGTTGGGCAACCCGATCGACGGCAAGGGCCCGGTGGAAACCACCCAGAGTGAGCCCATCGAGAAGGTCGCCCCCGGCGTCATCGCACGTCAGAGCGTCGACCAGCCGGTGCAGACCGGCCTCAAGGCCATCGACTCCATGGTGCCCATCGGTCGCGGCCAGCGCGAGCTGATCATCGGTGACCGTCAGACCGGCAAGACCGCCGTCGCCGTCGACGCGATCATCAACCAGAAAGGCACCGGCGTTACCTGCATCTACGTTGCGATTGGTCAGAAGAACTCCTCCATCGCCAGCGTCGTACGCAAGCTGGAAGAGCATGGCGCGATGGAGCACACCATCATCGTTGCCGCGGCCGCGTCCCAGTCCGCCGCGCTGCAGTACATCGCCCCCTACGCCGGTTGCGCAATGGGCGAGTACTTCCGCGACAAGGGCGAAGACGCCCTGATCGTGTACGACGATCTGACCAAGCAGGCGTGGGCCTACCGTCAGGTTTCACTGCTGCTGCGCCGGCCCCCGGGGCGTGAAGCCTATCCCGGTGACGTGTTCTACCTCCACTCCCGGCTGCTGGAGCGCGCGGCACGGGTCAATGCCGACTTCGTCGAGCAGCAGACGGGCGGCAAAGTCACCGGCAAGACGGGCTCGCTGACCGCGTTGCCGATCATCGAGACGCAGGCCGGCGACGTCTCCGCGTTCGTGCCGACCAACGTGATCTCCATCACCGACGGTCAGATCTTCCTGGAGTCCGACCTGTTCAACTCGGGCGTGCGTCCGGCCATCAACGCCGGTATCTCCGTCTCCCGTGTGGGTGGGTCTGCCCAGACCAAGATCATCAAGAAGTTCGGCGGCGGTATTCGCCTCGCCCTGGCCCAGTACCGTGAGCTGGCGGCATTTGCGCAGTTCGCATCCGATCTGGACGAAGCGACCCGGCAGCAGCTGGAGCGTGGTCAGGTCGTGATGGAGCTGATGAAGCAGAAGCAGTACAGCCCGCTGCCCGTCGCGGAGATGGCGCTGTCCCTGTATGCGGTCAATGAAGGCTATCTGGACGATCTGGATCTGAAGGAAATCGGTAGCTTCGAGTCGGCCCTGCATGGCCATATGCGCTCCAACTACCCCGATCTCTGCAAGACCATTAACGAGACCGGCGATTTCAATGACGAGATCGAGGGTCAGCTCAAGACGCTGATCTCCGAGTTCAAGTCGCAGGGTTCCTGGTAAGCCAAGCGAGGTCCGCCGATGTCCGGCGCTAAAGAGATACGTACCAAGATCAAGAGCGTGCAGAACACGCAGAAGATCACCGGCGCGATGGAGATGGTCGCGGCCAGCAAGATGCGTTCTGCGCAGGGGCGGATGGAAGCCTCGCGGCCTTACGCCGAGAAGATCCGCAACGTGGTCAGCCACCTGGCACACGCACAGCCGGAGTACCGGCACCCGTTCATGTCGGAACGGGAAGTGAAACGGGTGGGTTTCATCGTCGTGACCTCGGACCGGGGGCTGTGCGGCGGGCTGAACAGCAATCTGTTCCGCAAGCTCATCCCCGAGCTCCGCAAGTGCGAGGAGCGGGGCGTCGAGGTGGACCTCTGTGCCGTCGGCAACAAGGGCGCCCAGTTCCTGCGGCGCCTGAGCGGCAACCTGGTGGCCCAGGTGACACACCTTGGTGATACGCCGCACATCGCCGATCTGCTCGGGACCATCAAGGTGATGCTGGACGGGTTCCGTAACGGCGAGCTCGATCAGGTCTGTCTTGTCTACAACGAGTTCGTGAACACCATGACGCAGACGCCGCAGGTGGAGACCCTCCTGCCGCTGCCCGCTCTGACTGATCCCGTGCTCGACGAGCAACCCTACAGCTGGGACTACATCTACGAGCCCGACGCCGAGCACGTTCTGGATGAACTGCTGCAGCGGTACGTGGAATCGATGGTGTATCAGGCGGTGGTCGAGAACATTGCCAGCGAGCAGGCGGCGCGGATGGTTGCGATGAAGTCTGCATCCGATAACGCGGAGAACGTGATCGAGGACTTGCAGCTCGTCTACAACAAGGCGCGTCAGGCGGCCATTACCACGGAGCTCACGGAGATCGTCTCCGGTGCCGCGGCCGTCTAGGCCGGCGATCAGGATGCCCGTGCCGTTTTCAAGAATCGTTTTTAGAGGAACTGGGGTATGAGCTCAGGAAAAATTGTCCAGATCATCGGCGCCGTGGTGGATATCGAATTCCCTCGTGACGCCGTGCCCAATGTCTACGACGCCCTGACGGTCAACGAAGTTGACCTGGTGATGGAAGTCCAGCAGCAGACCGGCGACGGTGTCGTGCGGTGTATCGCCATGGGGAGCACCGACGGGCTGAAGCGCGGGCTGGAAGTCTCCAACACCGGCAAGGCGATCTCCGTGCCGGTCGGCCAGAAGACACTGGGCCGCATCATGGACGTGCTGGGTCGCCCCATCGACGAAAAGGGCGATATCGGCAACGACGAGACCTGGGGCATCCACCGCAACGCCCCGGCCTATGACGAACAGTCCGCCAGCGCGGAACTGCTGGAGACCGGCATCAAGGTCATCGACCTGATCTGCCCCTTCGCCAAGGGCGGCAAGGTCGGCCTGTTCGGCGGCGCTGGCGTGGGCAAGACCGTCAACATGATGGAGCTCATCCGCAACATCGCCATCGAGCACTCGGGCTACTCGGTATTCGCCGGTGTCGGTGAGCGGACCCGTGAGGGTAACGACTTCTACCACGAAATGACCGAGTCCAACGTGCTGGACAAGGTGGCGCTGGTGTACGGCCAGATGAACGAGCCGCCGGGCAACCGCCTGCGCGTTGCGCTTACCGGCCTGACCATGGCGGAGTACTTCCGTGATGAAGGCCGCGACGTGCTGCTGTTCATCGACAACATCTACCGCTACACGCTGGCCGGGCAGGAAGTCTCCGCGCTGCTCGGGCGTATGCCGTCTGCGGTGGGGTACCAGCCGACGCTGGCCGAGGAAATGGGCGTTCTGCAGGAGCGCATCACCTCCACCAAGACCGGTTCCATCACCTCGATCCAGGCCGTGTACGTGCCTGCCGACGACCTGACCGACCCGTCCCCGGCCACGACCTTCGCTCACCTGGACGCCACCGTGGTGCTGTCCCGTGACATCGCCTCCCTGGGTATTTACCCGGCGGTGGACCCGCTGGACTCCACCAGCCGCCAGCTGGATCCGCTGGTCATCGGGGACGATCACTACGACACCGCCCGCGCGGTGCAGGGGACGCTGCAGCGGTACAAGGAGCTCAAGGACATCATCGCCATCCTGGGCATGGACGAGCTCTCGGAAGAGGACAAGCTCACCGTGTCCCGGGCGCGCAAGATCCAGCGCTTCCTGTCGCAGCCGTTCTTCGTGGCGGAGGTGTTCACCGGCTCCCCCGGTAAGTACGTCTCCCTCAAGGAGACGATCCGCGGCTTCAAGGGGATCGTTGACGGCGAGTACGACGAACTGCCCGAGCAGGCCTTCTACATGGTTGGCACGATCGACGAAGCCGTCGAGAAGGCGAAGAACCTGTAACTCTGTCGCATAGGTGCCCTAATGGCCAATACCATGCAACTGGACATCGTCAGCGCGGAAGAAGCCGTGTTTGCCGGTGAAGTCGAGTTCCTGGCGGCGCGAGCCACCGAAGGGGAGCTCGGCATCATGCCGCGACACGCGCCGCTGATGGCGCAGCTCCAGCCCGGTGAAGTCCGCGTGCGCATGCCCGGCGGCGATGAGCAGTTCTTCTACGTCTCCGGCGGCATGCTGGAGATTCAGCCGCACGTCGTCACCATACTCGCCGACACCGCTGTGCGCGCGAAGGATATCGACGAAGCGGAGGCGGAGCAGGCGAAACGCCGCGCCGAGGAAGCCCTGCGCGACCGCAGTTCGGAAGTGGACTATGCACGGGCCCAGACCGAGCTCGCCGCAGCTGCGGCGCAGCTGCGGGCGTTGCAGAGTCTGCGCCGTAAGCGGGGTAGCTGACTGCGACCGCGATCGTGGTCGACCGCGCGTTGTGACAGCCGCCGCCCCGAAAGCCGGGAGCGGCGGCTTTTTTTCGTTGGGAGCCCGTCCAGAGAGCTACGCCCATGTCCGATCCACGCCCTCCTCTCCACGTTGTGATCCTTGCCGCAGGTCAGGGAACGCGGATGCGCTCTGCGCTACCGAAGGTGCTGCACCCCCTGGCCGGGCGGCCGATGCTGCGCCACGTCGTCGACGCCGCCATGGCGCTGGAGCCCGCCGCGGTGCACGTGGTCCACGGCCATGGCGGCGCCCGGGTCCGTGAGGCCCTGGGCGACACGGATCTGTGCTGGGTCGAGCAGGCGGAGCAGCTCGGCACCGGGCACGCGGTCCAGCAGGCCATGCCCGGGATCGGCGACGATGCCGTGGTCCTGGTCCTGTATGGTGATGTGCCCCTGGTGCGGGCGGAAACCATGGAAGCGTTAGTGGCGGCCGCGGCGCATGGCCCGGCGGTGCTTACGGTCGAACTCGATGACCCCGCCGGATACGGGCGCGTGATAAGGGATGCCGAGGGGTTCGTCGAGCGCATCGTCGAGCACAAGGACGCGCGCCCGGAAGAACGCGCCCTGACGGAGACCAATACCGGTTTGATGGCCGCGCCCGCCGCCGCCCTGCGGGATTGGCTCGGCCGCTGCGGTAACGATAACGCTCAGGGTGAGTACTACCTGACGGATTGCGTTGCACTGGCGCGCGCAGACGGCGTGCGGGTGACTGCGGCGCAGGCTGCCGATCCGGCCGAAGTGGCCGGGGTCAACGACCGCGTGCAGCTGCAGGCGGCGGAGCGTGCGTACCAGTGCCGGGTGGCCGATACGGTACTGCGTCAGGGGCTCGGTCTGGCCGACGGCAGCCGGTTCGATCTGCGCGGTATACTGCGGTTCGGCCAGGACTGTGTCGTGGATGTCGGCGTCGTCATGGAGGGCTCGGTGACACTGGGCGACAACGTCCGCATCGGCCCTTATGTCTGCCTTCGCGATGTCACCATTGAGAGCGGGGCGGTGATCGAGAGCCACAGCGTGCTGGAAGGGGCGCACGTCGGCCGTGATGGCCGTGTGGGCCCGTTCGCTCGTCTGCGCCCCGGTGCTGAGCTCGGGGCCGCGGCGCGGGTGGGCAATTTCGTCGAGATCAAGAAGGCCGTGATCGGACCCGGGAGCAAGGTCAATCACCTGAGCTACATCGGCGACGCCCGCCTCGGCAGTAACGTGAACGTTGGTGCCGGCACCATCACCTGCAACTACGACGGCGCCAGCAAGCACCATACAGAGATCGGTGATCGTGCGTTCATCGGCTCCGGGACACAGCTTGTGGCGCCGGTGTCGGTCGCGCCTGGCTCCGTCCTTGGTGCGGGAACAACGCTGACCCGGGATACGGAGGCGGACAGCCTGACCGTCACCCGTGCACCGGCGCGCAGCGTGTCCGGCTGGGCCCGGCGGCGGCGCTGATGCGCCCACTGTTGACGCGTCCGGTGCGGGGCCCAATGATGGAAGTAGCGGGCCGTGGTTGCCAGAGCCGTCGAGCCGGGAAGCGGCAATCACGGGAGGCCTTGATTCCCAGAGGAGACAGTCGATGTTCAAGCACGTTGTAGTAGCCGCGCATTTTGCTTCCGCCTCATCCAGGTTGCTGGAGGAGATGGACGAGCTTCGCCGGCTGGGTACCGAGGAGATCACTCTTGTTGACGTCCTCCTGTCCCATCATTCCGAGACCCAGGACGAGGTCCACCGTCAGGACGCGCACCGTCGTCTGGAGGAGGAGAAATCCGTTCTTGAAGAGGCCGGATTCCATGTCAACGCAGAGCTCCGCACCGGCCAGCCGGCGCACGAGCTCTCCACCATCGCGCGTGCCGCGCACGCGTCGCTGATCCTCGTCGGTTCCCGCGGCGAAGGACGTTTCCGCGAGTTTCTGCGCGGTTCCACCGTGCTGCAGCTGATCCGTAAGACGTCCACCCCGACGTTGATCGAACCGGTTGGCGGTGGCTCGCGCCGCGTGAGTGGTCGCGGCTTCCGCTCGCTGTTGCTGGGGACCGACTTCTCCGAGTCCTGTTACGAGGCCGAACGGCATGCGGCCGAACTGGCCGGCTCCGCCGAGAAGGTCGTGCTCTGCCATGTTCTCGAGGACGATATCGTGGATGCCATGGGTGAGAACGCGGCCCGGGCCGACGCCGAGAAACGCCTCGCCGCATTGGCCGACCAGTTCGCGAACGTCAAGGATCGGCTTGTGACTCGCATCGAGTATGGCAACCCGTCACGCGTGCTTGCCGCTGTCGCCGAGGAAGAAGGCAGCACGATGATGGTCATCGGCAAACGTGGCCGCAGCCCCATCCGCGAGCTGATGCTGGGCAGCACGGCTCAGAACGTGGTCCGGCGGGCCACCCAGTCCGTGCTCATGGTGCCGCGGGCGTCGCTGATCTGATCTGAGGGAGTCAGACCATGTGTGGAATCGTCGGCGCGGTTGCCGAGCGTGAAGTCTCGCGCATCCTCCTCGAAGGCCTGAAACGCCTTGAGTACCGGGGCTACGACTCAGCCGGGGTTGCTCTGGTCGACGACCGCGGCAGCGTTCGCCGGCGGCGGTCGGTGGGCAAGGTGGCCGCACTGGAGGAGGCGCTGCGCGCCGAACCGCTCACCGGCACGACGGGTATCGCACACACGCGCTGGGCGACCCATGGCCGGCCCACGGACGCCAACGCCCATCCACACATGGCCCTGGACCGGGTTGCCATTGTTCACAACGGCATCATCGAGAACTACGAGGCCTTGCGGGCCGAGCTGGAAAGTCTTGGCTACGCATTCGAGTCGGAGACCGACACCGAAGTGGTGGTCAACGAGGTGCACCGCCACCTGGCGGCCGGCCATGACCTGCTCGCCGCAGTGCGGGCCAGCGTGGGACGGCTGGAAGGGGCGTTCGCCCTGGGTGTACTGAGTGCCGATGAACCCGAACGCCTGGTCGCGGCGCGCCGCGGGAGCCCTCTGGTGATCGGGCTTGGTATCGGCGAGCACTTCATCGCCTCTGACGTCTTCGCGCTGTTGCCGGTTACTCAGCGTTTCATTTTCCTCGAGGAAGGGGACATCGCCGACGTCCGCCGCGATAGCGTGCGCATCTACGACGCGCACGGCCGCGAAGTGGAGCGGCCCGTGCGCGTCTCCGAGGTCTCTCCGGATGCCGTGGAACGCGGCGGATACCGCCATTTCATGCTCAAGGAAATCCACGAGCAGCCCAACGCCCTGGCGGAAACCCTGGAAGGCCGGCTGTCTCGTGAGCGGGTGCTGCCCGAGATCTTCGGCCCGGACGCCACGCCCATATTCGACACGGTGCGCCGGGTGCAGATCGTCGCCTGCGGCACCAGCTACCACGCCGGCCTCATCGCGCGGTACTGGTTCGAGTCTCTCGCCGGCCTGCCTTGCGATGTGGAGGTGGCGAGCGAATTCCGCTACCGCAGGCACGTGGTCACCGATGACTCCCTGTTCGTGACCATCTCCCAGTCCGGTGAGACCGCCGACACACTGGCGGCATTGCGGGAGGCGAAACGGCTTGGATACAGCGCCAGTCTGGCAATCTGCAATGTGCCTGAGAGCTCTCTGGTGCGCGAGTCCGACCTGACGCTCATGACCCGAGCGGGCCCGGAGATCGGCGTTGCATCCACCAAGGCGTTCACCACCCAGCTGGCCGGTCTGCTGCTGCTGGTTGCGGGCCTGGGGCGGCGCCATGCTCTCAGTGCGGACGCCGAGCGGGACCTCGTGGCGGCCCTGCATGATCTGCCCGCGGCCGTGGAGCGCACCCTAGCGCTGGAGCCGCGCATCGCCGAGCTGGCCGAGCGCTTCGTCGACAAGCGCCACAGCCTGTTCCTCGGGCGGGGCCCACAGTATCCGGTCGCCCTGGAGGGTGCCCTGAAGCTCAAGGAGATCTCCTACATCCACGCCGAGGCGTACCCCTCCGGCGAGCTCAAGCATGGCCCGCTGGCGCTGGTGGATGCCGAGATGCCCGTGGTTGCAGTCGCGCCCAATGACGAACTGCTGGAGAAGCTGAAATCCAACCTGCAGGAAGTCCAGGCGCGCGGTGGCGAACTGCTGGTGTTTGCCGACGACGCGGTGCGCTTCTCCGAACGCCCGGGCCTGATCGTGCTGCCGGTGCCTGCGGTGGCCGAGGTGGTGGCGCCCATCGTTTTCACGGTGCCGCTGCAGCTGCTGGCCTATCACGTGGCGGTACTCAAGGGCACCGATGTGGACAAGCCGCGCAATCTGGCGAAATCGGTTACCGTCGAGTGAGCGTGGCAGTTACTCCCGGCTGCCCTGGATGCGCTCCACTGCCACGCGCACGGCGTCGAGCAGCCCCTCGCTGTCCGGCGACTTGGTGACGAAATGATCAACGCCGCTGGCGTACGCTTCCGTCAGCGCTCCGGCCTCGTCCTTGCCGGAGAGCAGGATGATCGATGTCCGGTGATCACTCCCCGCGTCCTGCTCGCGCACTTCGCGGGTCAGTCCCAGCCCGTCCATCTCCGGCATCAACCAGTCGGCCAGGAGGATGTCCGCCTGCCGGTCGTCCAGCATTGCCAGGGCCTCCGCGGCGGAGCCCGCACTGCGTATGTCGGTGTAGCCCGTCGTTTCCAGCACCCGCCGAAGCATTTCAAGCGTGAACTTCGCGTCGTCCACGACCACGATGGAAACCGGTTCAGTCCGGTCTGACGCCATGCCAACAGTCCTGTGTCATCGTCACCGGCGTCGGGCATTGTGATGTGATTGGCCCGGTCGCCCCCTTTTCCCGCGTATCATACTAACCTGTTCCGGCCGTTTGTCAGGCCCCCGACCATTTCGAAGCCGCCGCCCGACGCCCGAATACTGCCGACAAGGGAGTGCTGTATGAACCTGCGGGACCTCCGCTACCTGGTTGCCGTCGCCGAGCACCGCCACTTCGGCCGGGCCGCGGAAGCCTGCCACGTGAGTCAGCCAACCCTCAGCGCCCAGCTGAAGAAGCTGGAGCAGTATCTGGGTGTCCAGTTGGTGGAGCGCTCGAGCAAGCAGATCATGCTCACCACCATCGGCGACGACGTCGCCCGCCGCGCACGAAGTATGCTTAATCTTGCCGATGACATCGTGGAGGTGGCCCGCGCGGCCAGCGACCCGTTCGCCGGCGACCTGCGTCTGGGCATTATTCCCACGGTGGCCCCGTATCTGCTGCCCTATCTGATGCCGGCCTTCGAGCGCGAGCTTCCCCGCCTGCGCCCGTTGCTCCGCGAGGAGCAGACCGCGGCCTGTCTGGAGAAGCTGCGCAATGGCGTCATCGACGTCGCGGTCATTGCCGTGCCCTTCGAGGGGGCCGACACGTTCGCGCAGGCGACCCTCTACAATGAACCCTTCGTCCTGGCCGCCCCCGCCGGGCACCCGTTGGCGGAGCGCCGAGACGTTACTCTGGCCGACCTTGTCGACGCCCGGGTGCTGCTGCTGGAAGAAGGGCACTGCCTGCGGGACCAGGCACTGAGCGTGTGCCAGACCGTCGGCGCGCGCGAGGCGCGGGAATTCCGTGCCACGAGCCTGGAGACCTTGCGACAGATGGCCGCCGCGGGAGCCGGCATCACCCTGCTGCCGCGGATGGCGGCCGCGGCGGACGCCACCGCGGTGGGCCATGGCCGGCTGGTCTTGCGCCGGTTCAAGGCGCCGCAACCGCACCGCCAGGTCGCCATTCTCTGGCGCAAGGGGTCGGCCCGGGAGCCGACGGTGCAGGCAATCGCGGATGTCATCCGCGCTCTGCCGGAGGTGCGCGCACTCGGTGAAGGTTAGTCACTGCTCTCCGCCGCCGCACTTGCTACACTGCGCCCCCATGGACGTCTCCGATATTCTCGACCCGTTGAACGATGCCCAGCGCGAGGCGGTAAGCGCACCCCTGGGTCACAATCTCGTGCTGGCCGGTGCCGGCAGCGGCAAGACCCGCGTGCTGGTGCACCGCGCTGCCTGGCTGGGCCGCGTGGAGAACGCATCGCCCTACAGCATCATGGCCGTCACCTTTACCAACAAGGCGGCGGCAGAGATGCGTGGCCGCATCGAAAGCCTGCTTGGCTACTCCGCAGCCGGCATGTGGACGGGCACCTTCCATGGTCTGTCCCACCGCCTGTTGCGTCGTCACTGGCGCGAAGCGAAGCTCCCGGAAGCGTTCCAGATCCTGGACTCCGAAGACCAGCGCCGGTTGGTGAAGCGGGTCATGCGCCTGCTGGAGATCGACGAGAGCCGGTTCCCCGTACGCCAGGTCCAGGGCTACATCAACGCCCGCAAGGACGACGGTCAGCGGCCCGGGGATATCGGCGAGGGCAACGACCCGCACACCGACCGCATGGTGCGTATCTATGCGGCCTACCAGGAGGCGTGCGAGCGCACGGGCCAGGTGGATTTCGCAGAGCTGCTGCTGCGCAGCTTCGAGCTATTGCGCGACAATCCCGGCATCCAGGGTCACTACCGGGAGCAGTTCCGCCACCTGCTGGTTGACGAGTTCCAGGACACCAACGGCATCCAGTACAACTGGCTGCGCATGATCGCGGGTGATCAGGCGGACCTGTTCATCGTCGGTGACGACGACCAGTCCATCTACGGCTGGCGGGGTGCGCGGGTGGAGAATATCCGCCAGCTCAGCCACGACTACCCCGGCACGCGGGTCATGCGGCTGGAGCAGAACTACCGCTCCACGGCGACCATCCTCAACGCCGCGAACACGCTCATCGCCCACAACAGCGGCCGCATGGGCAAGAACCTGTGGACCGACGGCGCCGATGGTGATCCCATTGCGGTGTACGCGGCGTTCAACGAACTGGACGAGGCCCGCTACGTGGTGGAGCGCATCGCCTCGCTGCTCAACGACGGTCACGCGCGCCGCGAGATGGCGATCCTGTATCGCTCCAACGCCCAGTCCCGCGTGTTCGAGGAGGCCCTGCTAGCGCGCGGCCTGCCCTACCGCGTCTACGGTGGCCTGCGCTTTTTCGAGCGCGCCGAGATCAAGGATGCGCTCGCCTACCTGCGGCTCATCGACAACCGGGACGACGACCCCTCCTTCGAGCGGGTGGTGAACACGCCCACCCGGGGGATCGGCAGCAAGACCGTGGACACCATCCGCGAGCTGGGCCGTCGCCAGGGCGTGAGCATGTGGGCGGCCGCGCGGGGCGCCATCGGTGATCGCAGCCTGCCCGGCCGCGCTGCCACGGCGGTGACGAAGTTCCTGGCGCTGATCGACGCCCTGGCCGAGGAAGCCGGTGACCAGCCGCTGGCCGAGCGCATCGACGTGGTGATCCGGGGCTCCGGCCTGCGCGAGCTGTTCCAGAAGGACGGCAGCGACCGGGGCGAGTCCCGGCTGGAGAACCTGGACGAACTGGTCAACGCCGCCCGCCACTTCGAGCAGGAGTGGGAAGGCGACGGCGACATGGCCGTGCTCACGGCCTTTCTCTCCCACGCGGCACTGGAGGCCGGTGAGGGCCAGGCCGACGCCTGGGAAGACTGTGTTCAGCTCATGACCCTGCACTCCGCCAAGGGGCTGGAGTACCCGGTGGTGTTCCTCACCGGGCTGGAAGAGGGTCTGTTTCCGCACCGCATGTCCGCCGAGGACCCGGACCGGCTCGAGGAGGAGCGGCGGCTGTGCTACGTGGGGATTACCCGGGCGCGGCAGCAGGCGGTGCTCACCTGGGCGGAGAAACGGCGACTCCACGGCAAGGAGACCTTCGGTGCGCCGTCACGCTTTCTCAGCGAGATGCCGGAGGACTGCCTGCAGCACGTGCGCACGCGCATGACCGTCAGCCGGCCGCAGATGGCCGTGCGCTCCGGGCTGGACGAGCAGACGGGCGGGGACGCCGCCGCGTTCAACCTGGGCCAGCGGGTGCACCACCCGAAGTTCGGTGACGGCATCGTGTTGCAGTACGAGGGCCAGGGTCCCAGCGCCCGGGTGCAGGTGAATTTCACCGATGCCGGCACCAAGTGGCTGGTGGCGGCCTACGCCAAGCTGGAGAGTGCGTAGGGTAGACCTTCAGGTCTACCAAAAAGGCCAGGGTGCATCACCGGAGCCCGCCATGGTGGATCTGAAGATCCACCCTACGGTTTCTGGAGAGTGCGTAGTGCGTGCGTAGCGTGGACCTTCAGGTCCACCATCATGTCTAAAGATCCAGCAGAATCTCCCGCTCCCGCGCCGAGGGCTCGAAGCCGCGCTCCTCGTAATGGTCGAAGATGGCATCCACCACCTGCTTCGGCTCCTCCACTACGTGAAAGAGATCCATGTCCTCGGCGTTGATGGTGCCCTGGGCCACCAGCACGTCCTGAAACCACCGCACCAGCCCGCGCCAGAACTCCTCGTTCACCAGAATGATGGGAATGCGCCGGGTCTTGCCCGTCTGCACCAGGGTGAGAATCTCCGCCAGCTCGTCCAGGGTGCCGAAGCCGCCGGGCAGCACCACGTAGGCGGAGGCGTACTTCACGAACATCACCTTGCGCGAGAAGAAGTGGCGGAAGTTCAGGCTGATGTCCTGATACGGATTGCCCCCCTGCTCCATGGGCAGCTGGATGTTCAGGCCGATGCTGGGGGCCTTGCCGCGGTAGGCGCCCTTGTTGGCCGCCTCCATGATGCCGGGGCCGCCGCCGCTGACCACGGAGAATCCCGCCTCCGAGAGCTGGTAGGCCGTGTCCTCCGCCAGCGCGTACCAGGGGTGATCCGGCGGTGTGCGGGCCGAGCCGAACAGGCTCGCCGACGGCTTGATCTGCGCCAGGCGCTCGAACCCCTCCACGAACTCCGCCATGACCTGGAAGATCTTCCAGGACTCCCGGGTCATCAGCGAGTCATTGATCGGGGCGCGCCCCGCGAACTTGTCGGGTGTGATCATGCTGCTCCAGTGGCTTGTGCCGTTGTTGCGAATCGATGCGATGCGGTCGCGAACCGTGAGCCGTGCACGGCGAGGCCGCAGCCCCATTATGTAACATGGCACCGCCTGCGTGGCATCCGGCGCGGCGTGGATGCCGGCAATCAACAAGAAACGCTCCATGGGAGGGCATATGCGATTTGTGCAACAGGGTGTGTTGGTGGCGGTGCTGATGGCGCTGCCCCTGTCCGCCACGGCGGGGCTGACCGGTGCCAGTGTCGGCGTTGGTGTGTGGAACCAGGGCCCGAGCGGTCATGTGGAAGCCGACGGTAATCGCGCCGATCTGGAAGACGACCTGGATACGGATTCCGAGGTGGGCTACTTCGTCTGGGCGGACCTGCGCCACCCGATTCCGCTGCTGCCCCGGCTCAAGCTCAAGCACACGCCGGTGACTCTCGAAGGCGAGGGAGATAGCAGCTTCTCGTTCGGCGACGAGTCATTCACGGGAGAGAACGAATCGGAGATCACCCTGGACCAGACCGACTTCATCATCTACTGGTCGCCGTGGAGCCTGTTCGTGGATCTCGATATCGGCCTGAATGTGAAGTACATCGACGGTGAGATCGACGTTGAGAGCGAGGGCGAGCGCGAGCGCGTCAGCTTCGACGGCCCCCTGCCGCTGGTCTACGCCCGCACCGAGGCGCGCCTGCCCGGAACGGGTCTGTTCGGCGGCGGTGAAGTCAGCTATCTCAGCTTCGACGGCAACCGCATAGTCGACATGACCCTCTCGGCCGGCTACCGTACCGGCATCGGTCTGGCCTCGATCGCCATCGAAGGCGGATACAAGTACCAGAATATCCGTCTCGACAGCTTCGACGATCTGGACGCGGACCTGACCATCGATGGACCCTACATGGGGGTCTCCGCCCGCTTCTGAACGGACGAACGACATGGCAGAGCGCAGCACAAGGCAGCCGCTGATCCTGGTAGACGGCTCCTCGTACCTGTTCCGGGCCTTCCACGCTCTGCCACCCCTGACCAACTCCGCAGGCGACCCCACCGGGGCCGTCTACGGGGTGGTCAACATGCTGCGCAAGCTGCTGGCGGAATACGAGCCCACCCACATCGGTGTGGTGTTCGACGCGCCGGGGCGCACCTTCCGCGATGACCTCTTCGAGCAGTACAAGGCCAACCGGCCCGGCATGCCCGAGGATCTGCGTCCGCAGATCGAACCCCTGAAGCAGATCGTCCGCGCCATGGGGCTGCCCCTGGTGGAAGTGAGCGGCGTCGAAGCGGACGACGTCATCGGCACCCTGGCCCGGCAGGCCGCCGCCGGCAGCGACGTGATCATCTCCACCGGCGACAAGGACATGGCCCAGCTGGTCACCGACCGGGTGACCCTGCTCAACACCATGAGCGGCACGTCTCTGGACGTGGACGGCGTGCGCGAGAAGTTCGGCGTGCCGCCGGAGCGCATCATCGACTACCTGGCCCTGGTGGGTGATACGTCCGACAACATCCCCGGCATTCCCAAGGTGGGGCCCAAGACCGCCGTGAAGTGGCTGAACGCCTACGGCGACCTGGACGGCGTGGTGGCCAATGCCGGCGCCATCAAGGGCAAGGTGGGCGAGAGCCTGCGCGAGCACCTGGACGACCTGCCCCTGTCGCGGGATCTGGCCACCATCCGCTGCGAACTGGACCTGGACCAGAGCCCGGATGATCTGCAGCGCGGCGAACCGGACACCGCCACCCTGCGCGAACTCTACCGCCAGCAGGAGTTCTCCGGCTGGCTGTCCCAGCTCGGTGATGACCGCGGCGATGCGGGTGAGGGTGACGCACCCGGCGGCGACTACAGCATGGTGACCGAGCAGGCGGAGTTCGACGCCTGGCTGGCGCGGCTGCGGGATGCGGAGCTGTTCGCCTTCGATCTGGAGACGGACAGCCTCAACTACATGGAAGCCAACATCGTCGGGCTGTCGTTCGCCATCGAGCCCGGCGAGGCCATTTACATCCCCGTGGCCCACGACGGCCCGGGCGCGCCCGATCAGCTCGACCGCCAGCAGGTGCTGGACGCCCTCAGGCCGCTGCTGGAGGCCGAGGACCACCTCAAGGTCGGCCAGAACCTGAAGTACGACATGAGTGTGCTGGCCCGCTACGGCATCGATCTGCAGGGTGTGCGCCACGACACCATGCTGCAGTCCTATGTGCTGGACTCCACCGCCACCCGTCACGACATGGACTCCCTGGCGCTCAAGTACCTGGGGCGCGGCACCACCAAGTACGAGCACGTGGCCGGCAAGGGTGCCAAGCAGATCACCTTCAACCAGGTGGGTGTGGACGAGGCGACCGACTACGCCTGCGAGGACGCCGACGTGACCCTGCAGCTGCACCGGACCCTGTGGCCGCGGGTGCAGGCCATCCCGTCCCTGCAGGCGGTCTACGAGGCGATCGAGGTGCCGCTGTTGCCGGTGCTCTCGCGCATGGAGCGACACGGCGTGCTGGTGGACCGCGAGCTGCTGCGCAAGCAGAGCAGTGAACTGGCGAAGAGCATGCAGCAGCTGGAGAAGGCCGCTCACGACGCCGCCGGTGGCCCCTTCAACCTGAGTTCGCCCAAGCAGATTCAGGAGATCCTGTTCGATCGCCAGGGGCTGCCGGTGCTGCAGAAGACCCCCAAGGGCCAGCCCTCCACCGCGGAGTCCGTGCTGCAGGAGCTGGCGGCGGACTACGAGCTGCCGCGGCTCATCATCGAGCACCGCGGTCTGTCCAAGCTCAAGTCCACCTACACCGACAAGCTGCCGCAGATGATCAACCCGCACACCGGCCGGGTGCACACGTCCTACCACCAGGCCGTGGCGGCCACCGGCCGGCTCTCTTCCAGCGACCCGAACCTGCAGAACATCCCGGTGCGCAGCGAGGAGGGCCGACGCATCCGCAAGGCCTTCATTGCCACCCCCGGTTACCGCCTCATGGCGGCGGACTACTCCCAGGTGGAGCTGCGCATCATGGCGCACCTCTCCGGCGACGCGACCCTCAGGCGCGCCTTCGCCGAGGGTCAGGACATCCACCGTGCCACCGCCGCAGAGGTCTTTGGCGCCGCACCGGAGCAGATCACCGACGAGCAGCGCCGCGCCGCCAAGGCCATCAACTTCGGGCTAATCTACGGAATGTCCGCCTGGGGCCTGGCGCGGCAGATCGGTGTGGAGCGCGGTGAGGCGCAGCAGTATGTGGATCTCTACTTCGACCGCTTCCAGGGCGTGAAGGCGTACATGGACGGCACCCGGGCCAGCGCCCGGGAGCAGGGCTTCGTGGAGACGGTCTACGGCCGCCGGCTGTATCTGCCGGAGATCAACGCCAGCAACCAGCAGCGGCGGCAGTACGCCGAGCGCACCGCCATCAACGCACCCATGCAGGGGACGGCGGCGGATATCATCAAGCGCGCCATGATCCGTGTGGATGAGTGGCTGCGTGCCGACGAGCCGGATGTGCTCATGGTCATGCAGGTCCACGACGAACTGGTGTTCGAAGTCCCCGAGAGCGAGGTGGATACCGTGGCGACGCATGTGCGGGGGCTCATGGTCGAGGCGGCCACCCTGGATGTGCCGCTGGAGGTGGACATCGGCGTCGGACAGAACTGGGAAGAAGCGCACTGAATCGGCGGCAGGGGCCGGGCTATCGTGGGTCGGAAAAGAAAAGGTCCCGGCTCTCGGGGGGAAAGACCGGGACCAACGTGCGACCCTGGGGAGAGTCGCGACAGCCCGCTCAGCATACAGGGGGGTGAGCGGGCGGCGCCGGGCACTGGCGCACTGTATGAGACCGTTTCATGTATCGGAAGTTCCCCTTTCATGAAGGGAATCGGGGCGCGTGCGGGATCAGTGCGGGTCCGTCGCGAACCACGCATCCAGCACATCCCGCGCCTCCTCCACGCCGGTGGCCCGCAGGGCGGAGAACAACTGGACAGATGTCTCCGGGAACTCCGCCTCCAACTCGCGGCGAACCGCCATCAGCGCGGATGCCGCCGCGCCGCGTTTGAGCTTGTCGGCCTTGTTCAGCAGCACATGCACGCGCAGCCCGGCGTGGTCGCACCAGGCGAGCATCTGGCGGTCGAAGTCCTTGAGCGGGTGGCGGATGTCCATGATCAGCATCAGACCGCGCAGCGCCTGCCGACGATCCAGGTACTGCGGCAGCACCCGGTCCCAGTGGTGTTTGATGGCCGCCGGCACCTTGGCGTAGCCGTAGCCCGGCAGATCGATGAGTGCCCGCTCCTCGTCGACCGGGAAGATGTTGATCAGCTGCGTTCGGCCGGGCGTCTTGCTGATCCGGGCCAGGCGCTTCTGCCCGGTCAGCGCGTTCAGGGCGCTCGACTTGCCGGCATTGGAGCGTCCGGCGAAGGCCACCTCGAGCCCGGTATCCGGGGGCAGCTGCGAGAGCTCGTTGGCGCTCTTGAGGAACCGGGTCTGGGTGTAGCGGTCTGACATGGTGTGACCTTCTTCCGGATTTGCGGGATGGCGGTTGGGGTATGCTACCCGTTGCGCGGCCCGGGTATCCATTCGGCACGGTCCGGTGGCCTAAATTGACCGTGTCCGGGGTGGCTGGTATAACTTCGGGTCGCTTTGCTGACAGCGTCGGGTGCCGCAGACACGTCAGGGTGCCTTGCCCTCGAGGGATGGGCAGCGACCCGGCACCAGAGACTCTCATACCCAGAGATTCCGCTTCGCCAGGAGTAATCAATTCCATGAACAACTGGATCAAGGTTGTTATCGCCGGTTCGGCGCTGATCGCCACCCCGTTCCTTCAGGCCGGCGACGTGTCCCGCGGAGAAGACCTCTCCGGTGAGTGCATGGCCTGCCACGCTGCCGAGGGCAACACGGACAACCCGGACTGGCCGATCATCCACGGGCAGGGCAAGCGCTACCTGTATGAGCAGCTGCAGGCGTACAAGAGCGGTGACCGCGAGAACGCCGTGATGCAGAGTCAGGTCGCCGACCTGGATGATCAGGACCTGCGGGATCTGGCGGCCTACTTCGCCTCGCAGGAAGGCGGCATCTCCGGTGGCGTGGACCCGGACCTCAAGGACCTGGGCGAATCGATCTATCGCGGCGGTCTGCCTGATGAAGGCGTCGCTGCCTGCATGGCCTGTCACGGTCCGGCCGGCGAAGGCATGCCCGGCGCCGGGTACCCCCGCCTGAGCGGTCAGCTCGCGGAGTACACGGCGGATCAATTGCGAAAGTACAGAGATGGTGAGCGCTCCACCGACCGCAACCGCATGATGCGGGACATCGCCGAGCGGATGTCCGATGAGGAGATTGAAGCCGTTTCCTCCTACATTTCCGGCCTGCACAAGCGGGAATCGGAGTAAGCGTCTTCCCCGGGTGCCCGTCGCGACGAGCACCCGGGCTCAGCACGCCGGCCTTCCGGGGGCGGTCAACCATCTTGCAGCCGCCACTCTGGCGGGCGCGTCTCAGGGGCCGGCTCCACGGCACCGGGTGATCCTAAGGTATGGCGACAGCCGCTGACAGCACGAAGCGAGGTGGACGGCAGCGCAAGAGCACGGCGTCCATCCTGCTGAATTTCCTCGGTTCCATGAACCTGGCGATCACCCTGCTGGTAGCGGTGGCGATAGCCTCGGTGATCGGCACGGTCCTGCACCAGAACGAGCCTTACCAGGACTACCTCATCAAGTTCGGGCCGTTCTGGTTCGAGGTCTACGAACGCCTGGCGCTCTACGACGTCTACAGTGCCCCGTGGTTTCTGTTCATGCTGGCGTTCCTGGTGGTCTCCACATCGGTCTGCCTGACGCGGCATACGCCGGTGATGTGGAAGGAGATGACCCGCTTCCGCGACCACCAGCAGGAGCGTTCGCTGCGGGCATTCAGCCACAAGCGGGAGTGGTTCGTGGCGATGTCGCCGGACGAGGCCGCGGCGGCGGCCGACGCCACGCTCCGTCGCAATGGCTACCGTACACGCCACAAGAGCAAGCCGGAGGCCCGCCTGGTCTCCGCCATGCGGGGCACCAGCAACCGGCTGGGTTACATCTTCACGCACCTGGCGATTGTCGTCATCTGTGTCGGCGGACTGATCGACGGGAACCTGCTGATGCAGTGGAAGTACTGGACCGGTGATCTGGTGGTGGAGACCCGCAACATCCCCGTCTCCCAGATCGATGACAGCAGCAAACTGCCACCACGGCAGACGGCGTTCCGCGGGAACGTGACGATTCCCGAGCAGGGGCGGGCGAGCGTGGTGTTCCTGCAGCTCGGTGAGGGGTACGTGGTGCAGGAGCTGCCGTTCCGCATCGAAGTGGAGGACTTCCGGATTGAGCACTATGATACCGGGGAGCCCCGTTCCTACGAGAGTGACCTGGTGCTGCACGACCCCGAGCTGGATGAGCCCATCCGCCAGACCATCCGGGTGAACGAGCCGCTCATCCACAACGGCCATGCCATCTACCAGGCCAGCTTCGGGGATGGTGGCTCACGCCTCGGCCTGCGCGCCTGGCCACTGGACGGTGGCGATCCCGAGGGGCTCGAGACCCGGGTCAACGAGGAACTGGAGATCGACGGCGCCCGGGGCGCCCGGCGTGTGGAAATCACCGGCTTCGAGGTGTTCAACATCCACCCCGAGCCGGAGGCGACGGACCGCCGACAGGTGCGCAACGTCGGCCCCAGTTTCACGTTCCTGCTGCGCCGTCCAACGGGTGAAGCGCTGGAGTACGAGAACTACATGCTCCCCGTCGAGATGGATGGCGGCCGGTATTTTCTCAGCGGCGTACGCCGGTCTGCCGCCGAGGAATTCCGTTACCTCTACATCCCGGCGGATCCCGACGGCGGACTGGATCGCTTCATGGCGCTGTTGCAGCAGTTGCGGCAGCCGGACGGGGTCGCCGCCGCCTCCGACCGCGCACTCGATGGCATCGGCGTCGAGGACCCGCAGGTGCGTGGCCGGATTGCAGCCGAGGCCCACGACATGGTTGATACGCTGCTGGAGTCCGGTTTCGACGCGGTCATGGCGGAACAGCAGGCCCGCGCCGAGGAGCGTGGCGGCCAGGCGCCGGAGCGGCTGATGGACTTCTACCGGCTGGTCATCGAGCGCACCCTCTGGGAGGGCTATGCGCAGGTGCTGCGTGATGAAGGGATCGACCCCGGGGAACCTGCCGAGGAGGATCTGGTCTTTTACCGTGACGCCATCTCGGCCATGACCGCGCTGGCGGATTACGACGCGCCGGTCTTCCTGGAGTTGACCGACTACGATCACCGTCAGGCCACCGGGTTGCAGATTGCGCGGGCACCGGGGCAGAACATCGTCTATTTCGGCTCACTGCTGCTGACCATCGGCCTGTTACTGTTGTTCTACGTATCGCACCGGCGCGCGTGGTGCCTGATACGGCCGGAAGGTGGCGGGACACGGGTGCTGCTGGCGGGCAACAGTCAGCGTGACCCGCTGGGTTTTGCCAAGGCGTTCGACAGCCTTGGCGCCGAGCTGGATCACCGCCTCGGCGGAGATGGCCAGCCACCGGCTGACACGAATGGAGAAAGGTCATGAGCACACAACAGATCCTGGGCCGGGAGACCTTCGACGATCGCGGCTTCTTCGCGCGCCTGTCCTGGTTCGACTGGCTGTGGGCGGCCGCGCTGCTGGTGGGAAGCGTTTACGCCAGCTACCACTTTGCCCCGTGGATGGACCGCTACGAGCACGGCATTCTGTATCTGACGTGGGCGTCGACGGTGGCTATTGGCTGGATGTGGAAGCCGGCGCGGGCGTTCACGATCGCGGTGGCGGTGGTCTCCCTGTTTGCGGTGATGCGCTACCCGGATCTGGCCGCTGCGGAGAGCGACTTCTTCCTGAACTATCTGTTCTCCAGCCAGGCCGCCATCATGTGGATGTGCGCCCTGTTCCTGGCGGCGACGCCGGTCTACTTTGCCGGTTTGCTGCTGCGCTCGGAGTTTCTGAACAAGCTCGGCACGGCGCTGACCTGGCTGGCCAGTGGCGCCGGCCTTGTCGGCCTGCTGGTGCGCTGGTGGGAGTCCTACCTCATGGGGCCGGACATCGGGCGGATCCCGGTGACCAACCTCTACGAGGTGTTCGTTCTGTTCGCCTTCACTACGGGCCTGATCTACCTGTACTACGAGTACCGCTATCAGACCCGCGCCATGGGCGGTTTCGTGGGCCTCATCATCAGTGCCTCCATCGGCTTCCTGCTGTGGTACCACTTCGCCCAGGGGGCGTACGAGATCGACCCGCTGATCCCGGCCCTGCAGAGCTGGTGGATGAAGATCCACGTGCCCACCAACTTCGTCGCCTATGGCGCCTTCGCCATTGCAGCCATGATCGGCGTCGCCTACCTGATACAGGCGCGCAATCCCGAAGGGTGGGCACGGCGCGGACTGCCGTCGGCGGAGGTCATGGACGACCTGATGTACAAGAACATTGCCCTGGGCTTCGCCTTTTTCACCCTTGCCACCATTCTCGGTGCCCTGTGGGCGGCGGAGGCCTGGGGCGGCTACTGGAGCTGGGACCCGAAAGAGACATGGTCGCTGATCACCTGGCTCAATTACGCGGCCTGGCTGCACCTGCGCTTCACCAAGGGGTGGCGTGGTACGCCCATGGCGTGGTGGGCCGTGGCGGGTCTGTTCGTGGTGACGTTCACCTTCCTCGGCGTGAACATCTTCCTGAGCGGATTGCACTCGTACGGCGAACTTTGAGGTGACCGCCGGAACGTCCGCGTTCCGGTGCGGTCTGACCCTGTGGCGCCACGGGGCGCCGGTTGAGACAGAGAGGAGCAACTGCATGACCGCGATTCGGGCGCTGTTGGCCGGGCTGTTGATGGTTCCGGCACTGGTGATGGGCCAGTCCTTCGAAGCAGGCGAGCACTATCAGGTTCTCGACGAGCCCCTGCCCACGAACGTGGCCGACGGCAAGGTCGAGGTGCGCGAGTTCTTCTCCTACGCGTGCCCGCACTGCCACACGTTCAGCCCGCTCATCCAGTCCCTGATGGCGGATCTGGACGAGCAGGCCGAGCTTGTCCACACCCCGGTGGTGTTCAACCGCAGCTGGGAGCCTTTGGCGCGCGCGTACTACACCAGCCGTGTGCTCGATGTTACCGATGACACCCACAGCGCGGTATTCAATGCACTGCATCAGGACAACCGGCGTATTAGCGGGATCGACGAGATTGCCGAGGTCATGGGCGAGCAGGGCGTCGACGAGGACGCCGTTCGTGATGCCTGGGAGTCGTTCTCCGTTGACTCGGCCATGCGGCAGGGGGATCGCATTGCCAGCGCTTACGGCGTGCGCAGCACGCCCACCGTGGCCGTGGCCGGCAAGTACCTGATTGATGTCCGCGATGCGGGCGGGCAGGAGCGCATGATCCAGGTCATCCGTTACCTGGTCGAGAAGGAATACGAACAAGTCCAGTGATCTATAAGTGAACGATAGAAGCGTCGAACTGGAGCCTCGGGAAGCGCCGCAGCTGGATGAGGACCGACCGGATCTGCTGCGGCTGCTGACCTATAATGTCCAGACCGGCATTCAGAGCAGCCATTACGGGCATTACTTCACTCGCAGTTGGCAGCACCTGTTTCCCCACGCCGAACGGCCCCGGACGCTGCGTCGCATCGCGCGGCTCACCCGTCGATACGACCTCGTCGGCCTGCAGGAAGTGGATGGTGGCAGCCTGCGCAGCGGCTTCATGAACCAGACGGAGTTCGTCAGCCGCGCCGGCGGCTTTCCGTACTGGCACGACCAGACCAACCGCAACATCGGCCGCCTCGCACGGCACAGCAGTGGTATTCTCAGCCGCTTCCGGCCGCTGGAGATCCGCGAGCACGCCCTTCCGGGCTTGATTCCGGGGCGCGGGGCACTGCACATGACCTTCGGCGGCCCCGGTGAGTCCCTCCACGTGATTCTGCTGCACCTGGCCCTGGGCGGCCGCACGCGGATGCGCCAGCTCGCCTACGTGGGTAACCTCATCGAGCGTCTGGACCACGTGGTGGTGATGGGGGATCTGAACTGTGCCGTGGATAGCCCCGAATTCCAGGCCCTGCTGGCGAATACCAATCTCACGGAGCCGGAGCTACTCCTGCCAACCTATCCCAGCTGGCGGCCACTCCACCACCTGGACCATATCCTGGTGTCGTCGTCGCTCACCGTAGAGGGCGCCGAAGTCCTCGATTACGCCGTCTCCGACCACCTTCCGGTGGCCATGGACGTGCGCCTGCCCGAGTCGGTCATTCTGTTGCCCTGAGAGGTCCCGGCCCGGCGCGCTCGAGCAACCAGTCGGTGACCAGTGGCCAGATCTCGGCCTGCGCCGGCTTGCTGACCACGACACCCGGGTGCGTGTAGTCCTCGCGGAAGCCGGTTGCACGGCCTGCGGCAATAAACCGGCGGTCTTCGCTGCCGAAGTGCGCGATCAGTTTTTCGCAGCCCGTGGGCGGATCAACCGTATCGCCGAGCCCCGCAATGGCCAGTGTCGGTGCCCGGATGCGTCCGAGGGTCGACCGCAGCCACGGTTCCCGCCGGCCGCGGGTGACCAGCGCCATGGCGTCGCGCATGGCCGCCCCGGGTTCGTCATTGGGCCCCATCCCCAGCAAGGGAGCGGGAAAGCGCCGGCGCAATCGCAGGAAACCCGCCAGTAGCAGATTCCCGGGCCAATCCAGCATGCGCTTGCCATCCTCGAACTGGGCGGCGAACAGGACCAGTCCGGCCAGATCCTCGGGTTCCAGCAGTTGCGCGGCGGCCCGGCTGGCAATCACCCCGCCGAATGAATGTCCGATCCAGAATGCGGGCTGGCCCCAGTGGCTGCGGACCCAGTCCCTCACCAGGGGCAGATCGCACTGCAAGTGCTCCTCCAGCCCAGGTCGTCCCGGCCCGTTCCGGCGGCGTTGCACGATCAGCCCGGGAAAGCCGTGTCCGGCCAGGTGGGCCGCAAGGCCGATGCCGCGGTCCGACAGCCAGAACCCGCGACCGCTGAACATGCCGGGCAGAAAGACGATCGGCGGACGTTGCAGCGCGGAGGCGGCGGGTACCAGGGTGACCTCGAAGCAACCGCCGTCGGCGGCTGTGAGCGTGCGTGTCTCCGCTGTTGGTTGCGGCTGAGGGGCTGTCGCTGCTGGTTGCATCGATTGTGGATTCCCGGCTGCCTTTCTCTGCCGCCTGTGGCAATTGAGGGTTATGCTCAGGGCAGGCCCATCGCTCAGGGAGTTCATTGGCATGACTGATATCAGGCACATTTTCGTGATCGGCCTCGACGACTTCAACCTCAGCGAGCTGAAGACGGTTCGCAATGCCGGGGACTACACGTTCCACGGTCTTGTGGACTACGACACCATGGTCAACCCGCCCAGCTACCCGATGGACGCCATCATGGCGGAGGCGCGCCAGACCCTGGCCGCCGCCCCGGCCGTGGACGGCATCATCGGCCACTGGGATTTTCCCACCACCTCCATGCTGCCGATCCTGCGGCGCGAGTGGGGGCTGCCAACGCCGACGCTGGAGAGTGTGCTGTACTGCGAGAACAAGTACTGGAACCGGCTGGCCGGGGAAGAGGCCCTGCCCGAATGCACGCCGGACTTCCAGGGGCTGGATCCATACTCCGATGACCCGCTGGGTGATCTGGACATGGACTACCCTTTCTGGCTGAAGCCGTCGGTGGCGTTTTCCTCCTATCTGGGTTTTCGCATCGAGAACGAGCAGCAGTACCTGCAGGCCATGCAGACTATCCGCGAACGCATCCACGTGTTCGCGGAGCCGTTCGATTACATCATGCGCTCCTGCGAGAACCCCGGGGTGCTGCCCGGCCGTGGCAGCGGGGCCACCTGCATTGCCGAGGGGCTCATCAGCGGGCGCCTGTGCACGCTGGAAGGGTATGTCTACGACGGCGAGGTGGTGGTCTACGCGGTGGTGGATTCGCTGCGCGCCTCCAACCAGGTCAGCTTCTACAGCTACCAGTATCCGTCACACCTGCCGCCGGGGGTGCAGAACCGCATGATCGCCCATGCCGGGCGGATCCTGGATCATATCGGCATGGACCACACGCCGTTCAACATGGAGTTCTTCTGGGAGGAGGCCACGGACAAGCTCTGGCTGCTGGAGATCAATCCGCGCATCTCGAAGTCCCACTGCCCGATCTTTCAGATCGCCACGGGGTCCTCGCACCACGAGGTAGCCATCGATATCGCGCTGGGCCGCAGACCGGATTTTCCGCGCGCCGAGGGGCGTTTCCCCATGGCCGGCAAGTTCATGCCACGGGTGTTCGGCGATACCGTGGTCACGCGGGTGCCGTCGGCGGACGACATCGCCATGCTACAGAAGCAGCACCCGGAGGTGATCGTCCACGTCGGCGTGGACGAGGGGATGCGTCTGTCGGAGCTGGTCGCGCAGGACAGCTACAGTTTCGAGATCGCCGACGTGTTCCTGGGCGCGGACAACGAGGAGGCGCTGCACGAGAAATTCCGTTACGTCATGGAGGTGCTCGACTTCCAGTTCGCGGACGTGGTGCCCACCAACTACAGCTGATGGGCCGCCCGGTACTCCCGGTCGAGCATGGAGAGCACATGCATGGAGAGGAAGCGGTCGCCCTTGCGCACGCTCTCGCGGGCGACGCCCTCCTCCACGAAGCCGAGACGACGGTAGAGATTGAAGGCGCGCCGGTTGTCACGGGCGACGTTCAGCCAAAGCCGGTGACACCCCAGCACTTCGAAGCAGTCGTGCGCCGCGAGCAGCACCGCGTTGCGGCCATGGCCGCGCCCCTTGCTGATGATGGCAATGCGCCGCAACAGCACGCTGCCGTTGGGGTCGTCCGTGTCTTCGAGTACCACGTAGCCGATCGGCGTACCGCGGTGCTCGATGATCCAGTGCCGGGTCCCCGGCAGCGTCAGCGCGGCGCGGTGCTGGGCCTCGCTCCACTGCTCCACGTGCCGGGCGTTGTCCGGGTGGCGCTCCACTTCCACGACAAAGGAGCAGTCGTCCGGGGTGGTCGCCCGCAGGGTCATGCCGCCGCGCCGGATCGGGGCCCGGGCGTCCGCGGGGCGGTTTTCGGCATCTGCTCTGCTCATGGCGTCAGGATATCACCGTGAGGTCCTGTGGAAATTGACCGTTGCGCGAAGGTGGGCCAATACTAGCTCAAAGACGGCGATAGGATGGCGCAGCCATGGCGAGACGAAGCTCCTACGTTGATATCGACAGGATTCGCGACCGCCTGGTATCGCTGATCCGCATCCCCTCGATTACCGGCGAGGAAGACGCCGCAGTCTCCCATATTGCCAACTGGCTGCAGCAGTTCGACGCCGAGATCGATTACTGGAACGACGGCATCGCCTCCCTCCAGCGTGATCCGCGCTATCCGGGCCACGAAGTGGAGCGCGCCTGGGCGCCGGTGGTGGTGGGGGTGCTGCGAGGCGAGCAGCCCGGGCCGAGTGTGTTGCTCACCGGACACGTGGATGTGGTGCCACCCGGTGACTACACGCGCTGGCAGGATGAGCCCTTCTCCGGTGTCACCCGCGGCGACCGCGTTTTCGGCTGTGGCGCTTCCGACATGAAGTCCGGGCTGGTGGCCGCCATGGCCTGTTTCGAAGCCTTTGCCGAGAGCGGCCGCAACTTCCCGGGGCGCATCATCTTCGCTGCCGTGCCGGCGGAGGAGGACAGCGGACTGGGCACCCTGGCCGCCATCCGCGGCGGTTGGCAGGCCGATGCCTGCATCATCCCCGAGCCCACTAACGGCGCCAGCGGAGTACCCGAGCTGGTGATCGCCCATGCCGGCGCCATGTCGCTCCGAATCCGGGTGCCGGGAAAATCTGCTCATGCGAGCAAACGCCTGCAGGGTGAGAGCGCGCTGGATCACTTCTTCACCATCTACCAGGCCATGCGCGAGGACGAGCGGCGGCTCAATGAGCGCGAGCAGCATCCCTTGATGGCCGTCCACCCGCTACCCTACGCCACCAACGTGGGCACCATTCAGGGTGGTCTGTGGTCGTCCAGCGTCATGGATCACCTCGAGGCGCACGTGCGCGTGGGGGTCGCCTTGGGGGAGACCATCGATGAGGCCGAGGCGCGCGTCCGAGACACCATCATGGAGCAGATCAAGAACGACCCCTGGCTGCGGGAGAATCCGCCACGCATCACCCGTCTGGCGTCCGGATTCGGCTCCGCCCAGACCCGCCGTGATCATCCGCTGGTGGAGGCGCTGGCGGAATCGGCCGAAGAGGAGTTCCGCCGCACGCCCGAAGTGGCCGCCGTTCCTTACGGCTGCGACATGTCGGGCTGGGTGCGGCTTGCGGGTGTGCCCACGGTGATCTATGGGCCGGGCGAGATCGACCTGGCGCATGCCCCCAACGAGTCCGTCTCCCTTGAGGCCACCTACAAGGTCGCCCGCACTCTGGTCAAGACCACCGAACGCCTGCTGGAGATGGACCCGGCGAGCATGCAGCTCATTCCCGACGACCCGGTCCCTTAGGGGAGGGCGGCGCGGCGGGTCATTGCTACAGGAGACGCGTCATGAAGGTGGTTGAATCCTTCCCGGAAGGGGTGAAGGTGGTCGAGAACGTCTGGATCCCCATGCGCGATGGCGTGCACCTCGCCGCTCGCCTGTGGATGCCGGAGGACGCCGAACAAACCCCGGTGCCGGCCATTCTCGAGTACATGCCCTACCGCAAGCGCGATTTCACCCGCCTGCGCGACGAACCGCTGCACCACTACTTCGCCGGCCATGGCTACGTCGGCGTGCGCCTGGATGTGCGCGGAACCGGCGACTCGGAAGGTATTCTCCGCGACGAGTACCTGGAGCAGGAACAGGATGACGCCGTTGACGCCATCGCCTGGCTCACCTGCCAGCCTTGGTGTGACGGCAGCGTCGGCATGATCGGGCTGTCCTGGAGCGGCTTCAACTCGCTGCAGGTGGCCGCGCGGCGGCCTCCGGCGCTAAAGGCGATCATTACCATGTGCTCCACCGATGACCGCTACGCCGACGACGCTCACTACAAGGGGGGCTGCCTGCTCAACGAGAATTTTGTCTGGGGCTCCGCCTTCTTCTCCCTGAACGCGTGCCCACCCGACCCGTTGATCAGTGGCGATCGCTGGCGGGATCAGTGGCTGGAGCGGCTGCAGAAGAACCGGCTTTTCCCGGCACTGTGGATGCAGCACCCCCATCGCGACGACTACTGGAAGCACGGCTCCGTGTGCGAGGACTACGGCGCCATACAGTGTGCCGTCTACGCCGTGGGCGGATGGGCGGACGGCTACGCGAATGCCATCCCGCGGCTGATGAAGGGGCTGAGCGCACCGAAGAAAGCATTGATCGGACCCTGGCCGCACGCCTTCCCCCACGCCGCCGAGCCGGGGCCGCAGATCGGCTTCTTTCAGGAGGCGGTGCGCTGGTGGGACTACTGGCTCAAGGGGATTGATACGGGGATCATGGACGAGCCCATGGTGCGTGCCTGGATGGAGAGCTGGATTCAGCCCGCGCCCTATCACGCCGAGCGGCCCGGGCGCTGGGTGGCGGAGGATACATGGCCGTCGCCGCGTATCAGCGCGCGTCGCTGGTTCCTGAACGTGCTGTCTCTGGGCGACGCTGCCGCCGACGCGGACGCGGTGCGGGTCCGCGCCCCGCAGACCACGGGGCTGCGCGGCGGGGACTTCTACGGTTACGGCGCCGACGGCGACGCCCCCCTGGACCAGCGGGCCGACGACGGCAAGTCGCTGGTGTTCGATTCCGATCCCCTGGCCGAGCCGGTGGAGATCCTCGGCGCGCCGGTGGTCACCCTCGACCTCGCCGCGGATAAGCCGGTGGCCTTCGTCATCGTACGCCTCAACGACGTGGCCCCGGACGGCGGTTCCAGCCGGGTGAGCTACGGTGTGCTCAATCTCACCCACCGCGACAGCCACGAGCACCCGGAGCCGCTGGTTCCCGGCGAGCGCTACCGCGTGCCCATCCGGTTGAACGACATCGGTTACTCGTTTGCGCCCGGCCACACCATCCGCGTGGCCGTGTCCACCACCTACTGGCCCATGCTGTGGCCGGCGCCGGAGCCGGTGGAGCTGACCGTATTCACCGGTGCCAGCACCCTGGAGCTGCCAGTGCGCCCGCCGCGCGCCGAGGACGAGATGCTGCGCCCGTTCGACGCACCCGAACGCGGCCCGGTCTCCGACCATACGCCGCTGGAGTGGGCCCAGGCACAGCGGATGGTGGAGCTGGACCTGGCCACGGACGAGACGGTCTACACCACCTTCGGCGACGGCGGCGATTTCGGTGGCGCCGCGCTGGCGCGCATCGAGGATATCGACCTCACCATCGGCTACACGATCCGCCGCACCTTCCGCATCGGCGAACACGATCCGCTGTCTGCTCGCGCCGAAGTGGAGCAGAAGACCATCCTGCGACGGGGCGCGTGGTCGGTGCGCATTGCGTGCCGGACCACGCTCACCGCAGACGCCTGCAGCTTCCGCGTGAAGGCGACCCAGGATGCGTTCGAATCGGGCGAGCGCATCTCCAGCCGCGAATGGGACGAGACAATACCGCGCCGTTTGCTCTGACCCCGGACATGCCGCGTCGTGCCGGGCCGGACCATCGCGCGCTACAGGCCGTAGCGGCGGCGTGCCGCCTCCAGGATCATGCGCAGTAGATCGCCGTAGCTGTGGCCGCCCCAGCCGGCCATGATCGCCAGCTTGCCGTCGGGATTCCAGCTGGGGTTGAAGTTGGCGTCCAGCAGCCGGGGCACGCCGTCGGCGCCGGCGCGGAAGTCGATCCGCGCGTAGTCGCGGAGACCCAGGCGTTCGAATAGCCAGATGGCCTGCTCCACCATGGCCGCTTCCGTGCCGGCATCCAGCTCTGCGCGCCGGAACCGCAGTGCCTGCCAGTAGGGGGAGTCGGGGTCGCATTTGGAGCCGTAGGAGAGTATCGGCGGCAGGGACGGATCCAGCCGGCTGTAGTCGATCTCCAGGAGCGGCAGCACGGTCAGGCCCGTGCCCGGGTTACCCACCAGGCCCAGGGTGTATTCCGTGCCGGTCAGGAAGTCCTGGATCAGCGCCCGTGGCCTGGGGGTGGTGGCCTCGCCCGCCAGATGGTGCAGGCACGCCAGGGCCTCGGCCGCGTCATGCACCACGGACCGCGGTGACACGCCCAGGCTGCCGCAGCCGTCGTTGGGCTTGATCATCGCCGGGTAGAGTGCCGGCAGCGCCAGCGGATCGGCATGCAGGTCCACCACCGTCTCGTTGGGCACCGGAATCCCGTGACTGGCGGCCAGCAGCCGCACCAGGGCCTTGTCGGCGCATACGGCCATGCTGCCCGACGGCGCGCCGGTGTACGGGATCTCCAGCAGTTCCAGAAGTGCCGGCACGTTGGGTTCGTGGTGCAGCAGGTTGCGGTAACCGGTATCGCAGAAGTTGAGGGCCAGATCCGGCGGGACCCGCCGCAGCGTGTCCAGTAGCGCCGAGTGGTTGTTGAGTGCCACGGCGCTGTAGCCGTCCAGCGCATTCACCGTGGTGACGGCGGTCTCCGCGGCGACACGGTCCTCCTGGCTGAAACGGCCGTCCACACCGTAGCTGTAGGGCAGCTCCGGATCGCCGCTGAGAACGCCGACGGTCAGTGCGCGCGCTGCAGTCATGGGCTGTCCTCGCTGTCGAGTCGTTGCACGTGCACCGCCACTTGGCTGCGCTGGCCCTGGCTGCCGCCGAAGATCACGCCCTTGAGTGGTGATACGTCGCCGTAGTCGCGCCCCCAGGCCGTGGTGATGTGCTGCTGCGCTGGCATGCGGTTGTTGGTGGGGTCGAAAGCGATCCAGCCCAGTGACGGATCATAGGCGGCGAACCACGCGTGGGAGGCGTCGGCGCCGATCAGGCGGGCCCCGCCGCCCTCCGGGGCGGTCTCCACGTAACCCGAGACGTAGCGGGCGGCGATGCCCAGGCCGCGGAGGCAGGCGATGGCCAGGTGGGCGAAGTCCTGACAGACGCCGCGCCGTTCCCGGAAGACCCGCTCCAGCGGCGTGCTGATGGTGGTGGCCGCGGGGTCGTAGGCGAAATCCCCGTGTATCCGGCCCATGAGGTCATGGACCGCCTCGGGCAGGCGCCGGCTGGGGACGAACGATGTCCTGGCGTAGTCCGCCAGGGCCGGTCTCGTTTCCACCAGTGGCGAGTCCAGCAGGAACTCTCGCGCCCCCAGTGCCGCCGCCGAGGTGCCTCCTCGCGTTTCCGCCATGGCCTGCTCCCATGGCAGCCCCTGCTTGCCGGCAACCGGATCGGCCGGCACCTCCAGGGAGACGTCCGTGGTTGCCGTGACCGCGAGCTGGTCGTGGGGCCGTTGGATGGTGAAGTGGGTGACGTGGTTGCCGTAGTAGTCCACGCGCTCGGAGCTGTAGTCGGGCCGCGGCGCGATGGTGAGATCGTGGGCGAGAATCTGCTGGGTCGGCGTGGGCCGGGGCGCGAGATGTGTTTCGTTGTAGCTGCGGCTGATGGCCTGGGGGTAGTGGTACTCGGTACGGTGCGTGATCCGGTATCTCATGTCTGTTCACCCCCGCGGTCACCAACCGGGTCCAGCTGCCGCGGACCCTGTGGATCCGTGAAGTAAGCGGCGGCCAGGGCACGCGCCGCCTGACCGAGCCGGTCCGCCGTCCGCCGGAGCAGGGAGTCCAGGGCATCGCGCCGCCCACCGTCTCCCGGAAGAAGGGCCTCGGGGTCACTCAGGCGCAGGCTGGTGCGGGCGTCCAGCACCGGACGCTGATGGGCGCTCAGCCGGTCAGGTGCTCCGGCCGCCGGCAGCGAGGCGAGGCGGGACTCCAGGCGGGCGAGCTGAAAGCCCACCGCACGGGGATTGGTCTCGCTCGACAGCACCAGCTGCAGCACGGTCTCCGGCCGGGGTTGCCGGTGGTGTTCCCGGTGGTAGGCGTTGAGGCTCTCCAGGTGCTCGAGCACGGCATCCAGCAGGCGCGGCTCGTCGGGTGTGTCCAGTGGTGTCACCATGACGGCGCGCAGGAACGCGCTGGTCAGCAGGCCGCGCTCGAGGCAGCGGCCCGTCTCCAGGAAGCTCCAGGAGCGGCTGTGCACCATGGTGTCCTCCTGCAGGCCCCGGAATGCCGCCAGCAGGGTGATGAGCTCGTCCAGGATCGCCGGGAGATCGTCCACCGGTAACGGCGACGGCAGCTCCGCGAGACGGCGACGGATGGTGCCGATGACCCGCCAGGTGTCGGGCGCGAGCCGGTCGCGCACGGCGTGCGAGGCGGCCATCATGGCGTTGAAGTTGAACGCCACGGTGCCGGTCCGGCTGTCGTCCTGAAGCAGCGCCACCAGCGCGTCGTCAGCCGGGTCGCGCCGGAGCGTGTCACCGGCCTGTCCGCTGATCGCCGCCAGTCCGGCCAGGAGCTGCCGCAGCGGGGCTCCGGTTCCGGCGCCCACGTCGCTGGCCCGCAGCCGCAGGATGATCCGCAGCAGGCGCAGGCTCTGTTCCGCACGTTCGGCGTAGCGCGCCATCCAGAACAGGTTCTCCGTGGCGGCGGGCGGCAGGGCCGCTGAGCGGTCGGTGGGCCCGTCTTCCGTGACCTCCGGTGTCAGCAGCGCCGCTTCGCGCACCGGCTCGGAGGCGATGACCCAGGTGTCCTTGGACAGTCCACCGGCCTGGTTGGACACGCTGGCGTCGTTCGGGTGGCCGGTGACCCGGGTGAGCCCACCGGGCATGACGGCGTAGCCGTCGGGGCGGCCTACAAGAAAGGTGCGCAGCACCGCGAGCCGGGGCTCGAGGCCGGGCTCGCCGAGCGTGGGCACGGACGAGAAGCGGCCCTGCTCCTGGCCCACGTAGCGGTGGGGAGCCTGGCGGATGCGGGCGATGAGCGCATCGCGACCGGCGGCGTCCAGCGTGCCCGGGAACACCGCCGGTTCTCCGGCACGCCGGTCGATGGGCTTGATCACCAGGGTCTCAAGTCGCGCCAGCACCTGTTCGCATGACTCCGGATCGCCACACCACCACGTCGGCAGGCCGGGCAGCGCCAGCTCCTGTCCCAGCAGGTGCCGGGCAATGCCCGGCAGAAAGGCGTGCAGTGCGGGATTCTCCAGGATGCCGGCGCCGAGCGGGTTGGCGATGGCAACCCGACCCCGGCGGGCGACTTCGGTCAACCCGGGGACGCCCAGCAGGGAGTCGGGCCGGAGCTCCAGGGCGTCGCAGTAGTCGTCGTCGAGGCGGCGAAGGATGACGTCCACCGGCTCCAGGCGGCCCATGGAGCGCAGCCAGACGCGGCCGTCGCGCACGGTGAGGTCGCCCCCTTCCACCAGGGTGTAGCCCAGGTAGCTGGCGAGGAACGCATGCTCGAAGTAGGTCTCGTTGAGCGGCCCGGGTGTGAGCACGACCACATGCGGGTCGTCCCGGTCGCGCCCGGGCGCCAGGCCGGACAGCGTGGCGCGCAGATTCTGGAAGAACAGCGCCAGCCGGTGCACGTGGGACTCCCGGAACAGGCTGGGCAGCGTCCGCGCCATGACGACCCGGTTCTCCAGCGCGTACCCGGCGCCGGAGGGCGACTGGGTGCGGTCGCCGATGACGCGCACCGTCCCGTCGGGGCCGCGGGCCAGATCGGCGGCGTACAGGGTCAGGGGGTGCGCCAGATCGGTGCGATAGGGATGGCAGGGGCGCAGAAAGCCGTCGTGCCCGTGAACCAGCTCCGCCGGCAGCAGGCCGCGGGTCAGCAGTTCCTGGTCGCCGTAGAGGTCCTGGAGGACGCGGTTGAGGAGCTCCGCACGCTGTTGCAAGCCGTGTTCCACCCTGCCCCATTCCGCGCTGTCGATGAGGACCGGTACCGGGTCCAGATCCCACGTGCGCTGCAGGCCGTGCGGGTCACCGTAGACGTTGTAGGTGACCCCCCGCTCGCGGAGGATGCGGCGCACCTGCTCCCGCCGTTGCCGGAGCGCGTCCGGGCCGAGTGCATCCAGGGCATCCGCCAGGTAGCGCCAGCTGCCGGTCACGCCGCCACCCGCGTCGACCATCTCATCGTGGTGCCCCTGCAGGGGGCGGTAACCGGACAGAAGCGTGGAGGATGGTGTTGCAGACATGGGCATGGTGGCCGTGCGGCGGTGATGCCGTCAGCATAACCCGGTTGGGGCGGGCCTGTGCTACCCGTCAGCCGTCCACGGGCACCGCGTCCGGGTCCAGATGGAACCAGGTGCTGGTGAGCTGTTCGTGGATCTCGCCGATGCCCGCCTGGAGCACGTCGATGTAGGCGTGCAGGTCATCCATGCTCATGTCCCGTGGTTCGGCCTCGTTGATGCGCCGCTGCAGCCGGCCGACGCGGCGCAGGGTGGCCTCGTTGCGGGGCAGGGCCTGGATGCACGCCTCGGCGACCGTGATGTTGTGGTCCACGGAGCGGGGAAAGGGGGTGTCCTGCAGGAGAAAGCGCACCACGTCGTGGCTGACCACCCGCGGGTGCACGTGCTGACGGTACATCTGGTAGGCGGACAGGGACTTCAGCACGTGGACCCAGAGCACGTTGGCGTACTCCTCCGGGATATCCTCCCGGGGCATGAGCACGGCCACGGCACTGTCGACGATGCGGGTAGTCATGTCCGCCCGCTCCAGGCTCTGGCCGAGTCGCACGAAATCGTACGCCGAGTCGTGGCTCATGGTGCCCGCCAGGGCCCCACTGATCTGCTGGCAGCGGAAGATCACCGTGTGCAGGAATTCGAATCGGTGACGCCTGGCCAGGGAGCGCTGGACGTGATCGCGCACGTACAGATAGAGGCGGTTCATGTCCTCCCACGCTTCCGTGGGCAGGAGCTCGCGGGTGGTGCGCACGTTCTCGCGGGCGGCGCGCACGGAGGTTAGCACCGAGCCGGGATTGAACGTGTCGGCGAGCAGGAACTTCACCACGTTGCGCTCGTCGTAGTTCTTGTAATGACCGGCGAAGGCGTCGCGCGCACCGGTGATGTCCGCCAGTTCCTCCCAGCCGCCGCGCATGCTCACCGGCAGGTCCATGACCTCGTTGCTGTGGGCGCCCACCAGCCGCGCCATGCTCTCGGCGCGCTCCAGGTAGCGCCCCATCCAGTAAACCCGTTCCGCGACTCTCGACAGCATGGCTCAGGCGTCTCCGTTATCCACGATCCAGGTGTCCTTGCTGCCGCCACCCTGGGAGGAGTTCACCACGGTGGAACCCTTGCGCAGCGCCACGCGGGTCAGGCCGCCGGGGGTGACGTACATGTCGTCGCCCTGGAGGATGAATGGCCGCAGATCCACGTGCCGCGGCTCGACGCTGCCGTCCACCACCGTGGGCACCGTGGACAGGCGGATCAGCGGCTGTGCGATGTAGTTGCGCGGCTCGTTGCGGATCAGCCGTGCGAAGTGCTTGCGGTCCTTCTTGGTGGCCGTGGGCCCGATCAGCATGCCGTAGCCGCCGGACTCGTTGGCCGGTTTCACCACCAGCTCGTCCAGGTGGTCGAGCACGTACTGCCGCTCGTCGTCCAGGTAGCAGCGATAGGTGGGCACGTTCGGCAGGATCGGCTCCTCGTTGAGATAGTAGCGGATGAAATCCGGCACGAAGGCATAGACCACCTTGTCATCGGCAACACCGGCCCCCGGCGCGTTGGCCAGGCCCACGTTGCCCTTGCGCCAGGCGCGCATGAGCCCGGGGACGCCCAGCACGGAATCCTTGCGGAACGCTTCAGGGTCCAGGAACAGGTCATCGATGCGGCGGTAGATCACATCCACCCGCCGCGGTCCGTCGATGGTCCGCATGTAGACGCAGTCGTCGCTGCCCACCACCAGATCCGAACCTTCCACCACCTCGGCGCCCATGTGCTGGGCCAGGAACGAATGCTCGAAATAGGCGGAGTTGTAGATGCCCGGGGTCAGCACCACCACCTCGGGGTAGTCCATGGGCCGGGGCGACAGGGCCGCGAGCATGTCGAACAGTTTGGTAGGGTAATCGCCCACGGGCTGGATGCTGGTGTTCTCGAACAGTTCGCCGAACACCCGCTTGGTGAGCACCCGGTTCTCCATCATGTAGGACACGCCGGAGGGCACCCGCAGGTTGTCCTCCAGCACCATGAAACGGCCCTCATGGTCGCGGATCAGGTCCGAGCCGCAGATGTGGGCCCACACGTCCTGGGGCGGCCGCACGCCCACGCACTCCTTGCGGAAGTTCGCGGAATTGTCCAGCAGGGTGCGCGGGAACACGCCGTCGTGGATCACCGCCTGTTCGCCGTAGATATCGGCGATGAACAGGTTCAGCGCTTTCACCCGTTGCCGGAGCCCGGCGTCCACACTGCGCCATGTGGCGGCGTCGATGATCCGCGGGATGATGTCGTAGGGCCATGCGCGGTCGATGTTCTCGCCTTCGGAATAGACGGTGAACGTGATGCCCATCTCCAGGATGGCCAGTTCCGCGGCGTGCTGGCGCTCGTGGATCTCGTCGGTGCTGAGGGAGTCGAGGTAGGTGAGGAGTTCCCGCGCGGGAGGCCGGACCTGGCCGCCGGAATCGATGAGTTCGTCGTGAAACCCGGGATTCTCGTACGCCTGCCAGTTGATGGCCATTCGCTCCCCCGGTGATCGCCTGTGGGTGGTTACCTGCGGATCCTACCCATTTGAGAGTACACGCGCCCGGTAAGGCCGCCAAGCCGTGCCCGCCGCCCCGAACCAGGCAGGGCGGGCCCCGGCCGATCGCCGGAGCCCGCCATTCGGTTACGCGGTGGGCAGGGTGTAGTCCTTGAAGTCCTCCCGCAGCCTGGCCTTCTGCAGCTTGCCGGTGGCGCTGTGGGGGAGTTCCTCCACGAACACCACGTCGTCGGGCAGCCACCACTTGGCCACGTGCTGACCCAGGTACTCCAGCACGCCGTCCTTGTCCACGCTGGAGCCCTCGACGCGCACGCACACCAACAGCGGGCGCTCGTCCCACTTCGGATGCGCCGCGGCAATGACCGCGGCCTCGGCGATCTCCGGATGTCCCACCGCCGCGTTCTCCAGGTCGATGGAGCTGATCCACTCGCCGCCGGATTTGATCACGTCCTTGGTGCGGTCGACGATCTCCATGTACCCCTCGGCGTCGATCTTCGCCACGTCGCCGGTGCGGAACCAGCCCTCGGCGTCGAAGGCCTTGGCGTTGGCTTCCGGATTCTCGTAGTAGCCGGAGAGAATGGCCGGCCCGCGCACCAGCAGCTCGCCGAAGGCTTCGCCGTCATGGGGCAGGCTGTTGCCATCGTTGTCGACGATCTTCATCTCCACGCCGAACACGGCACGGCCCTGCTTGCACTTGATGTCCAGTTGCTCTTCCGCCGAAAGGCCCTGGTCGCCCGGACGCACCAGCGACACGGTGCCGATGGGGCTCATCTCGGTCATGCCCCAGCCCTGGAGGCCTTCCACGTTGTAGGTCTCCTTGAACTCCTTGAGCATGGCACGGGGCGCAGCGGAACCGCCGATGAGCACGTGCTTGAGGCTCTTGAAGCGCTCGCCGGCGTCGCGCATGTGCTTGAGCAGGCCGAGCCAGACCGTGGGCACGCCCCAGGCGTCGGTGACACCCTCGCTGTTCATGAGCTCCGCCAGGCTCTCGCCGTCCAGGCGCGGCCCCGGGAACACCAGCTTGGCGCCGACCATGGGGCCGAAGTACGGCACGCCCCAGGCGTTGACGTGGAACATGGGGACCACCGGCAGCATGGCGCTCTCTTCGTCCATGGTGAGGCCCGGGACCGAGAGCACGAAGAACGAGTGCAGCACGGTGGAGCGGTGCGAGTAGAGCACGCCCTTGGGGTTGCCCGTGGTGCCGGACGTGTAGCACAGGGACGAGGCGGTATTCTCGTCGAACTCCGGCCACTGGAACTCGGTGGGCTCATCGGCGATCAGGTCCTCGTAGCAGTGCACGTTGCTCATGCCGGTCTCGGGCATGTGCGCACGGTCGGTCATGATGACCACGCCCTTGAGTCCCTTGAGGTGGTCCTGCAGCTTCTCCAGCAGCGGGACGAACGTCAGGTCCACGAACAGGTACTGGTCCTCGGCGTGGTTGACGATGTAGGTGAACTGGTCGGCGGGCAGCCGCGGGTTGATGGTGTGGCAGATGGCACCGATGCCCGACGTGGCGTAGTAGATCTCCAGGTGACGGTAGGTGTTCCAGGCCACCGTGGCGACGCGGTCGGTCTTCTGCACGCCGAGCTTCTGCAGGGCGTGGGCCAGCTGGCGGCTGCGCCGGGCAGCGTCCCGGTAGGTGTAGCGGTGCAGCTCCCCCTCCACCGTGCGGGAGACCACTTCCTGGTCCGGGAAGTTGCTGGCCGCGTATTCGATGATCTGCGAGATGAGAAGCGGGCGGTCCATCATGAGTCCGCGCATTGTTTCCTCCTCCGTTGCTGACGGATCGTTGTTCTGTCACGCACTGCGCCTCGTCCTGCGCAGGTATGACGCCTTTGCCCGAGCAGTCTGACATCTTGGCCGGTCCGATAACTCCCCGGACGCGTTAATGCAGTATCAATGGAAGTATTGACCGAATCCGCGAAAGTGTCTTGTCGGTGAGGGGGTTCGCGAACCGGTCTCGCCGTGGCATGCTCCGGCGTGGACCAATGAAGGAGAACATCGGCATGACGGATCTTGAGACCTTCCGCCGCGAGACGCGGGAGTGGCTGGACGCGAACTGTCCCGAGAGCATGCGCACCCCCATGCAGAGCGATGATGACGCCTGCTGGGGCGGGCGCAAGTGGACGTTCCAGAGCGAGGACCAGCGCCTGTGGCTGGAGCGCATGGCCGCGCGCGGCTGGACCGCCCCGGACTGGCCGACGGAGTACGGCGGTGGCGGGCTGAACAAGGACGAGCACAAGATCCTGCGTCAGGAGATGGCGCGGATTCAGGCGCGTTCGCCGTTGAACAGCTTCGGGGTGTGGATGATCGGCCCGGCCATTCTGAAGTTCGGCTCCGAGGCGCTGAAACGCCAGCACCTGCCGCCCATCGTCCGTGGCGAGATCCGCTGGTGCCAGGGGTACAGCGAGCCCGGCGCCGGTTCCGACCTGGCCGGCTTGCAGACGAAGGCGGAGGACAAGGGCGATCACTTCATCGTCAACGGCCAGAAGATCTGGACCTCCTACGCCGACAAGGCGGACTGGATGTTCTGCCTGGTGCGCACCAACCCGGATGCCAAGAAGCAGGCGGGCATCAGCCTGGTGCTGTTCGACATGGAAACTCCGGGCGTGAGCACCCGGCCGATCACCCTCATCTCCGGCAGCTCGCCGTTCTGCGAGACGTTCCTGGACAACGTCCGCGTGGAGAAAGATCAGGTGGTCGGCGAGGTGGACCAGGGCTGGACCATCGCCAAGTACCTGCTCACCCACGAGCGCGAGATGATCGGTGGCTTCGGCCGCACGGCCGCCGGCAGCAAGACGCTGGCCGAGCAGGCCGTGGACGCCATCGGCCTGGACAACGGCCGGCTGGCCGACGACATGCTGCGCGCCGAGGTGGCCCAGTGGGATCTCGACGCCCGTGCCTTCGAGCTAACCGCCGAACGGGTGAGCGCCCAGGCCAAGGCCGGCCAGGGCGTTGGTGCGGCGTCCGCCATGCTCAAGTACTACGGCACCGAGCTGAACAAGCGCCGGCAGGAGCTGCTGATGGCGCTGAACGGCACCGACGCCCTGTACTGGGAAGGCAAGGGCGGCTTTGACGGGTCCATGCCGCGGCACTGGCTGCGGTCCAAGGGCAATTCCATCGAGGGCGGCACGTCGGAGATCCAGCTCAACGTGATCGCAAAGAACATCCTGGAGCTTGGCTGACATGGCGACGCTGGTACTCAATGAAGAACAACAGATGCTCAAGGACGCGGCGCGCGGATTCCTGCAGGAGCGGGCGCCGATTGCCGAATTCCGTCGCCTGCGGGATACGCGCGATGCCACCGGGTTCTCCCGCGATGTCTGGGCCGCCATGGTTGAACAGGGCTTTGCGGGCACGCTGATACCCGAGGCCCACGGCGGTTTCGCCTTCGGCCACGTGGGCATGGGGCAGATCATGGAAGAGAGCGGGCGGACGCTGGCACTGTCACCCCTGCTGAGTTCGGCCGTGCTGGGTGTCTCCGCCCTCACCCTGGCCGGGTCCGAGGCGCAACAGGCGGATCTCCTGCCGGCGGTGGGCCAGGGCGAGCTGCTGCTGGCCCTGGCCGTGGACGAGTCCGGCCGGCATGATCCCGAGTGCATCCGCACCCGCGCCGAACACAATGGCAGCGGTTACACCCTGAACGGCTGCAAGACGTTCGTGCTCGACGGCCACGTTGCGGACCGGCTGATTGTGGCCGCGCGCACGTCCGGTGATGCGCGCGCCACCGATGGCGTGACCCTGTTCCTCGTGAATCCGGACACGGCGGGCGTCGAGGTGGAGCGCACGATCATGGTGGACGCCCGCAATGCCGCCGAGGTGCGCTTCAATGATGCGGAAGTGCCGGCGGACGCGGTGCTCGGGCGGGTCGATGAGGGGCTGCCGGTCCTGGAACAGTTGCTGGATATCGGCAACGCGCATCTGGCCGCGGAGCTGCTCGGTCTCACCCAGGAGGTGTTCGAGCGCACGGTGCAGTATCTCAAGGAGCGCAAGCAGTTCGGCGTGGCCATCGGCTCGTTCCAGGCGCTGCAGCACCGGGCGGCGGACCTGTTCAGTGAGATCGAACTGCTGAAATCCGCGGTGGTCGCGGCGCTGTCGGCCCTGGACGAGGGCGACGACCATGCGGATCAGCTCTGCAGTCTCGCCAAGGCCCGGGCATCGAAGGTGGCGGAGCTCGCCACCAACGAGGGCGTGCAGATGCATGGCGGCATGGGCATGACCGACGAGTTCGACGTGGGTCTGTTCCTCAAGCGCGCCCGCGCGGCTCAGCAGACCTTCGGCGATCAGCGGTACCACGCCCGGCGTTTCGCGCGTCTGCGCGGTTACTGAAGTCCTGCAAGGGAGACGGCACATGAGCCACGAGTGCTTCGAGGTGACCATCGAGGGCGGCGTCGCCCATCTGGTGCTCAACCGCCCGGAAAAACGCAACAGCATGATCCCGGCGTTCTGGACCGAACTACCGGCGATCATCCGCGATATCGACCACAACGCCCGTGCCCGGGTGATCGTGATCTCGTCCACCGGGCCGCACTTCACGGCCGGGCTGGACATCAAGGCGTTCGAGGCCATCGCCGACGGGGGTGACGACCCCATGGCGGGCCGGCAGGCGGGCCTGCGATTCCAGCACACGGTCCGCGCCATGCAGGACACCTTCTCCTGCCTGGAGCAGTGCCGTGTGCCGGTGCTGGCAGCCATCCAGGGCGGCTGCATCGGCGGCGGCGTGGACCTGATTACCGCCTGCGACATGCGCTACGCCACGGCGGATGCCTTCATCACCATCCACGAGATCAACATCGGCATGACCGCCGACGTGGGCACGTTCCCGCGCATCTTCAAGCTGATCCCGGAAGGCGTGGCCCGGGAGCTGGCATACACCGGCCGGCGCATGCCCTCGGAGGAGGCGCAGGCCGTGGGCCTGGTCAACCGCGTCTTCCCGGACCAGGACAGTCTGCTGGACGGTGTCATGGGCATCGCCCGGGAGATCGCCACCAAGCCGCCGCTGGCCATTCACGGCACCAAGCGCATGGCCAACTACGCCCGGGACCACTCAGTGGCGGACAGCCTGGACTACATCGGTGTGTGGAACGCCAGCATGCTCCAGCACGCCGAGATCCGCGAGGCCATGCAGGCCAACGCCGAGCAGCGGCCCGGCGAGTTCGCCGACCTCCCGCCGGTTCGGCCGCCGTTGCAGGATCCGGAGTAGGTTCGGGTTCCGGTTGGTGGACCTGAAGGTCCACCCTACGCCCATAAGTCCCGGCTGCGGGCACAGTCTAGTAGGGTGGACCTTCAGGTCCACCGAACCGGCCCGTCCCGGGATATACCCGCTGAGCGCAGGAGCCCATCATGCAGTTTCTGGAACACGACAACGGCGTCATCCACTATACCCTCGAAGGGCCGGACGATGCCCCGGTGGTGATGTTCGCAAACTCCCTGGGCACCGACTTCCGCATGTGGGATGGCGTCGCCGACCGGCTGCGGGGCCGCTACCGCCTGCTGCGCTATGACATGCGCGGCCACGGGCTGACCTCTGTGCCGGCCGGCCCGTACACCATTGCCGGACTGGCGGAGGACTGCGTGGCGCTCATGGACGGGCTGGGGTTAGACCGGGTGCATTTCTGCGGGCTCTCCATCGGCGGCATGATCGGCCAGCAGCTGGCCGGCAGCCACGGCGAGCGGCTGCACAGCGTGATTCTGTGCGACACCACCATGCGTATGCCGGAGCCGTCCATGTGGGCCGAGCGCGCCGCCCAGGTGCGGGCCGACGGGCTGGACGGCCTGGTGAACGGCGCCATGGAGCGCTGGTTCACCCCCGCTTTCCTCGGCTCCAGCACCGTGGCCGGCATCCGCAACATGTTCCTGCGCACGCCGCCGGAGGGTTACGCCGGGTGCTGCGAGGCGATCGGCAGCATGGACCTGGAGCCGCAGGTGGAGGCCATCGATGTGCCGACGCTGGTGGTGGTCGGTGAGGACGATCCGGGTACGCCGGTGGCGGCTTCCGAGGCCATCGCCGAACGCATTGACGGCGCCCGGCTGGAGATCATCCCCGCCGCGGCGCATCTGCCACCGGTGGAGCAGCCGGAGGCAATGGTCACCGCCCTCGCCCGGTTTCTGGACGCCCGTTAGCCTTCGCGCAATGACCAGCACCGCCGGTTGCGCCCGGCGGCATCGCCGCCGGGGCCGAACCCCGGTAGACTCCGGCGCTTCGTTGGCTGAATCCAGGGAGCAAGGGTGGAGTTACCACTGAGCCTTGGTGAGTGGGCGCTGGCCAGCGCCGTGATTCTGGCCGGGTCGCTGCTGCAGGGCGCAATCGGTTTCGGGCTCGGAATGGTCGGCGCGCCACTGCTGTATCTGATCCAGCCGGCACTGATCCCCGGGGCCATGGTGGTGGCGGGGATGTGCCTGCCGGTGCTGATACTCATGCGGGACTGGCGCGCCGTGCATTTCCCCGACGCCGGCTGGGCGGTGGTCGGCCAGGTACCCGGCGCCGCCCTTGGCGGTCTGGTCCTTGGTGTCATCGCGCAGGACATGCTGGGGCTGGTGTTCGGGTCGCTGGTGCTGCTGGCCGTGGTCCTGAGCCTGGCCGGCGGGGTCGCCAGCCCGCGTCCGCCGCACCTGTTCGGGGCCGGGGGGCTTGCCGGGCTGATGGCGACCACCACATCCATAGGTGGCCCGCCCCTGGCCCTGGCGTTTCAGCACTTCTCCGGTGCGCGGCTGCGCGGCACGCTGTCTGCGGTGTTCGTCCCCGGTGGCTTGATCGTGCTCACCGCCCTGGCCCTGGCCGGCCACTTCGGGCTCGCGGAGCTGGTCATGGGGATCAGCCTGCTGCCAGCCATTGCGCTCGGCTTTCTGGGCTCCGGCCGCGTTGCGCGCTGGCTCGATCGCGACTGGCTGCGCCCGGCGCTGCTGGGCGTCTCGGCCGCGGCCGCCGTTGGCGCCATCATCAGCGCGCTGTGATCAGCCGTCTCGGGCCGTCGATGCCTCGCTCTGCGGTGGGCCGCCCACGGCCAGTTCGCGGGGGAAGCGGCGGATCCATGCGGTCAGGATGCAACCCACGATCAACCCGGCCGTGGTGAACAGGAACGCGGCGCGGAAATCGCCCGTGGTCTCGATCAGCCACCCGGCAATGGCCGGCCCCACGAACTGGCCGGCGGCGAACACCAGGGTCGAGAAGCTGAAGGCGATGGGGATGTACCGGGGCGCCACCTGATCGGTACTGCTTGCCTGGATCAGGGCGAACGAGCCGTTCACGGCGCAGCCCATGATCAGGTAATGGAGAAAGAACATGAGCAGGGTCTGGTCGATGAGCGGCAGCATGGTGGCGATGGTCACCAGGACCATGGCCGTCAGCAGCGCGTTGCCGCGGCCCCAGTGGTCCGAGAGCATGCCCCAGGCGGGCCCTGCGGCCACCGACAGCAGCCCCATCATCGCGAGCAGCTGGCCGGCGGTCCGTTCCGGGTGGCCCGATTCCACCACGAAGCTGACCATGAAGACCGCCTGCACGATGTAGGTCAGTCCGATCAGCCCGTAGACGCTGCCGACGATGAGCATGCGCGGGTGGCGGTAGATCAGCCACTTCTCCGCGGAGGGCGGCCGTTCCCCGGCCGCGATGCGTGACCCCGGTGGATCCCGCACCACGATGATGACCAGGGTGGCCACGGCGGCGGCCGCCGCCGCGAACAGCCCCCAGCTCACCCGCCAGGCGGCGTCGCCGAAGAGTGTCTGCAGCCAGGGCACCAGAAAGCCGATCAGCAGTGTCCCAACGCCGATGCCCGCCGACATGCAGCCGATGACGAAGCCGCGCTTCTCCGGATACCATGCGGCCAGCAGTGAGACCATGGGGGCGAAACTGAAGGCGGTGCCAAAGCCGAGCAGCGCCTTGAGTGCGAGCAATGCCGGGTAGGCCGTGGCAACGCTGAGCCCCGCAAAACCGATCCCCACCGTGATCAGGCCGAACACCACGGCCCGGCGCGGCCCCCAGCGAGCGGCGGCGGCGCCGCCAGCGAGCACGAACAGCAGGTAACCCAGCGCGGTGACCGTGCCGAGCGTGCCTGCCTGCTGGTAGGTGAGCCCCAGGTCGGCACGCATGGGCGGCAGCAGCACGCCAAAGGCCAGGCGGGCGAAGACGATCACGACCAGTCCCGTGAACGCGCCGCACAGTACGGTAAGCACGGCGTTGGGGCGGGTAGTGGTGTCCACGGCAGGCGGCCTCTTCGTTGTTATTGGTGAGCCGACCATATCAGGAAATCTGAACGCGCGGACACGGGAGCGGTCAGTGGGCTATTGATGGCAGGTCCTGATGTGCCTTATCCGGAAGGAGCGTGAAATGAGAGCAGGTCGACCGAGGCCCGGCCTGGGCCCATTGGTGGTGGCAGCAGCGGGGTTATCGCTCGCCGTGGCGGTAATGGCCGCGGACGATGTCCGCTTCGAGACCGCGGACGGAGAGCCCCTTCCGGACGCTGAGCAGGAGGTTGCCGAATCCGTGCTGGATGCCGAGGTGCTGCAGCCCGGCGTCTATCGGCTGGATGTGGATGTGGACGGCCGCCAGGCGCGCATCATCGAAGCGCGCCCCGAGGCCGACGCCTCGGAGTCGGGGCACAGGACCGAGGGCCGGTGAACTAGTCCGCGTATTGCATCCGCCGTGTCATGCCGCCGTCGACGACCATGTTCTCGCCGGTGATGAACCCGGCTGCGCTCGATAGCAGGAAGGTGCAGAGGTTCGCGACGTCCTCCGGGCGGCCCACGCGACCGGCGGGGTGCTGGGCGTGGTCGGCTGCCGTGAGGGTCGAGGGTTCGCGCAGGCCCGGCTTGCGGTGATCCTCAACCGCAATCCATCCCGGGCTGACGGCGTTGACGCGAACCCGTCCGGACAGGCTCACCGCCAGCGCGTGGGTGAGCGCCAGCACACCCCCCTTGCTCGCGGCATAGGCCTCGCTGTCGGGCTCAGACTGCAGCGCCCGGGTGGAGGCGATGTTGACGATGGCACCCCGGCGCGCCGCCAGGTGCGGCGTGCAGTGCTTGCTGAACAGGAAGGTGCCGGTCAGGTTGACGTCCAGCCAGCGCTGCCAGTCCTTCAGGGCCAGCGCCTCAACCGGTCCGCTCAGCGGGTCGGCGACACCGGCGTTGTTCACCAGACCGTCGAGTTGGCCATAGTGCACCAGCGTGGCATCCACGGCGCTTTCCACGGCCGCCTCGTCGGCGACGTCCGCCTGCACCGTGAACAGCCGCTGGTCGTCCCGGCACTCATCGTCCAGTGCCGCCAGCGCCTCGCCGTCCAGATCGATGACCGACACGCGCCACCCCGACGACAGCAGTTTGCGCGACACGCCAAGGCCGATGCCCTGGGCCCCTCCCGTTACCAGGGCGACGGGCTGTGGCTCGTCACTCATGTCTCCCCCTCTCCTTGGCGCCTGGCCAGCAGCATGTAGTTGACGCTCTCCGAGGGTGACAGCCACATGCGCCGCGTCAATGGATTGACCTTGACGCCGGTACGCTGAATCGTCGTGATGCCGTCCCGTTCCATGAGTGTCTCGATTTCGGCGGGGGTGGGAAACCGGGACCACTGGTGCGTGCCTTTTGGAAGCAGCCGGAAGATGTACTCCGCGCCCACGATGGCCACGACAAAGGAGATCGCATTGCGGTTGATGGTGGCCACGAAGGTGTGGCCGCCCGGCGCCACCAGACGGTTCACGGCGGCCATGAACGCCGGCAGGTCGGCCACGTGCTCTACCACCTCCATGTTCAGCACCACGTCGTAGCGGGCGCCGCGCCCGGCCAGCGCCTCGGCCGTGGCAGTCTCGTACGTGATGTCCAGACCCTGTTCGCGGGCGTGCAGGCGGGCGACCCGGATGTTGCTGTCGGACACGTCCACCCCGTGAACCGTGGCCCCGAGCCTGGCCATGGCCTCGCTGAGCAGCCCGCCGCCGCAGCCGATGTCGAGCATGCGCAGACCGGCGAGTGGTGCCGGCTCGGCCGGGTCACGATCATACTGCTCCGCCAGCCGGTCACGGATGTAGCCGGTTCGCAGCGTGTTCAGCACATGGAGGGGCCACAGCTTGCCATCGGACTGCCACCACATCGCCGCCAGCGCGCGATAGCGCGCCAGTTCGTCCGGATCCACCGTCCGGTCCTGTGCGTCGTTCCCGGTCATGTCATCCTACCCGTAGGCTCATTGATGATGGTTAGGTGTTGCATAGAGTCTGTATCAATTCAGTTCATTTGTCTCCGGTTGACCACCCCAAGGGGGTCCCATAAGGTACAGCCAGCTTCAGGTGCCCCGCGTGCAATTGGGGATAATCGGGAAGCCGGTGCGCACGCGTCGCGTGCAAGGCCGGCGCTGCCCCCGCAACGGTAAGTGGTGACGACCGGATCACAGGCCACTGACGACGCCCGCACGGGTGCGTCGGGAAGGCGATCCGCCGGGGAAGGACCCTACACCACCAGCCCGGAGACCGGCCTGAATTCCCTGGTGCCGCGGGGTGCGGCGGAACCGGGTGGTGAACACCTGTCCCGCTGATCGGTACCCACCCAGCCTCTGCACCCGTCGCGCGATCATCTGACGAGGGACCGCGAGACGTGACCGACACGCAGCAGCCACAATCAGCCACCGGCGCGCCCTCCATGCGCCCGGAAAGCCGTGACGGCGGCGGTCCCTTGCGCACCGGTCTCACCACCGGGGTGTGCGCGACGGCCGCGGCGACCGCGGCCGCCCGTCTGGCGCTGGGGGATCACGTGGGCGAGCGCCAGACAGTCGTCCTGCCCAAGGGCAAGCGCGTCGAGCTGGTCCTGAATGATCTCCGGCGCACCGGGGATGGCGCGGAGGCGGGGGTCATCAAGGACGGGGGGGATGATCCCGATGCCACCCACGGAGCCCGGGTGTGGGCGCATGCCGAGCCGCGCAGGGAGGCGGGGCTCACGTTCCATGCCGGCGCTGGCGTGGGGGTTGTCACCCGCTCCGGTCTGCCCGTCGCGGTGGGCGAGCCGGCCATCAACCCGGTGCCCCGGCGCATGATGACCGATCATCTCCTCGAGTGTGCCGCCGCCCTCGATTACCGGGGCGGATTCTCGGTCTTCGTGGGTGTCGACAATGGCGAGCGCATCGCCGAGCGCACCATGAACGGACGTCTCGGCATTCAGGGCGGGCTGTCGATCCTGGGCACCACCGGAATCGTGCGACCGTTCTCGTGCGCTGCCTATATCGCCTCCATTCACCAGTCCATCGACGTGGCCCGCGCCAACGGCATCACCCACATCGCCTGCTGTACCGGTGGCTCCAGCGAGGCCATGGCTCGTGCCCGCTACCGCCTTGGTGACATGGCGCTGATCGAGATGGGCGACCTGATCGGTGGCGTGCTCAAGTACATCAAACGCCATCCGGTGCCACGGGTCACCCTGGCCGGCGGCTTCGGCAAGCTCAGCAAGTTCGCCGCCGGCCACGCCGATACCCACAGCCGCAAGTGCGCCATCGACCTTGACCGCCTCGCCGGCGAAGCGGCCGCTCTGGGCGCCGATACCCACCTGCGCATGCGCATGACCGCCTGCAATACCAGCATCGAGGCCCTGTCCCTGTGCCAGAGCGCAGGGATTCCCCTGGCGGACCGCATCTGTGCCCGCGCCTATGATCAGGCCCGGCGCACGCTGCCCGATGCCGTCATGCTGGACGTCTGCGCGGTGGATCGGGGCGGTCGTCTGGTGGGTACGGCGACCACGGGGGTGGCGGCATGAGCGCGCCGGCAATCGCGCTGGAAGGCCTGACCAAACACTACGCCAGCGGTCGCACCGGTCTCGCGGGCGTGGATCTCACGGTGGATGCTGGCTGTTTCTTTGGCCTGCTCGGCCCCAACGGGGCCGGCAAGACCACGCTGATCGGCCTGCTGACCTCGCTGGTGCGGCTGGAACAGGGCACGGTGCGCGTGTTCGGCCACGATCTGGCACGGGAGCCGGTTGCCGCGCGGCGGCTCATCGGCCTGGTCCCCCAGGAGGTGAACTTCAACAGCTTTGAACCGGTGGCCGAGATCGTCGCCACCCAGGCGGCCTACTACGGGTTGTCGCCGCGCCGCGCACGGCAGCGCACCGATGCCGTCCTGTCCCTGATGGGGCTGGCCGATCGCGCACGGCAGACCGCCTGGGGGCTGTCCGGCGGCCTCAAGCGGCGGCTCATGATCGCCCGTGCCCTGGCGCACGAGCCGCGGCTGCTGGTGCTGGACGAGCCCACCGCCGGTGTGGATGTTGCGGCTCGCCACGACCTCTGGGCCGTGCTGCAGCGGCTGAACGCCGCCGGCACCACGGTGCTGCTGACCACACACTACCTGGAGGAGGCGGAGCAGCTTTGCGACGATCTCGCCTTCATCGACGACGGTCGCCTCATCGCCCGCGGCGGCCCCGGAGCCCTGTTGCAGGGGATGGACCACGACACCCTGGTACTGGATCTGGCCGTCGATTGCCCGGAACCGCTCCGTCTCGATGGCGTCACGGTCCGCGCCGTGGATGCGCGCACCCTGGAGGTGGACGTGCCCAGAGGCCGGCATCTCAACACCCTGTTCGCGTCGCTCACCGAAGCGGGGGTGCAGGTGACCAGTCTGCGTAACAAGAGCAATCGGCTGGAGCAGCTGTTCCTGGAGCGCCTGCGCGGACGGCAGGAGGCACCGGCATGACAGCGGCGCTCTACTGGAATGCCTATCGCGGCATGGTCGTGAAGCAGCTTCGCCGCGTTGTGCGCACCTGGATCCAGACACTGTTGCCTTCGGTGGTGAACGCGGCCCTGTTTCTCGTGGTGCTTGGCCAGCTCGTGGGGCGGGAGATCGGCACCTTCGGCGGCGTGGGCTACACGGAGTTCCTGATGCCCGGTCTGGTGATGCTGGCAGTGGTCACCAACGCCTACAGCAACGTGACCCTGGCGGTTTTCGGCGCCAAGCTTCAGCGTCACATTGAGGAGGTCCTGGTGGCGCCCATGCCACCGTGGCTGATCGTTGCCGGTTTCGTCACCGGCGGCGTACTGCGCGGACTGCTGGTGGGGCTGCTGGTGGCCGCGCTGGCGCTGCCACTGACCGGGCTGCAGTTCCACCACCCGGCGGCCATTGCCGGCATGGCGGTGCTCGCCGCGCTGCTGTTCTCCTTCGCCGGGCTCATCAACGGCATCTATGCACGCACCTTTGACCACACCTCAGTGGTCACCACCTTCGTGCTGACACCGCTGATCTACCTGGGCGGGCTGTTCTATCCCGTCAGCCGCCTGGACGAGCCGTGGCAGAGCCTGTCACTGGCCAACCCCATGTACTACCTGATCGAGGGCTTCCGCCACGGCCTGCTCGGCACCAGTGCGGTGCCCTGGTGGGCCACGTTTGCCATGCTCGGTGTGGCCACCGCCATCGTTGGCACCGTGGCCCTGACGCTGGTGGCCCGGGGCACACGGGTGAAACCATGAGTGGGGCGCGCGCCAACCATAACGGCGCCGTGCGCGGTGTATGCCCGGGGGTGGCCGCGCCCATGGCCAGTGGCGACGGGCTGCTGCTGCGCCTGCGCCATCCCATCGGTGGCTGGACGCCAGCGCAGGTGGGCGCCGTGGCGCAGGTGGCCGAGGAACACGGCAATCGCGCACTGGAACTCACCGTCCGTGGCAACCTGCAGCTGCGTGGGGTGCGCCCCGCAACCCTGATGGGCGCCCAAACCGCCCTCGTGGCGGCCGGCGTCGCCGACAGTGACCCCGACCGTGAGGCGGTACGCAACGTGCTGTCCGCCCCCGCGACCGACCTGGACCCGGATGCCGTCGCGGATATCACGCCGGTGGCGCGGGCCGTGGCCGATGCCATTGCCGCCGACACCGCACTTCACCGCCTGCCGGCCAAGACCGGCGTGGTCGTGGATGGGGGTGGCGCGGCGGGGATCGCCGGTGTCCATGCCGACCTGCGCCTGGACGCCGTGACCTGTGATCACGGTGGCGTGCGCTATCTGCTGAGCATTGGCGGCCGAGCGGCGGACGCGGTGCCGCTGGGACGGGTTGCTCCGGAGCAGGCCGCCGTTGCGGCCCGGCGCGTGCTGGCGCGACTGCTGGACGACAACCCGCCGCGGCGGATGGCTGCGGCCCTGGCCGAGCGCGGCGCCGCGCCGTTCCAGGATGCGCTGGCTGAGCTGGCCGAGCCCGCCGGCACGGTGCCCGTGCCCGCGGTGGGGCCTCCGGCACCGGGAGTTGCGCCGCACGGGGTCTGGGTACACGCAGCGTTCCCGTTCGGTGCGCTCAATGCAGCGCAGCTGCGGCAGCTGGCAGTGGTGGCGGAGCTGCACGCGGCGGCAAGCGGCACACCCACGCTGCGGCTGACGCCCTGGCGCAGTGTTCTGCTCGCGGGGGTCAGCGCCGCCGCGCTGGAGCCCCTGGCTGCATTGGGTGCCATCACCGAACCGGCCGATGCCCGCCTCGGGCTCGGTGCCTGCGTCGGCGCGCCAGGCTGTGCGTCCGGTACCACCGCGACCCGGAACGATGCCCTGGCTCTGGAGGCGGCCATGCCGACACTGCTGGCTGCCGGCGAGCGGCTGCACGTCTCCGGCTGTGGCAAGGGCTGCGGTGCGCCGGTGCGGGCGGCCGCCATGCTGGTGGCGGACGGAGAGCGCTACGCCCTGACGCTGTCAGGCGGCGTCGGCGCCATGCCGGACTGGCCTGCGATGCCACTGGCGGGCGTGCATCGCCGCCTGATGGCGCTGGATGCGGTGTATGCCGGGGAGCGGCGCACACCCCGGGAATCCCTGAACGACGTGATCAACCGGCTGGGCCGCAATGATGTGGTCCGGCGCGTGGAGGAGGAGAGCAGTCATGCCTGACAGCGTGCAGCACGACTACATCAAGGACGGCCCGGCCATCTATCGGGAATCGTTCGCCATCATTCAGGCCGAGGCCGACCTGACGCGATTCCCGGAGCGCGTGGTGCCGGCGGTGGTGCGCATGATTCACGCCTGCGGTATGACCGATCTGGCCGCCGATGTGGGCTTCTCGCCCGGTGTGGCGACGGCCGCACGGAACGCCCTGGATGCCGGTGCGCCCATTCTGTGCGACAGCCAGATGGTCGCCCACGGTATCACCCGTGCGCGGCTTCCGGCGGACAATCCGGTGGTCTGCACCCTTCGGGACGAACGGGTGCCGGCGCTGGCCGAGCGCATCGGCAATACCCGCTCGGCGGCGGCCATGGAGCTTTGGTGGGATCAGCTCGACGGCGCCGTGGTGGCCATCGGCAATGCGCCGACGGCGCTGTTTCGCCTGCTGGAGATGCTCGACGCCGGCGCACCGCGACCCGCGGCCGTGCTTGGCATTCCCGTGGGCTTTGTCGGCGCGATCGAGAGCAAGGAGGCGCTGGCGGCCCGCGCGCCGTATATCGAATACCTGACGGTGTTCGGTCGCCGGGGAGGCAGTGCCATGGCGGCCGCGGCGGTGAACGCGCTGGCAACGGATCGGTGGTGAACGCATGACAACCCTGAACAGTATTGAAGGTGGCCGGTTCTACGGCATCGGTACGGGGCCGGGTGACCCGGAGCTCATGACCCTGAAAGCCGCGCGGCTGATCGCCTCGGCGGACGTGGTGGCCTATTTCTGCAAGCGCGGCAAACGGGGCAACGCGCGCGACATCGCCGACGCCCACATCCATGACCAGCAGCGCGAGGAGCCTATGGTCTATCCGGTGACCACGGAGTTGCCGCATACCTCGCAGGCCTACCGGGACCGCATCGAGGCGTTCTTCGATGCCTCCGCCGACATGCTGGCCGGGCATCTTGCCGCGGGCCGCTCGGTGGTCGTCCTCAACGAGGGCGACCCGTTCTTCTACGGCTCCTTCATGCACGTCTACCTGCGCCTCAAGGACCGCTTCCCCTCCACGATCATCCCGGGCGTCCCGTCGATCATGAGCAGTGCTGCGCTCTTGCCCACCCCCCTGACCATGCGTGACGACGTGCTTTCGGTGGTCCCCGGTACGCTCCCGGACGATGCGCTCCATGAACGCCTCTCCAGCGTTGATGCCGCGGTGATCATGAAGGTGGGCAGCAATCTCGACCGCATCGTGGCCGTGCTCGAGCGCTTGGGCATGTGCCAGCGCGCCTGGTACGTGGAGCGCTCCAGCATGGCGGCCGAGTACTGCTGCCGGCTTCCGGAGGCCAGCGTGGACAAGGCGCCCTATTTCTCCATGATCGTGGTGCCCGGCATGGGGGAGCGGCGATGAGTGAGGGCTGGTTGCGGGTGGTGGGTGTCGGCCCGGCGGGGCCGGAGTGGCTCACTCCGGAGACGGCGCACACGCTGCAGGACGCGACGGACCTGGTCGGTTACGGGCCTTACGTGGACCGGGTGGGCACCGCCGCAGCCCGTCGGCACGTCTCCGACAACCGCGAGGAGCTGGACCGTGCCCGGCACGCCCTGGATCTGGCCCGTGAAGGCGGCCGGGTGGCGGTGGTCTCGGGTGGTGACCCCGGGGTGTTCGCCATGGCTGCGGCGGTGATGGAAGCTCTGGATGCCGACCGCGACGGCCGGTGGTCCGCGGTGGAGATCACCGTCGAACCCGGCGTCTCCGCCATGCAGGCGGCCGCGGCCAGGCTTGGCGCGCCCTTGGGCAACGACTTCTGTGTGCTGTCCCTGTCGGACAATCTCAAGCCGTGGTCGCTGGTGGAGCGGCGCATCCGCCTCGCAGCGGAGGGTGACTTCGCCATGGCCTTCTACAACCCGATCTCGAAGGCACGACCCTGGCAGCTGGGCGCCGCGCTGGATGTGCTGCGGTCGGTGCATGCGCCGGACACGCCGGTGGTGCTGGCGACGGCGGTCGGTCGGGGCGAGAGCGAGCGCGTGCACCTGACCACGCTTGCCGACGTCAACCCGGCCGATGCGGACATGCGCACCCTGGTGCTGGTGGGAGCGTCCACAACGCGCGTGATCGACCGCGGCGGCCGGCGTTACGTGTATACGTCGCGGTACTATCCGGAGGAGCGCACATGACGACACCCCGCCCAGCGCACCCCCCGTGGTATCCGGCGGGGCCGTTAGGACCCGTAGGGTGGACCTTCAGGTCCACCAACCGCGGCCCGGCGGGGCCGTTACCGACGCAGTCCCTCCAGCCAGCGGACAACGTCTGCGGCGTCGGTGAATGCCGGCACGCCGACGGGCTCCGGTGGTCGCTCTACCATCACCACCGGGATGCCCAGCGCCCTTGCGGCGCCGAGCTTGGCGCAGGTGGCATCGCCGCCGCTTGCCTTGGACACCAGCACGTCGATGCCGTGCCCGGCCATCAGTGTCTGCTCGTCCGCCAGCCGGAACGGGCCGCGCGCCTGCAGGTAGACGGCGTCGGGCAGAGTCGGTGGCGGCTCGGGCGGATCGATGGTGCGGATGACGTAGTGTTTCTCCGGCGTGCGTTCGAAGGCCGCGAGTTCCTGCCGGCCGGTGGTGACAAGCACCCGGTGACCGAGGTCCTGCAGGGCGTCGGCGGCGGTGCCGAGATCCGGCACCGGCAGCCAGTGATCGCCCGGGCCGGGCGTCCACGGTGGCCGTCGCAGGATGGCCAGGGGAATGCCCGTCTGCCGCGCGGCCGCGGCGGCGTTGGCCGTGATGCCACTGGCGAAGGGGTGGGTTGCATCCACCAGCGCATCGATGCCGTCAGCGCGCAGGTGGGTTGCGAGGCCCTCGGCACCGCCGAATCCGCCGACGCGGTGGGACACCGGCAGGTTGCCGGGTGTGCGCGTGCGGCCGGCCAGCGATGCCTGTGCCCGGATCACCGGGTGCCCGGCCAGCGCCGTTGCCAGGGCATTGCCGTCGCTGGTGCCGGCAAGGATGAGGACCTGCATGATAGTGCTCCCGCGCTGGGCCTGGGTTGCAAACGTCTCGACCGGCCCGTAGGAGCGGCACAAGCCGCGACCGAAGGTATTATCCCCAATCAGGTCGCGGCTTGCGCCGCTCCTACGGGGCTGGGTGGTGTGTCGGGGAGGCTGTCGTGACTGGCCCAGTTCACACCCCCTGGCTCACCATTATCGGCATCGGCGAGGACGGCGTCGACGGTCTAGCGCCGGCCGCCCGGGAAGCGCTGTCCGGGGCGGACTCTCTGTTCGGCGGCCAGCGCCATCTGGATCTGGTCCCGGCCCGTGAGGGGCAGGCGCGCATCGCCTGGCCATCGCCCCTGAGCGATGCCCTGCCGTGGATCCGGGACCGTCGCGGTCGCCCCGTGTGTGTGCTCGCAACCGGGGACCCCTTCTGGTACGGCATCGGCGCCACCCTGGCGCACGAGGTGCCGGCGGCGGAGATGACGGTTCACCCGGTGCCGTCCGCCTTCAGCCTCGCGGCGGCACGCATGGGCTGGCCGCTGCAGATAACCCGCTGCCTGTCCGCACATGGTCGTGCCCTGGACCGGGTGCGACCGTGGCTGCAGCCCGGTGCGCGCCTGCTGGTGCTGAGCTGGGATGGCACCACCGCAGCGGCGCTGGCCGAGCTGCTGCGCACCAACGGCTTCGGGGCGTCCACGCTGACCGTGCTGGAGCACCTCGGCGGCGAGGTGGAGCAGCGCGTCGAGGCCACGGCGGCGGCCTGGAGCCAGACGCGTACGGCGGATCTCAACACCATCGCCATTGCCTGCGAGTCGGCCCCCGATGCGCGGGTGTTGCCGGCGACGGCGGGGCGGCCGGACGCGCTGTTCGAGCACGACGGCCAGATCACGAAGCGTGAGGTGCGTGCCGTGACCCTGGCGCAACTGGCCCCACGCCGCGGCGAGACGCTTTGGGATGTGGGTGCCGGCTCCGGCGCCATCGGCATCGAGTGGATGCTGGTGGACGCGCACAACCACGCCGTCGCGGTCGAGCCGGATCCGGATCGTGCGCAGCGCGTTCAGGCCAATGCCCGGGCCTGCGGTGTGCCCGATCTTGCCTGCGTCAATGGCCGGGCGCCTGAAGCGCTGGCCGGGTTGCCGCGGCCTGATGCGGTATTCGTGGGCGGCGGCCTGACCACGGTCGGCCTGCTGACCGCCTGCCACGAGGCGCTGCCGTCCGGGGGCCGTCTGGTGGCCAACAGCGTGACCGTGGAGGGAGATGCCGTGCTCGCGGATGCGGTTGCGCGCTGGGGTGGCGAGCTGACTCGCCTCGCGGTGAGCCGCAGCGAGCCCCTGGGCGGATTCCACGGGTGGCGGCCCCTGCGGCCGGTGACCATCTGGACGCTGGTGCGGCCGTGATTGCCCTGGGGGTCGGGTTCGCCAGCCGCTGCACCGGGAACGAGCTCGCCGCCGTGGTGACGGCCGTTCTGGCCGAAGTGCCCGGGTTGCTGGACGCCCATGCGGGTGCCGGTCGCCTGGCGGCGCCGGCGCACAAGCGACACGCCGGGCTGTTGGAGCCAGTGGCCCGGGATCTCGGGCTGACGCCGGTTTATGTCACTCGGGACCAGCTCTCGGTGTGGCAGCCCGCGACGGTCACCCGTTCGCGACTCGCCGAAGCGGCGGTGGGCCTGCCCGCCGTGGCTGAAGCGGCGGCGCTGGCCGCCGCCGGCCCAGGGGCAAGGCTGTGCGTCCCTCGCCGTACGGCCGGCCCGGCCACCTGCGCTCTGGCGCTGACTGATGCCGAAAACCCGATAACGGAGACGCCATGACCGTTCACTTCATCGGCGCCGGCCCCGGCGCCCCGGACCTGCTCACCCTGCGCGGGCGCGACCGCATCGCCGCCTGCCCGGTGTGTCTGTATGCCGGCTCGCTGGTGCCCGAAGAGATCCTCGCTCATGCGCCAGTGGATGCGCGGCTGGTCAACACCGCACCCATGACCCTGGACGGCATCATGACGGAGTTCACCGATGCCCACGCCAGGGGGCTCGACGTGGCGCGGCTGCACTCCGGGGATCTGTCGGTCTACAGCGCCGTGGCCGAGCAGTTGCGCCGGCTCGACGCCGCCGGAATCGACTACACGCTCACGCCCGGCGTGCCCGCGTTCAGTGCTGCCGCCGCGGCGCTGCAGCGAGAACTGACCGTGCCGGAGGTGGCCCAGTCCGTGGTGCTGACCCGCACCCAGGGGCGGGCGTCCTCCATGCCGCCGAACGAGACCCTGGAGGCCTACGCCGCCACCGGGGCCACCCTGGCACTGCACCTGTCGCTGCACGCCTTGGAGGACGTGGTGACCCGGCTGACGCCCTTCTACGGCGCTGACTGCCCGGCCGCGGTGGCACTGCGGGTAACGTGGCCGGACGAAACCGTGGTGCGGGCGCCCCTGGGCGAGCTGCCCGCGGCCACGGCGGACTGGACCCTGCGCCGCAGCGCCCTGATTCTGGTGGGGCCGGCCCTGGGGCCGGGACTGTTCCGCGACAGCGCGCTCTACGACCCGGCGCACGTGCGGCGTTACCGGGGTCAGGACTGAGCGGCCCCGGTGTCTGTTATCCTGCGAATACGGGAAGCACCAGTGCGGTGCATGTTTGATTCATTTCCGGTACATGTCTGTGTCACACTGACACGAACAGGTGACGGATCGCCGGCTCAAGGGTGCAGGGAGCGCGGCTTATCGGTTCAGCACGGCGGTGCGCCGTGTCGGGAGGCGGCTTCATGGCCACGCAGGACGTCTACGAACGCCCACTGCAGGATCTGCGCATATCGGTGACGGATCGCTGCAATTTCCGTTGCGTCTACTGCATGCCGAAGGAGATCTTCGGCTCGGACTACCCCTTTCTTGCGCGCAGGGAGCTTCTCAGTTTCGAGGAGATCGTCCGGTTGACGCGCGTCTTCGCCGAACAGGGTGTCCGCAAGCTGCGCATCACCGGCGGCGAGCCGCTGGTGCGGAAAGACCTCCCGGAGCTGATCGAGATGCTGGCGAATATCGACGGCATCGACGACATCACGCTCACCACCAACGCCACGCTGCTGCCCCAGCACGCCCAGTCGCTGGTGGACGCCGGCCTGAACCGGGTGACGGTCAGCCTTGATGCCATCGACGACGACGTGTTCAAGGCCATCAACGACGTGAACTATCCGGTGCAGCCGGTGCTGGACGGCATTGCGGCGGCCTCGGAGGTAGGGCTCAACCCGATCAAGGTCAACATGGTGGTCAAGCGAGGCATGAACGACGGCCAGATCGTGCCCATGGCAGCGCATTTCCGGAACACACCGCACATCCTGCGCTATATCGAGTTCATGGACGTGGGCAACAGCAACGGCTGGCGCCTCGACGACGTCATTACCGCCGCGCAGATCCGTGACACCATCAACGCTGAATGGCCCATCGCGCCGCTGGACCCGAACTACACCGGCGAAGTGGCGAGCCGGTATCGCTATGCCGACGGCGGCGGCGAGATCGGTATCATCTCCTCCGTGAGCGAGCCCTTCTGCAGCACCTGTACCCGCGCCCGCCTCGCCTCCCAGGGGCAGCTTTTCACCTGCCTGTTCGCGGGTAAGGGGCACGATCTGCGCACACCCCTCCGCGACCCGTCCGTGGACGATGCCCAGCTCGCGGCGATCATCCGTGACATCTGGGGCAACCGCCGCGACCGCTACTCCGAGATGCGCACCAACAACACCGCACCCGTCGAAGCCACCGCGCTGCAGTGGAAGGTGGAGATGTCCCACGTGGGCGGCTGAGCCTCTGGTGTTCCGTCTCAGGCGGGCACCGGCATGGCCTTCGCCTGTCGGGTCAGCCGCTGCACCTCCTTCGAGCAGGCGACCCGGCCTTCCGTGGCGTACGCCTCGTGATTCCGCTCGATGTCATCGAGGCGGTAGAGGTAGTTCACCATCATGCCGAAACTCTGTTGAATCCCGTTGGCGGAGGCATCCCCCAGCCAGTTGACCCGATGGACCTCCGCGCCGTTGCCCAGGTGGAACCGACTCACCGGGTTCAGCGGCAGCCCGTGCCGGTTCTTCTCCAGCACCAGGTAGCGCGTGGCCAGTTGCATCAGGGGCTTGCGCAGGACAGGGGCGCTGCCGTCGAGGGTCGCGGCCGGATCGCCGTGGACCAGTGCCGTGATGGCTTCCTGCTCCGCGGCGTCGAACCCGTCCAGCGAGGCCGGTGGCAGTGCGCGGACCCAGTCGGCGAAACCCGGCATCGGCGACAGCGTCACGAAATGCGTCAGCCCGGGCAGCTCCTTGCGCAGCTCTTCGACCACCTGCTTGATCAGGAAGTTGCCGAACGAGATGCCGCGCAGCCCTGACTGACAGTTGCTGATGCTGAAAAACGTCGCCGTGTCCGCGCCGGCGGCGGGTGTGTCGGCAGTGTCCTCCGCCGCGGGGCCGTTCAGCAGGGGCTGAACGCGATCCGGTATCCCGCGCGTGAGCGCCACCTGTACGAAGATCAGTGGCTCATCACCCGTTGCCGGGTGGAAGAATCCGAAACACCGGCGGTTGTCCGGGCCGACGCGCTGCCGCAGGTCGTCCCAGGTGTGGATGGCGTGCACCGCTTCGTAGGCAATGATCTTCTCAAGCACGTGCGCCGGCGTGGTCCAGTCGATCCGGCGCATCACCAGAAAGCCGCGGTTGAACCATGAACGAAACAGCTCCATGAAATCGGTGTCCACGGACTGCAGCTCCGGCGCCTCGCGCAGGTAGCGCTGCAGGTCGGCGCGCATGCGTACTAGGCCGAACGTGTGGCCGGGAGGCGTGTTAAGGCGGCGCAGCAGTTCGGGGCGCGCCGAGCGCGCGGCCACGCTGAGCGCCTGGGCATTGCTGCTGTCGGGGTTGTCCGTGTAGCGGGCGTAGGCGGCGGCCACGGCCTCCGGCGCCGGGGCGTAGCGTGTGGCGAGGCCGCGGAAGAACGCCAGCTTGCCCGCGTCGTCCATGGCGTCGTAGGTGGTCAGGGCCGTGCGTGCACGGCCCAGGCCGGAGACCTCGCCGTCGCTCGCCAGGAGGTCGTCGCACTGTTCCAGCAGGGCGTCGGAGCCCTGCCCGGCGCGATCCGCCCGGCTCCGGAAGCGCCCGGCATACCGCTGGGTTACACTGGTGAGCAGGTCATTCAGAAACGTACTGTTCATTCTGCCATCCTCCGCCCCGGGTGGTGATATCCGATCCTCGACTATAATCGAGGCGGCCCGGATTTGGCATTCCGGCGTTGTGACTGACCGATTGGCCGGTTATTTTTCCGAGCCATTGCCGGGCGGGGCCGTGCGCTCGTCCTCGCTTGACCCTCATCCCCACCTCGACCAGGGAGTTGGCCTTGACCATGTTTCTCGATGCTTACCACGCGCTCCAGGACGGTGTGGTGCGGATCTCCGCCAACCAGGCGAGCCGCTTCGCCAAGGAAGTCGCCGGCGATTTCAACCCGATTCACGACGCCGATGCGCGACGGTTCTGCGTTCCGGGGGATCTGCTGTTCGCCCTGGTACTCGGCTACTACGGCGTGTCGGAGCGGATGGCGTTCCGCTTTCGCGGCATGGTGGGCGACGACGTGCCGCTGGTGTTCCCGGAGGCCATGGATGGTGGGCCGCTGACCATTGCGGACCTGGATGGCAAGGTCTACCTGGAGGTGGAGCGCAGTGGTGCGGTGGTTCGGAACGCCGACGTGGTGGAGGCGTTCGTGCGCCGGTACTCGGCCTTCTCGGGGCGCAACTTCCCGGAATTCCTCGAGCCACTGATGCGGCAGCGGGAGATGATGTTCAACCCCGACCGCCCCCTCGTGCTCTACGACAGCATGGCGTTCGAGCTGAAGGGCGCTGTCACGGCGGGCCTCGACATGGTGCTGGAGACCGCCAGCCTGGATGTAAACGGCAAGCGCGGCGAAGAGTGGCTGCGCTTCCAGGTGGTCGATGGTGACCAGGTCGTGGGCGAAGGCTCCAAGAAGGTGGTGATCAGCGGTCTGCAGCCCTGGGATGAATCCCGTATGGGCCCCTTCGTGGACGACTACACCGCACGACGTGACCACTTCCACCCCTGACCGGCGCCGTCCGGCCCTGCGCCGGCAACCATCGCGCAGTATTGTTATAATGTAACTTTTCCGCTGGAGGTGGACAGGTGGCTGCGCTGACCCCCGTGACCGTGCTGACCGGCTTTCTCGGTGCCGGCAAGACCACGCTGCTCAACCACCTGCTGTCGCACCCCGATCTGGCCGACTCTGCGGTGATCGTCAACGAGTTCGGTGCGACCGAGCTGGATCACTGGCTCATCCAGGGCGGCGAGGAAGAGATCATCACCCTCGATCAGGGCTGCATCTGCTGCAGTCTGCGCGGCGATCTGGTGGGAACTCTGCGGCGCCTGTTTCAGCGTGCCGCGGCGGGTGAGATTCCCCGTTTCCGCCGCGTTCTCGTGGAGACCACGGGGCTGGCGGACCCGGCGCCGGTGGCGCAGATCCTCATGCAGGACCCGATGCTCGCCATGGAGGCCCGGCTCGACGGCATTGTCACCATGGTAGACGCCGTCCATGGAGGCACGACGCTGCGGGAGCACCCGGAAGCCGTGCGCCAGGCGGCGATGGCCGATCGCATCGTGCTCACCAAGACGGACCTGGCCGACGACAGTGATGTGGACGCGCTGGAGCAGCAGCTGCGGCACGCCGGCGCGGGGGCGCCGGTCATCCGGGCCCGGCATGGCGCCGTTGATCCGACCGCGTTGCTGGAGACGGGCCCGGCAACCGGAGATGGGCGCCATCTCCGCAAGTGGCTGCAGCTCGGCGCTTTTCAGCCGCTGGACGATGCCCGCTCACCGTCGCCCGCGCCCGCCGATGGCGATGACAGTGCCCACGGCCGGATCTTCAGCCACGTTCTGCACCACGATGGTGCGATACCGCTGCGAGACCTCGACGCATTCCTGGATACCGTCTGCGAGCTCCACGGCCGTCGCCTGCTGCGGCTGAAGGGTATTGTGCGCGTCACCGACGAGCCGGAGCGCCCGGCGGTGGTCCACGCGGTCCGCGCCCTGCGCCACCCGGTCGGCCGCCTGTCCGCCTGGCCCGGCGGCGTCAGTGATACGGCCATCGTGTGCATCGGCGAGGCCCTGCCCGTGGCGTCACTGGACGGCCTCTGGAAGTACGCCATCAGCCGCCCGTGATGCGCTGGACTGCCCCCACGTCACGATGCGACCCGGGACAAGGATGTCCTGATGCCCGATCAACACCATCGCTCCATCCTGCGCCCCCGGTTCCGCCCTGAGCCTGGCGGCGACGGTCTGGTTGTCGAACGCCCTGCGCGGGAGGAACGCCAGCGGCCGCGTTCTGGAGGAAGTGGCACAGGCCCAGGGCAAGCCCATCGACGAGGCCGATGTGCACCCGTGAGGGGGCATTGCCCATGCTACTCTCCCGGAAGCCGCCCGGGCGTCCGGCGCAATCGGGCACTGGAGATGCACAGGTGAGGCAATGACCCTTGGGCTGATCGCGGCCGTTATCGGTATCGGGCTGATCCACGGCGTGCTCCCGGACCACGGCTGGCCCATCGCCGCTACGTATGCCCTGCGTCGGAAACGCCGCTACGTCGCGGGGGCGGTGGCGGCGCTGATCATCGGGGTCGGGCACCTGCTGAGCAGTATCGCCCTGGTCGTGATCTTTCTGCTGCTGGCCGGGGCCTACGATCTCCATGAGGCGCGCTGGCTATCGGTCGCGGCCGGCTGCATGCTGGTGCTGCTTGGCATCTGGCAGTACCTGCAGGCCCGGCAGGGGCACGGCCACAACCATCATGGTCATGCCCATCACGGCCACGGCCCCCTGGCGCGCCTGCAGGCCTCGGCCCAGGCGCGGCTGGGCGACCCGGATCAGCGTGGCCTGGGGCAGCTCGCGATCGTCGCCATACTGCTCGGCCTTGCCCACGAGGAACCGGTCCAGATCCTCGCCATCTGTGCCGGCACGGCCCACTGCCTCACGCTGATGGCGGTGTACTCTCTGGCGGTGATCGTCGCGATTCTGGTGCCCACGCTGCTACTTGTGCTCGGTTACCAGCGGCACCGGCAGCTGGTGGAGCAGTATCTGCCGCACTTGTCCTATCTCACCGCTGCCATCCTGGTTGGCATGGGTGCCTGGTTCATTCTGGTGCATTGATGGACGGCCTCCCGCGGCGTTACGTCCGGGCCGCCTTTTGCGTTATAAGGGTGGGGCTGCCCCGTGTTTTTCTCCGCCGGCTAACTGACAGGTGAGACCGTTCCCAGCAATGTCATACCGCACCCTCTATCTCGGATCGACCAACCCCGCCAAGCTCGATGCCGTTCAGGCCGTTTTCACCCCCGATCAGGGGTTCACCGTGGTGGCCAGAAGCGCGCCGTCGGGCGTGGCCGACCAGCCGCGCAGCGATGATGAGACCCGCACCGGCGCCGTGAACCGGGCCCATTGGCTGGTGCGCCAGCCGGGTGTCGAGCTCGGGATCGGCCTGGAAGGCGGGCTGGTGGATCACGCCGGTGACATGTGGCTGTGCAACTGGGGCGCTCTGGCCACCTCGCGCGGACACCTGCTGGTTGCCAGTGGCGCCCGTATCCCCCTGCCGCGGGAGCTGGCGCAGTCCCTGCGCAAGGGGGGTGAGCTCGGTGATGTGGTGGATTCCTGGTCCGGCCGTGAGGGGGTGCGGCATCGCGAAGGGGCCATCGGCATTCTCACCGAGGGTGAAGTCTCGCGCGCCGATCTGCTCGGGCATATTGTCCGCCTGCTGTTCGGGCAGTGGCGCTACCTCGGCGAATCCCGGGTGTCATAGATGCTGGCGCGCCGCTCGACAACCGCGCTGCTGCTCGGCGCAGCGATCGTCGCCGGTTGCTCGGACCCCGCCGACGACCGGTGGTATACCGAGGAGCAGGTCCGGATTGGTGAGGCCGTGTTCGAGGCGGAATGTGCTGTCTGTCATGGTGACCGGGCGCAGGGTGCGGAGAACTGGCGGCAGCGGGACGACGATGGTTACTTTCCGCCGCCGCCCCTGAACGGCACGGCCCACGCCTGGCATCATCCGAAGGATGAACTGCGGATGTTCATCCGCGATGGCTTCAATCGCATGCCGGGGTTCGGTGATCGCCTGGACGATGACGAGATCGACGCCGCCATCGCCTGGTTTCAGTCCCACTGGAGCGACGCGGTCTACGACGCCTGGCTCGACTACGACGAACGCGGTGAGTCGGGGCATGACGCCGGGGCGGATACTCAACGTGGTAACCCCGGTGTAGAGTAGGAGCATTCCACACAAGAACAGCGGCGTCCGCACCCGGACGGGCGCGGGCGACGGGCAGGGTGGCTTTATCAGCGAGCAGATAGACAGCGACAGCACCGCGCTTCTGGTGCTTGTGCTGGAGCGCCGCTTTGGTGCGCTGACTCCGGCACAGCAGGCGATGGTGGCCGGCGCCGACCTGGCGACCAAGGCCGTCTGGCTGGAGGTGCTGCCCACGGCCCGCGGCCTCGATGACCTGTTCGCAGCCCGGGGCTTCGAATCGGGTGAGCTGGCCAGTTCACCCGCAGCACTCTCCGACCTGATCGATGCCTCGCCCGTGCCCATGGTCATCACCGAAGGTACCGGCGACCTCGAGCGGATCGTGTTCCTCAACCGGGAGTTCCGGGAGCGCATCGGCTACAGCGAGTCGGATATTCCGGACGTGCGTTACTGGTGGCCTCTGGCGTACCCCGACCCCGCCTACCGTCAGGCCATCGCCAGTGCCTGGAAGGCCCGCATGGCCCGGGCGGCGCGGGATCGCGACCGGATCGAGCCCATGGAGGTGCGTATCCGCTGCGGCGATGGCGCCATGCGCGTCTTCCAGGCCCATGCCACCTCCATCGGTTCCTGGAATCTGGGGGTATTCGTGGAGATCACGGCGCTGCGCGAAGCCCAGGAGGAACTGGCGCTGAGTAAGGAGTGGCTGGAAGAGGCGCAGCGCATCGCGCGCCTGGGGCACTGGATTGCGCGTCCGGAGGATAATGATCCGGGACAGGGGGAGCTGTGGTGGTCACGGGTGACCTATGACATCTTCAGTTGTGACCCGGCCGACGGCGCGCCAACCATTGAGCAGTACCGGGAAATCATCCATCCGCGGGATCGTGAACGGCTGCAGAGGCTGGTCGCGGAGTGCGGGGATGATGGTCAGTACGAGGTCGAATACCGCGTCGTGCGCGACGGTGGCCAGCCCGTCTGGGTGCGCGAACTGGGCCGGGTGCTGCGTGATGATTCCGGCCGCGTCGAGCGGGTGATCGGCACCATCCTCGACATCACGCGCCAGCGGGCCCTGCAGCAGGAGCTGGAGTACCGGGCCTCTCATGATGCGCTTACCGGTTTGTACAACCGTGCCAAACTGCAGCAGTTACTCCGGGAGATGGAACTGGGCTACCGTGATGCCAGGGAGCCGTTTTCGGTGGTGCTGCTGGACGTTGATCACTTCAAGACGGTCAATGACCGGTTCGGGCACGCCATCGGCGATGAAGTGCTGCAGGAGCTGAGCTGGCGCATCGCCAGCGTCCTCGAGTCGGAGCAACATGCCGGTCGGTGGGGTGGCGAGGAGTTCATGGTGCTGCTGCCCCGCACGGACGAACGGGCCGCTGCCGCCGTGGCCGGGCGCATCGCCGATGCCGTGACGCGCCATGAGGTGGCCTGTGCCGGGTACGTCACCGCCAGCCTTGGTGTGGCGGAGATGCGGCCCGGGCTCTCCGGCGGTGCCCTGGAGAACCAGGCTGACCGAGCCCTCTACGCCGCCAAGGGCGACGGGAGAAACTGCATCAGGCGCGCATCCGAACTGCCGCCGGGCTGACGTGATCACAGGAGGGGGAGCGATGCGTATCCGGTTCTTCAGTGCCCAGAGGTACGATCGTGAGTTCTTCGAGCGGTCGAACGCCGCCTTCGGCTTCGATCTGGAGTTCTCCGAGTCCTCCCTGGATGCTGACACTGCGCGGCTGGCCAGCGATGATGATGCCGTTTGCGCCTTCGTCAATGACACCCTGGATGCCGCCTGTCTGCAGGAGCTGCAGCGCCAGGGCGTGCACACCGTGGCCATGCGCTGCGCCGGGTTCAACAACGTGGATCTGCAGGAGGCCAAGCGGCTTGGGCTGCAGGTGGTGCGGGTGCCGGCCTACTCCCCGGAAGCCGTGGCCGAGCACACCATGGCGCTGATTCTCACCCTCAACCGCAACACCCACCGCGCCTACGCCCGTGTGCGGGAGAGCAACTTCAACCTCAACGGGCTGCTCGGTTTCAACCTCCACGGCCGCACCGTCGGCTTGATCGGCACCGGTCGCATCGGCGTCGCCACGGCGAAGGTGATGTCCGGGTTCGGCGTGCGCATTCTCGGCTACGACGTCTTCGAGAATCCGGCGTTCAAGGAACTGGGCGGCGAGTACGTGGACCTGGACACCCTGTACGCTACCGCGCATCTGATCAGCCTGCACTGCCCGCTGACCAAGGATAATCACCACCTGATCAACGCCGATAGCCTCGCGAAGATGAAAGATGGCGTCATGATCGTCAATACCAGCCGGGGTGGCCTGATCGACACGCGGGCCGTGGTGACCGCGCTGAAGTCCGGCAAGGTCGGGCATCTGGCGCTGGATGTCTACGAGCAGGAGGGCGACGTGTTCTTCCGCGACCTCTCCGACGAGATCCTCGCCGATGATGTTCTCTCGCGCCTGCTGACCTTCCCCAACGTGCTGATCACCGGCCACCAGGGGTTTTTCACCGGTGAGGCCATGACGCAGATCGCCGAGGTGACCCTCAGCAACCTGGACGCCGTGAACCGTGGCGAGGCGTGCGACAACGAGATCACGGCGCAGGTCTAGCGGCTGTCAGCTGCCGGCCGTGCCCATGGCGATGGTCGCCTGCAGCACCCGGCCCACGGGGCCATCGCCGTCGAACAGCGTCGTCTCCACCAGGCCCATGCCGTTGTCCTGCATACGACCGGTGGCTTCCAGGCCCAGCCACTCGCCCCTGGGCGCGCGATGAAGGTAGAGCGTCACGTCGGCATTGATGCTGCCCTGGTTCTCGCCCAGGTGGAGCTGGCCGACCCCGTTGCCGAAATCGCACAGGGTGGCGGCGGTCACCAGCGGGTCGGTGGTTTCACCGGCAATCAGCGGCAGGGGCAGTCGCATCCAGACCTGTCCATGGCCGTTCCCCCGGGTGCCCTTCAGCACCACCGCCTGTGCGGTCGTGTGAAAGCCCACGGGGCTGTAGCGCGTGCCCCAGCCCGCCGCCTCGGCAAGGCTGCGCGGGTTGTCCTCCTGAGGGGGTGTCAGGCCGGTCGGTGGGAACCGGCCGTGCTCCGGAACCGATGGCGAACCGGTCTCCAGGAACAGCGCCGATGCCCGCGTGACCTCGTTGCCGTCCGCCAGCAGCCGCCCCTCCAGAATCTGCAGCCGCTTGCCCGGGCGGACCACCTGCGTTTCCACGGTCAGGGGCTGTTTGGGCACCGGGCGCAGCAGATCCACGGTCAGGCGCGCCAGCCGCAGATCGGGCCGGGCCGCCGCCTCCTGCAGGGTGTGAGCCATCAGCCCGACCACCGGCCCGCCGTGCAGAAAGTCGGGGTTCCAGGGCCCGCGGCTCTGGTCCGAGGGGATGAACGCCTCGCCGTCACGGCGGAACACGCCTTCGTTCATGAACGGATTCCTTCAGTGGCTGAAAGCGGATGATGATCGCATGAACGAAGGCGATGGCGACACGATCACGTCCGCAGTGTCGCCCGACGGATGATTGTCCCGGTGTCGGCGTGTTCGGGCAGTGTGCCAAAGCCGCGCCCCCAGTCGCCGCCCAGCCGGCTGGTGATGAAGGCGTCGGCCACCGCTTCGGGCGCGTGCCGGCGCAGCAGGCTGGCCTGCAACACGTAGGCCAGCAGCTCCACCGTGCGGCGCGCCTCCCCCGGGTGGTCGGGCAGCCGCCGCAGGCGGTCTTCCAACTCGTCGGCGCGGTCAGACAGGATTCGGTCGTCGCCCGTGCCGAGGCGGATTTCCGCCATCGCAGCATCCACGCACTCCGGTTCGCGCTCAATGGCGCGCACCACATCCAGACAGATGACGTTGCCCACGCCCTCCCAGATGCCGTTCAGCGGGGCCTCCCGGTACAGCCGCGCCATCAGGTGATTCTCGATGAAGCCGTTACCACCGTGGCATTCCAGCGCCTCCACCACGAACGCCGGTGCCTGCTTGCAGGCCCAGTACTTGGCCATGGGCGTGGCGATTCGGGACAGCAGGCGTTCGTGTTCGTCATTGTCCTGATGATCCAGCGTGCTGGCGAGGCGCATGCTCAGCCACAGAAACGCCTCCGATTCCACCGCCAGGTCGGCGGCGACGTTGGCCATGATTGGCTGCTCGATGATCGGCTTGCCAAAGCTGGTGCGGTTGCCGGCGTGGTGCAAAGCCTGGCTCAGCGCCTGGCGCATCAGCCCCGACGAGCCCACGGCGAAGTCGAGCCGGGTCAGGTGTGCCATCTCGATGCTGTTACGGATGCCGCGGCCTTCCTCGCCCACCATGACCCCGTAAAGATCCTGGAACTCCACCTCGGACGACGCGTTGGAGCGATTACCACACTTGTCCTTGAGTCGCTGGATGCGGAGGTTGTTGCGGCGGCCGTCCGGGAGCCAGCCCGGCACCAGAAAGCAGGAGACGCCGCCCTCGGTCTGGGCCAGCGTGAGAAAGAGGTCGCTCATGGGCACGGAGAAAAACCACTTGTGCCCGGTAATCAGGTATTCCGCGCCGGAACCCCGTGCCGCTCCCAGCGGGCGCGCCGTGGTCTGGGTCTGCCGTAGGTCCGAGCCGCCCTGCTTCTCGGTCATGGCCATGCCCACGGTGATGGCCGACTTCTCCCGCGCATGAATGGGTCGGGCGTCGTAGCCCGGGCGCATGATCAGCGGCTCCCATTCGGCGGCCAGGGCCGGGTCGTGCCGCAGGGCCGCCACCGAAGCGAAGGTCATGCCCATGGGGCAGCAGATGCCGTTCTCGCCCTGGTTCCACAGGTAGCTCAGGGCGGCCCGCGCCACGTGCGCGCCGGGCTGCGGGTGGGTCCACGCCAGGGAGTGGGTCTCGCAGGAGAAGATCAGCTCCATGAGCTCGTGGTAGGCGGGGTGGAACTCGATGGTGTCGGTCCGGTTACCGAAGCGGTCGTGGGTATGCAGCTCCGGCTCGTAGCGGTTGGCCGAGCGGGCCAGTTGCTGGACGTGCTCCGACCCCACCAGTGCACCGGCGCGGTCGAGCCGGTCGCGCGCCCAGTTGCCGCCGTAGGCACGCACCGCCTCCACCAGCGCCTGATCGCCGGTGTAAGCATTGTAGTTCACCAGGTCGCCCGGCTGGTTGAGCACCGCGTGGGTGCGGTGGTCCGGGATGTCAGGAGCGGCGGACGGGATATCCGTGGGCTGACTGCTCATGTGGCCACCTCGCAATGCGCTGCCGTGCGCTCGAATCGTGCATCGCCTATTCTCGTAACACTGTTTTCAGTGTAGCCCGGGAAAACTTCCCATGTCACACCGGGCGGCCAGCGCCAATACTCGGAAGCAGAACAACGACAAATCGGGAGGGTGACCATGACCGCCACCACGCGAATGGCTTGTCTGTGCGCACGGGGTGCCAGCCTGCTGCTGGCGAGCACGTTCACCGTCGCCGCGGATTCCGGGAGTGATGTGCCCCAGCGTCTGCAGGCGCTGGAAGTCCACGCGTTGCTGCTGGACGACATCACGGAAACGCCGGGAGCGGCCGCGGTCCTGAGCGATCACGACATCGAGGCGTATCGCCCGCAGACCCTCCACGACGCGCTGGACTTCGTCTCGGGTGTGCGCACCATCGACGACGACGCCCTGGGCCGCCGGTCCGGCATCGGGATTCGTGGGGCGCCGCCCCGGCGCTCGCGCAAGACCCTGCTGCTGGAGGATGGAACGCCGATTAGTGCCAGCAACTACCTGGATTCCGGTGCCCATTACACGCCGCCGGTGCAGCGGCTGGAGCGCATCGAGGTCCTCAAGGGTGCGGGCCAGATCGTGCACGGGCCGCTGAACAACCACGGCATCGTCAACTTCCGCAACAAGCAGCCCACGCCGATCCCTGAAACCACGGTCGAACTGGCAGGAGGCAACCGCAACACCTTTCAGCGCCATCTCATGCACCGGCGCACTGACGGCGATGTCGGCACGGTATTCGCGTACACGGGCAAGAACGCCGACGGTGTCTTCGACGTCGAAGAGCACCAGTACGACGACTTCTTCGGCAGTGTCCGCTGGGACGTGAACGACCGCCACGACCTGGGCGCGTCGGTGACCCATTTCAGGGAGCGCTCGGACGGCTACGACGAGAACAACCTCAGCCCGGAGCAGTTCGACGAGAATCCGCGCGGCAAGCGCCGCCTCAACGAGGGCCGCGAAGACAACAACATCTCGGTGGATTACTGGAAGGTGGACCTGGGCCACGACTTCCAGGCAACGGAGCGTCTGAGTTTTTCCAGCAAGGCGTTCTACACCAATGTCGATCGCCCCCGCTTCCGGACCAGCGGCGAGCCGCTGGACGACGGTGGCTTCATGCAGGGCCGTGACCGCCGTTACGAGACGTTCGGCCTCGAGACCCGTGCCGCGCTAGCCGGCGTGCAGACCGGTGCCGTGGCGCACACCTTCGAGGGAGGGCTGCGGTTCGAGCGGCATGATTTCGATGATCGCCGGCCGGTGGGGCTCGAGGGCGAGAAACTGGACGCCGGCAACCGCGGGCGTCTGCGCGCCGTCGAAGGCGAGGACGGCTACCCGGCGGACGGACGCCTGATCACGTACAAGGCCGAGGCCTACTCCGGTTTTGTGCAGGACCGCATGCGCGCGGGCGACTGGACCATTACTCCGGGCCTGCGAGTGGAGACCTACCGACAGGAAGCGCACACCCGGTTCCGACCCGGACACGAGGACGAAGGCGCCCGGGAGAGTGAGTGGAACACCCTGTATCTCCCCGGTATCAGTGCTCTCTACCAGGGTTTCGATGCCACGGAAGTCTACGCCGGTGTCCACCGCGGTTACGCGCCGGCACCGGCGCGCTCCGAGGACTTCCCGTTGACTCCCGAGACGGGCATCAATGCGCAGCTCGGGATGCGTGGCGACGTGTTCGGCGGGGTGAGTTATGACGTTGCCGCCTTTTACAATCGCATCAGCGACACCCTGATCCGCGATGACGTGGACGCGTTCGGTGACGCACTGTTCGTCAATTCGGCGGACTCGAACGTTTACGGTGTCGACGTGCAGGGGCGTGTCGATTCCGCGGCGTATATCCCGTCCCCCTACAACGTGTTCGCGGAGCTTGCCTGGAACTACACTGAGGCGGAGTTCCGTACCGGCCCCCTGGATGGCAACCGCGTCCCGGAGATTCCCCGCCACGCCGGCAGTTTCACCCTTGGCGTGGACCACCTCAGTGGCTGGGAGCTGAGCGCCACGGCCAGCCATTTCGGCGCGTTCTACTCCGACATCGAAAACACCCGCACCATCGACGCGGACTCGGGGCGGGTGCCGAGCCGCACGCTTCTGTCCGCTCGCGCCAGCTACCGCACCGCGCTGCAGGGCGTGGACACAACGCTCTGGGTTCAGGGACGCAACCTCACTGACAAGCTCTACATCAGCGATGTTCAGGACGGGCTGCGGCCCGGCGTCGGGCGCACGGTGATGGTAGGTGTCACCGCCCGTTTCTGACAGTCGGGCACCGCGGCGGGGACGCAGGCGCCGGGGAACCTGAAGACCAGCACGGTGCCGGCGCCGGGGCGGCTGTGTACGCGCATGCGCCCGCCCAGGCTGCGCACGCGTTCGCGCATCCCGGCCAGGCCGAGTCCGCCCGTGGGCGTCGTCGCGTCAAAACCACGACCGTTATCGGCGATGCCCAGTTGCAATGTCCCGGCGCACTCGCGCAGCCGAACCCGCGCCCGCTCCGCGCCCCCATGGCGTTTGGCGTTGCTCAGGGCCTCCTGCACCAGCCGGTAGAGATGGATGTCCCGCGCCGTATCCTCGGTGGCGTGCGGGGGCAGGGCCGCTATGTCGAGGCGGACCTGCAGATGCCGGCCCTGCCAGTCCTCGGCCAGAGATCGGAGTGCGGGGCCGAGACCGAGGGTGTCCAGATCGGCCGGATGCAGGCGGCGCATGAGGTTACGCGCCAGTCCGTGGATGTGATGGGCGGTGCTGCGGATTGCCTCGGCCCCGTCCCGGATGCGTGCCGGCAGTGGTGCGCGGTCATCCCGGATGGCGACCGCCTCGGCCTGCAGCGCGCTGGTGCATTGCCCCATCTCGTCGTGGAGTTCCCGGGCCAGGTGCCGCCGTTCGTGCTCCTGGGCGTCCATCAGCGCGCGGTTGAGCAGGCGGTTCCGTTCCCGGGTGCGGGCCAGTGCCGCAGCCAGGGCGTTGAACTGGTCGGCCAGGCGGTCCAGCTCCCGTGTGCCGGTCGTGGCCAGCCGACGGGTGTAATCGCCACGTTCCAGGGCGCCGAGGCCGCCACTGAGCTGCTGCAGCGGAGCAAGCGTACGCCGCAGCAACCACTGAATGAGAACGGCGGCCACAGCACCGAATCCCACCAGCAGCGCCAGCAGGCCGCGCGCCCCCTGCCACGCCTCGGCGATCTCGTCGCCGGGCTCCGCCCGGATCAGCAGCGCCGTTCCGGCGCCGTCGTTGAGCGTAATCGTGCGTGTATGGGCGGCGGCCTCGAATCCCACCAGCCACGCGAACCAGGCCGGAGCCGTGGCACCCCGGTCTGGCGCGGCCGCTGTCAGTGGCCGGTGCGCGTCTTCACGGACCTTTTCAAGTCGCACATGCCGCTGCGGTGTGACGGTCTCGAGCCGGTCCACCAAGTCGTCGGTGCCGCTGGCCGGGGCGTTCCCGTTGGTGTCCGCCACGGCGCTGCGGACCAGTGCCGTGGTCAGGTCCACCGCCGAGGTCAGTTCAGCGTGAACGGCCGTGCGGGCGTGGTGGATGACCAGCGTGAGTCCGGCGACGAGAAACCCGAGGGTGAGCACGGCGAACAGTAGTTGCAGCCGCGTGACCAGCGTCATCGTCAGACCTCCATGACGCCGGCCCGGATTGCCAGCCGGGCGAGATCCGCCGGCCCGGACACCGCCAGCTTCCGGCGAATCCGGGTGCTGCAGTTCGCCGCGGTCTTGTAGCTGATGGACAGCGTCTCGGCGATCTGCGACACGCGCTTGCCGGCGGCAAGCATCCGGAAGATCTCGAACTCCCGGGGAGACAGCACCGCCAGGCCGGAGGGCGCGTTGTCCCCGCCAATGCCTGGCGGCAGATCCGGGCCCAGGAACCGGCGCCCTTCCATCGCCCGACTCACGGCGGTGGTCAGCGTCTCCGGTGCGCTGGCCTTGGTCACATAACCGGTTGCCCCCGCGCTTAGCGCCTGCTCAACGAAGGCCCGCTGGTCGTGCATGCTCATGACCAGAACCCGTTGATCCGGATGGCGGGCGCGGAGGCGGCGCAGTGTCTCCAGGCCGCTCAGCCCGGGCAGGGCCAGGTCCAGCACCACCAGCGAGAACGCCCGTTCGGCGCAGCGCACGCAGGCCGCTTCGCCGCTCTCCGCCTCCTCCACCTGCCATTGGCCGCCGGACTGCTCCAGCAGCCGACGATAGCCGGCACGTACCACGGCGTGGTCGTCCACCAAAAGCAGGCTGCGGGCATGATCGGGTACCAGTGACGGCACGGCGGGGCCCCCGTGATCGCCGGGCGCTGTCCGGACGCACTTGGCCTGGATTGCACCCACAGGTCCGCGTCAAGTCGCGGATTCGTCACAGGGGAGTATAGGACACGGATGGATTGCGACTCGGTGAAGTCCCGATAGAGAGGTTCCGCAGAGGTAGATGGCGCGCCCGGCAGGATTAC